>CATYEN010000003.1 GCA_958405565.1 uncultured Collinsella sp. | reverse complement strand
GTCGTCGCAAAAGATACTCGCTTTGATGATATTTACGCTGGGATCGGGCAGCTCCCAAATACGCTCGGCATTGGGAAGGTCCTTATCGACCTCACGCACGAACTTGCACTCGTCATCGAGCAGGAAGGACTTGGTTCGGTCAAAGAGCGCAAGATGCAGATTGGGAAACGTCCTGACGGCTTGGGCGAGCCTTCGAATCGCCAGGTGGGAATACACCTCACGGTCTACCATCTTACCGTCGGCATAGACCTGGGCGCCGTTAGCGGCGACAAAGTCCATCTTGTCGCGAACGGGCGCAAAGAACTCGCACAGGCGATCGTAGCGACGACCTGACGATGCGGCGAAATGCACGCCATGCTCGTGTAGTGCCAGAATCAGTTCGTAGGTCTCGGGAGGCACCTGGCCGTTTTCGTCAAGCAGTGTGCCGTCCATATCGGATGCAATCAGTTTAAACATAGAAAAGCTCCCTTCGGGCTTGTTGGAATCGAACGTGTATCCGATTCCAACGTACCCAAAGGGAGCTCAAATAAGACTCCGCGGGCGTAAACGTTACAAGGACCTGGCAAATAGCTCACACATGCCAGAGGTCCCACAATCGCAGCGTCAGGCGACACGCCAAAGAGTGTCCCCAACGACTAGTCGTTTAAGAACGTCCCCGATGACTAGTCGGCGTAAGTGAAGGTCGTGACGTCGAACATGCCCTCGGGGCGAATGCGGAGCGTCGGGATGACCGGCAGAGGCACGAAGATGATGCCCATGATGGGGTCAAGCGGCGGCTCAATACCCATGGCGCGCGCCTTGACCATAAAGTCGTCGTGCTGTGCGGCAACGTCCTCGGCCGTACCTTCGCTCATCAGGCCACCGAGCGCCAGCGGAATGCGCGCCACGACCTCGCCGTTGCGCACCAGCACGTGACCGCCCTGGCCCACGGCCTCAACAGCCGCCATCATATCGGCAGCGTTATCGCCCACGACGCACACGTTGTGCGAATCGTGGCCAATCGTCGAGGCGATGGCACCACCCGTGATGGTAAAGCCGCGCACCCAGCCGCGACCGATGTGCTTGCCGACAAGACCCAGGCCCGCAGGACCATCACCGTCGGCGCCCTCAGCCTGCAGTGACACACCGCGGCCGTGACGTTCGATCAGCATAATGCGGCGCAGGCCCTCAGCACTCTCGGGGCGAGCCATACCCGTAATGGCCTTACCCGGCACCACGTCAATCACGGCCTCGCCCGGCTTAAAGGCATAGTCGAATACGTCGAGCGAAAGCTTCGGCAGCTTAACGGAGGCGCGCAGCTCATCGGCAAGGGCCGCAACCTCGGCCATCTCGGGTGCAATCTCGCCCACAAAGGTGCCGTCCTGCGCCACCAGAGCACCGGCGGCATAAACACGATGCGGAGCCTTGGCAAACGTCAGGTCATCGAGCAACAGCAGGTCGGCACGCTTGCCCGGGGCGATGGCGCCACGCAGCTCGTGCGGATTTCGGCAGCCATGATCCAGGCCAAACGCCTCAGCGGTAGAAAGCGAAGCCATGGAAATAGCGACCACCGGGTCGATACCGGCCTCGATGGCCACGCGGCAGGCATTGTCGATCATGCCGGTCGAAAGAGCATCGGAGGGAGCGCGGTCGTCGGTCGCAAAGCAGCAGCGGCGGGCGCGCGCGGGATTCTCCAGCAGCATCGGGGACAAATTGGCCAGGTCGTGGCTGCACGTGCCCTCACGCAGCATCACATACATGCCGCGGGATAGCTTGTCGAGCGCCTCCTCGGGAATCGTCGACTCGTGGTCGGCGATAATGCCCGCTGCGGCATAGGCGTTGAGGTCCTTACCGGCAACGAGCGGCGCATGGCCGTCGACCTGCTTGGACGGCGTCTGGTTAGCAGCATCGATGCGGGCGCAGGTCTCGGGATCGGCCATAAAGACACCCGGCAGGTTCATCATCTCGCCCAGACCAAAGACATCGCCTGGATGCTCGGCAAAAAACGCCTGCATATCGGCAGCCGAAATAACGGCACCGGCCTGCTCGTCGGGCAGTGCGGGCACGCACGAAGGCATCATGTACTTGATGGAGATAGGTGCGCGGCGGCCGTCCTCGATCATAAAGCGCAAGCCGTCGAGACCGGCAACATTGGCAATCTCGTGGCTGTCAGCAATGGCGGTGGTGGTACCGCGCGTCGCCGCCATACGCGCATACTCGGCGGGGCGGATGTTCGAGGACTCAATGTGCAAATGCCCGTCAATAAAACCGGGAGCGAGATAGCGACCCTGGCAGTCGATGACCTCAGTTGCCTCGTAGGTGCCAGCGGCATCGTCGCGACCATCGTAGAGCACGCCGACGATCACACCGTCCTTGACGGCAACGCTACCGGGCGCCACGCGCTGACCGTACACGTCGACAATCTGCGCATTGGTAAACAGCGTGTCGACGGGCACGCGGCCCTCGGCGGCCTCGATCACAGACCTCATGACCTCAACGGACATACATTCTCCTTTAACCGTAGAAAACAGCTGCGGAGCGGACAGGCCTTCACCGCAGCAAGACAATAGCCATTGTATGCCCAAACGGAGGATCAGGAATACACCCCCTCCGCTTAACGGCACACGCCGCTTGGCACAATGGGGACAGATTGCTTTGTACCAATGACAAGGAGTGTCCCAAAGTGCCGGCACAAAAGGAACGTCCCCAAGTGCCGACCAGCGAGAGATTTTCCACGCTCAACTTAAAAGGCCGCAGCCGGAATCGTTCCGGCTGCGGCCTTGTTGCACTTGTGAGGTCAACTCGCTCGTTAGACCAGCTTGAAGCCTTTGCGCTTGCCCACGGAGAGGGTGTCGCCCAGCTTGAGGGCGCTCGGGTCGATGTTGTAGCTCTTGGGAGCCACCGCCTCGCCGTTAATCTTGACGCCGCCGCCGTCGATGTCGCGGCGGGCCTGACCGGCGCTGGCCGAAAGGCCCAGGTCCTTGAGCAGGCCGGCGAGGTAAATCTGGCCCTCGTCGTTGACGGTCAGCTCAACGTGCTTCTCGGGGAAGTCGGCAAGCTGGCCCTCCTTGAACACACGGTCGAACTCGGCCTGGGCCTCGTCGCCGGCGCCGGCGCCGTGGTAGGTATCGCACAGGTCGCGGCCCAGAGCGCGCTTGAGCTCGTAGGGGTCGGCAGAACCGTCGGCCAGGGCGGCGTCGATCTTGTCGACCTCGGCCGGGGCGAACGAGCTGGCCAGACGATAGTACTTGCCGATCATCTCGTCGGGGATGGACATGGTCTTGCCGAACATATCCTTGGGAGCATCGGTCAGGCCGATGTAGTTGCCATAGGACTTGGACATCTTGCGCACGCCGTCGGTGCCCTCGAGCAGCGGCATGGTGAGCGCGATCTGCGGCTCCATGCCCATCTTCTCCATGAGCTCGCGACCAGCGAGCAGGTTGAAGAGCTGGTCAGTGCCGCCCATCTCCACGTCGGCCTTGATCTGAACGGAGTCGAAGGCCTGCATCACGGGATACAGGAACTCATGCAGGGCGATCGGCGTCTGAGACTGGTAGC
Organism: uncultured Collinsella sp.; assembly: GCA_958405565.1. Taxonomy (GTDB): domain Bacteria; phylum Actinomycetota; class Coriobacteriia; order Coriobacteriales; family Coriobacteriaceae; genus Collinsella. The sequence continues at coordinate 83,147 of CATYEN010000003.1, read as the reverse complement.
GCTTGGTAAAGTCATCGCGCTCAAGAATGCGGGCGACGGTGAACTTGGAGCACACCTGAAGCAGACCGGCCAGATCCATCGAAAGGATCCAGTCGCCGTTGTGCACGATGGTGGTCTTCTCGGGATCCAGGATCTTCATGGCCTGGCTCACATAGGTCTCGGCATTGGCCTCAATCTGCTCCTGCGAAAGCTGCGGACGGGTGGAATTCTTGCCCGAAGGGTCGCCAATCAGCGCGGTACCGTTGCCGATGATGAGGGTGACGTTGTGGCCCAGGTCCTGGAACTGACGCATCTTGCGCAGCGGCACAGCGTGGCCCAGGTGCAGGTCGGGGCTGGTGGGGTCGACGCCGAGCTTGATGTTGAGGGGCTCGCCCTTCTCAAGCTTCTTGCGAAGGTCGGCCTCGGGAACGATCTGCGCGGCGCCCGAGGTGATGATACGCATTTGCTCGTCAACAGACAGCATTGGGTATCCTCCTTTTGCTATAGCACCCTCGCCGAAAACGGCGGTGCTGGAAGTCCATAAACTCTCTTATGATAACAAACTGACGCGACGCGGCACCTACGACAGGAAAATCCTCGTCCTGCCGCATGCGTCAATGGCAACTGGCAGACGTGTACCGTCACGCTCGACCAGATAGCGTACCTGCCGACGACGCAAGCAGTCGCGGCAACGGACCTGCCCCGTCGCATCCGTAGCGCAGACGCCCTCGGCGGTCAGCAGGCAGTGCTCGCACACCATGAGCTCGGGACGGTCGGCATCGACAGGCCCCAAGACACCGGGACAAGCGGCAAGCTCGGCAATACGCTCCGCATCATTGCTGAGCAACTCGGCCGACAAGTACACCCGCCCCGCCCCGAGTCCGCGCAGCCAGGTAAGCGTGACCCGATTCGCGCAGAACACCGGCGCCGCCACGTCAAACGTCATGCCCAGCTCGCGAGCGACCACCACCTGTCCCAGGTTGCGGCAGACGACGCGCCCGGCACGCTGCATCAGTGAGCGGGTCCGGTCAGCGTCACCCGTGCGGCACACCTCGTCCAGCACCACAACGGCGTCGGACAAATCGAGTTCTCCGCGCGGGTCGGCATCCATCAGCTGCCAAGCAAAAACCATGCGAGCGGGAACCGCGCGCTCCACCAACTCCGTCGCCGCACCGCTATCCACCGCAATGTCCTCAAAGGGCAGCACCTCAACGGCACGCGCAACGGGCGCGATCGCATCCGCCTCGGCCCGCATGCGCTCCAACACCGCCGCCGTCTGATCCAACACGCCGGCGCTGCGAATCAGGTATACCTCGCAGCCCGTGTCCACTTTACGCTTGCAATGCACGACGACGTGCTTCCCCGCTGCGGCATCCACCGGACAGGGCACCTGCGGCCAGCGCTTGGGCACATCGGGACGCGCGTCGGCACCCGGATAGAACCGAATCTCGAGCGTGTCACCCGCCGCCACGGCGGCGTCGAGCTCAACGGTCACCTCTTCGTGGCCCACAGCGACCAAGCGCCCCACGCGCACGCCCTGGTTAATTGCGCGTTCAAAGCTCATCAGCACGGCACCCGAACGCCCTCGCAGGTACGCATCGGTAAACCCACGGTTAAACGACCTTCCCAGCTCGCGTTCAAACTCTTCCACGACACCGGGGTCCCACGCGCCGTCGCGCAGCATATCGAGCGCCCGGCGCCAAACCCGCACCACGTTGAATACGTAATCGGGGTTCTTCATGCGCCCCTCGATCTTGAGCGACGCAACGCCGGCATCTACAAGCTCGGGCAGATGCGCAATACCCAGATAGTCATGCGGACACAGCAGACGATCTCCCTCGACGGCGACAACGCTCTGTCCCGCCTCGTCCACTAGGTCGTACGCCAGACGGCACGGCTGCGTGCAGTCGCCGCGCATCGCCGAGCGCCCACGCCGCAGGGCCGAGAACTCGCACGCCCCCGAATAGCCGATGCAAATCGCACCGTGGCAGAATACCTCGATGGGCACGCCCGTGGCACAGAGCGCCGCAATCTCGTCGACCGTCAGCTCGCGCGCCGTCGTCACGCGCTCGACCCCCAACTCATCGGCGGCAAGCCGCACGGCGCCTTCGCTATGAACGCCCGCCTGCGTAGACAGGTGAATCTCGACCCCGGGAATCGCCGCGCTCAGCGCGCAGGCCAACCCGGCATCGGCCACAATCAGAGCATCGGCGCCCAGCTCCAGTGCATGAGCTCCCAACGCCACCGCGTCGGACAACTCATCGTCAAACACGAACACGTTGAGCGTCACGTACACACGCACGCCATGGGCATGCGCCACGGCGCAGCCGCGCGCAAACTCGTCATCCGTAAAGCCGTGGGCGCTCACACGGGCGTTAAAGCCGCCCAACCCCGCATAGATGGCATCGGTACCCGCGGCGATAGCCGCAAGCATCTGGTCGAGTCCGCCCGCCGGCGCCAGCAGCTCGGGCAGCGCCGCACTGACGACATCCAATCCAGTCTCGCATTGTCCGCTCGGCCCCATCGCCCGAATCGCCATCGACAAACTCCTTACCAAGGTATGCATTCACTCTGAAAAATGCCGTCTTCCAGCATACACGAGGCCTCGCGCGCCCCGTTTGGTTTATCGTGTAATAACTTATGTCCATCCTGCCCCGACGGCACATCCACCGTCCGGCACGACATACCTGGAGGTCAATATATGGGTCCTCGCCAACGACAGGGACACAGCCGTTCAAAGACGCACGCCCTGCCCATAATCCTGCTCTCGTTTTTGGGCTTTCTGCTGATTGCGGGCGTGGCGTTTGGCATCGGCATGGTCGGCAACGTCAACCGCTGGCTGTCCGATCTGCCCGACTACACCGACGCCAACGCGTATCTGGTGAGCGAGCCCACCGAGATCGTCGACTGCAACGGCAACAAGATCGCGAGCTTCTACACGCAAAACCGCAAATCTATCACCAAGGACGAGGTCTCCCCCTACGTGCTGCAGGGCACCGTTGACGTCGAGGACGAGCGCTTCTACGAGCACGGCGGTATCGACCTGTGGGGTATCGCGCGTGCTGCGGTGGCAACCCTCGGCGGCGGGCACGAAGGCGCCTCGACTATCACCCAGCAGCTTGTGCGCAACACCATCCTGCAGGAGGAGCAGTTCGACTCGACCATTGAGCGTAAGGTGCGCGAGGCCTACATCGCCATCAAGATGGAGGACATGTACTCCAAAGACGAGATCCTCATGATGTACCTCAACACCATCTATTACGGCCACGGCGCCTACGGCATCGAGGCCGCAGCCGAGACCTATCTGTCCAAGAGCGCCGCCGACCTCACCCTGAGCGAGGCCGCGCTACTCATCGGCCTTCCCAACTCGCCTTCGCAGTACGACCCCACGGTCAATCCCGATCTGGCACTGTCCCGCCGCAACAAGGTTCTCGACAACATGCTGCGCCTGGGCCACATCACCCAGGAGGAGCACGATGCCGCACAGGCCGAGCCCATCACCCTCAACGTGACCGAAATCTCGGGCAGCGGCGTCGACGTATACTCGCAGCCCTACTTTGTCTCCTACGTCAAGCAGCTGCTGGAGCAGGAGTTCTCGACCGACGTGCTCTTTAAGGGCGGCCTGACCGTCAAGACCACCATCGATCCCACGATGCAGCAGGTGGCTGAGAATGCCGTACGCGAGCAGCTGGATACGCTCTCGCTCGACGGCCTGGACATGGGCATGGTCGTCGTCGACCCCAAGACCGGCTACATCAAGTGCATGGTGGGCGGCTACGACTACAACGCCGACGAGAACCACGTGAACCACGCCACTGCCAAGCGCCCCGTCGGTTCTACCTTTAAGGCCTTTACGCTGGCCACCGCCATCCAAAACGGCATGAACCCCAACGTCACCCTTAACTGCAACTCGCCGCTCAAGGCCAAGGGCACCACGACCGAGGTCCAAAACTACGCCAACCAGAGCTATGGCAACATCACACTCAAGCAGGCGACGGCGTACTCCTCCAACACTGGCTATATACAGGTGGCAGAGGCCATTGGCAACAGCAAGATCATCTCGCTCGTCAAAAAGCTCGGCATCGATCCTTCTAAGGACAATATCGAGGATGTTCCCGTCATGACGCTTGGCACCGGCTCGATCTCTCCGCTCGAGATGGCGTCCGCCTACGCGACGTTTGCCAACGGCGGCAAATACCGCCAGCCGATCGCCATTACCGAGATCGACTCGCGCACCGGCTCGGTCCTGTACCAGCACACCGATAACCCTCAGCAGGTGCTTACCGAGGGTGAGGCCGCCGCAGTCACCGACGTCCTTTCTGGCGTCATGCAGGGCAGCGGCACGGGTGCTGCCGGCGCCCTCAGCGTCAATCAGCCCTATGCCGGCAAGACGGGCACCACCGACAACACCACCAACCTGTGGTTCTGCGGCTACACCCCGCAGCTGGCATGCGCCCTGTGGACCGGTTATTCCGCGGGTGAGATTCCCATCCAAAAGTACGGCACGGACCTGCTGGGCGACAGCACCAACCTGCCTGTCTTTAAGCGGTTTATGAACACCGTTCTGACCGGTACCGAGCGCGAGGAGTTTGCGACCGGAACGGCGCCCACCTACAAGAACAACAGCGTCTGGAAGTTCTACGGCACCAACAACACCAAGAAGTCGGAGAACGACGACAAGGACAAGGACGAAGACGAAGAGGAAGCCACCACAACGACTACCACGACGACCACGACCACCGAGACCACGGGCGGCGACACCACCGGCGGCACCGGTACGACCGGTGGCTCGACGGGCGGCTCCACTGGTGGTTCGACCGGCGGCGATGGCGGCACGCCTACGCCTACGCCTACGCCCACTCCCGACCCCTCGCCCACGCCTGACGATACGGTCGGCTAAGAAGTACGCGACTAAAGCCAACAAGGCCCCGAGCAGCTTATTGAACTGCTCGGGGCCTTTTAGTTTGAAGCGACCTGGTGGGCGGTCTTTATACCGGCAAACAAAAAGGGGTACCGACCAACGTCGATACCCCTTACAAGCCACTATGTCAGCGCACACAATGCCGAGCGCACGACCCGCACGCCTACTTGCGAGAATTGCTCAGCTTATTGATCAGCGCCTCGAGACGCTCGCCGTCCTCGGCCGTCTGGGCAATAACCAAAATCGTATCGTTGCCGGCAAGCGAGCCAAGCACATCGGGCAACTCTGCCGCATCAACGGCGGCGGCGATGCCGGAAGCCGTGCCAGGCTGAGCCTTGATCATAACCAGATTATCGGTACGCAGAACGCCCGTTACGAGCTCGGAAACCATACGCTGCAGGTGCAAGTCCTCTGCCAGAACATAGATGCCCTCAGGGAGCTTACGCAGCCCCATGTCGGCAATATCGCGAGAGACAGTCGCCTGCGTGCAATCAAAGCCCATAGCACGGAGCTCATCAACCAGCACGCGCTGCGTGCGGACATCCTTATTGCGCACAATATCTCTAATGGCATCCTGGCGCCCATTGCGTTTTTTAGCCATACAAACCCTCTCTCCAAAAGATGGCGGAGACAATCAATCAGTGATTGAATAGTTTAACGCTATTTGAAGGCTTTTGTGTATAAGAACGCATTTCGAAACAATTCTATGCAAGTTTGTTTCGTAATGAGCCGTTTAGGCGGTTTTTGCGCCCGTCCGGTTAAGAAAAGCTGCCAGATGCGTACACATCACGCAGCGCGCGGGCTTAGCGCTGGCGATCGGCCCAAACAACAGACCCAGTCCCCGATGGTTGTCCTTGAGCGCGGCGACCATCTGACGGGTTCGAGGCGCCTCGAGCATATCACGCATGCGGGCGGAACGCTCGATTGACGACACCCCATGCGGGCTCAGACACAAATTCTCGATGCAGGCGACCAGTCCGGCAAAGTAGAACTTTTGGCTTGCCAGCTTGAGCCGACCACCGCTATCTGCTTCCGAGAGTGAGTCCGCAAGCTCGTCGAGCGCTCGGGTGTCATCGGCTACCCTAGCATACATGGTGGGATCAAAGGCATCTGTAAGCTTAGGCGCCACCGCGTGGAAACAAGCGTCGCCGCAGCCGGAGACGCGCTGCGCCTGCGAGAGCGCATATGCCATAAACTCAACCGTACGGTACGCCTTACCGTGTGACAGACATGCCTCAAACAGCAGACGGCTATACATCACGCCAGAGGTCTGAACGACTAGGCCGCCTAAAATCAGCTGGGGCAGCCCGGCCACCATCGAAGATTTGCTATCAATGGAAATATGAGTAGCATCCAAGACGCGCGAATGGCGCTCTCGATGTGCATCATAGCGATCGAGCGACACCGTGGGGAACACTATGTCTGCCGCAGTATCGCACGCGATATCGACCATCTTGGAAAGGGATTGCGGAGCAAACCACTCATCGGCGTTCATGGCGATGATTTGAGAGCCACGCGAGGCAGCAAAACCGGCACGTAGACAAGCGCCGCGCTTCGCGTCCTCGACGTCAATCAAATCAATATGGATGTCCCTGTCGGCAGCAACTTGAAGCGAATGGCGCACACCGGGCGCAGCATCGCGGCAGACAACGACAATCTGCAAATCGTAGAGGTCTTGGTTCTGGATACTCTCGAGCGCACGCATCGCATAGCTGGGCGAACCTTCTACCACAAGGATCACCGAAAGTCGCGGATGCGAGCCACGTCGAACCAAATTATCCGTCCTCTCGACAGCAATGAATCAAACCGTGGTTCATGGTACACCCCGGCAATAAAAGCAATGAGACACCGGTTGCATTGCACGCCAAGAACAGATGTTGCACACGCGCAGCCCACAGATGACAGGTGTCGACGCACGACACGTCGAGCCCTCCCCTAGTCGAGCACGACAAGCTCGGCGGGATCGTAATCCACGCCCATAAACGTAAGGCCGCAGGCAGGAGCCGTGGGGCCCGCAGCGGTGCGGTCGCAAGCATCGATAACCTCGCGCATCCACTCGGGTTCACGGCGATGCATGCCAATCTCGACAAGCGTGCCCACGATCGTACGGACCATCGAATGCAGAAACGCATTGCCCTCGATGGTGAACGTCAGGATGTCCTCGCCAAACGCAACCTCATGGCCAAATTCGGCGCGCATCACGCAGCGATACGTGGGCTTGCCAACGGCCGAAGCAACCTTGCAAAAGCTTTTAAAGTCCTGCTCGCCCAGCAGTGCGGGGCAGGCAGCAGACATAGCCTCAACATCCAAGGGATAGCGATGCCACCACACGGCACCGCGGGACAGCACGGGGCGCGCATCTCGATCGGCAATGCGGTATGTATACGTACGGGAACGCGCGTCAAAACGCGCAGAAAAGCCTTTACGGGCCTTGTAGACCTCGTTAATGGCGATATCTTTGGGCAGCAGGGCATCCATAGCCCGCAGCCACCTACGGCGCGTACAAGCGAGCTCAGCGTCCGTTACGGGCACGCTGATGTACTGAGCCACGGCATGCACGCCGGCATCGGTACGCCCCGCGCACGTCAGATCGATCGGGCGGCGAAGCAGCGTCTCAATGGCTCGACATAGCTCACCCGCAACCGTCGTCTGTCCCGACTGCTCGGCAAATCCGCTATACGACGAGCCATCATAGGCCACGCGAAATACGAGTGTGGCGTCAAGCTCGGAAATCGAATTGAAATCAGACGGCGCAGTCATGGGCGCTCCCAACAAACAAGCAACGGTATCGCGACAAAAAAAGAGGGGTACGCGAACGTACCCCTCGAATATAGCCTATGCAGACGGAATGTCTACTCAGCGGTCTCCTCAGCAGCAGTCTCCTCGACAGCCTCGACCTTCTTGGGAGCAGCGGCCTTCTTGGGGGCCGGAGCAGCCTTCTTGGCCTTAGGCGTGCAAGGCTCGGTGACAAGCTCCATGATAACGATGGGAGCGTTGTCGCCCTTACGGTTGCCGAGCTTCATGATGCGGGTGTAACCGCCGTTGCGGTCCTGCCACATGCCCTGAGCAGCCTTGTCGAAAATCTCGGCAACGAGCTGCTTATCGCCGAGCTTGGCGATAGCCAGACGACGAGAGTGCAGGTCGCCCTTCTTGGCCCAAGTGATGATCGGGTCGACGACCGAACGCAGCGCCTTAGCGCGGGTCTCGGTGGTCTTGATGCGGTCGTTCTCGAAGAGGGCCTTAGCAAGGCTCTTCTTCATGGCCTTGGTGTGGCTCGCATCGGTGCCGAGCTTCAGGCCCTTCTTAACGTTGTGACGCATGGTCTAGTTTCTCCTCAAATATGCGAAGCATTAAGCCTTCAGGCTCAGGCCCATGGACTCAAGCTTGTCCTTCACTTCCTCGATCGACTTAACACCGAAGTTACGGATGTTGAGCAGATCGTTCTCCGAGAACTCAACGAGCTGACGGACCGAGTGAATACTGGCGCGCTTAAGGCAGTTGTAGGAACGGACGGAAAGGTCCAGATCCTCGATCTGCTTGTCCAGCTCGGCGTTGTCGTTGGTGACCTCGGGAGCGAAGATCGAAGCCTCCTCCTCGACCTCGGGGGTCTCGGCAAGGTTCATAAAGGCGGCCATATGCTGGTTGATGATATTGGCAGCCTGGACCACGGCGTCGCGCGGGGCGATGGAACCGTTGGTCTCGATCTCGAGGACAAGGCGGTCGTAGTCGGTGTGCTGCCCGACACGGCAAGCCTCAACGAGCTTGGCGCAACGGGAAACCGGCGAGTACAGCGAGTCGACGTGGATCACACCGATGGGATCGTTGTCGCGCTTGTTAGCCTCGCCAGAGACATAGCCGCGGCCATAGCCGATGCGCATGCTCATGGTGAGATGGCCACCCTCGGTGAGCGTAGCGATGTGCTGCTCAGGGTTGACCAGCTCAAACTCGGACGGAATAAAGAAGTCCGCACCGGTGACCTCGCAGGGGCCGTCAACCGAGATGGTGGCGGTCGCCTCGTCGGTCGTGCCGAGAGCCCTGAAGACAAGACCCTTGACATTCAGGACGATGTCGGTGACATCCTCGACCATGTTAGGGATGGTCATGAACTCGTGCTGTGCACCATCGATCTGAATAGCCTCGACGGCGGCACCCTCGAGCGAGGACAGAAGAACGCGACGAAGGGAGTTACCCAGCGTATCGCCGTAACCACGCTCGAGCGGCTCGACGGAGACACGAGCAGACGTCTCGTTGATCTCTTCGACCTGAACCTGAGGCCTAATGAATTCTGACATGTATTACCTCCAGCCTCAGCAGCCCGGATGGACTACTTAGAGTAGAGCTCGACGATGAGCTGCTCGTTGATATCACCGCTGATCTGCTCACGCGTCGGCAGAGCGAGCACGTTACCAGACAGCTTCTCGATATCGACCTCGAGCCAGCCAGGGACCTCAAAGCGCTCGGAGGAAATCAGAGCCTCCTTGATGGGGAGGAGGTCACGGAACTTCTCGCCGACAGCGACGACGTCGCCGGCCTTGACGCGGTAGGACGGGATGTCCACGCGCTTGCCGTTCACGGTGAAGTGACCGTGACGGACGGACTGACGAGCCTCTTTGCGGGTGCGGGCAAAGCCAAGACGGAAGACGACGTTGTCAAGGCGAGACTCAAGGATGATCATGAGGTTCTCACCGGTGACGCCGTTCATCTTGCGGGCCTTGTTGAAGTAGCCGTGGAACTGCTTCTCCAGAACGCCATAGATAAACTTGACCTTCTGCTTCTCGCGCAGCTGCATGCCGTACTCAGATTCCTTACGACGGCGCTTGGGCTGACGGATAGATTCCTTCTTGCTGCTGTAACCGAGCTCAGCGGGATCGATCCCGAGCTGACGGCAGCGCTTAAGAACAGGAGTCCTGTCGATTGCCATATTGATACGATCCTTTCAGTTACACGCGGCGACGCTTCTTGGGGCGGCAGCCGTTGTGCGGGATGGGGGTCTTGTCCTGGATGCTCGAGACCTCGAGGCCAGCAGCCTGGAGGGAGCGGATGGCGGTCTCACGACCGGAGCCGGGGCCCTTGACGAAGACGGAAACCTTCTTCATACCGTGCTCCATGGCCTGCTTGGCAGCAGCCTCGGCAGCCATCTGGGCAGCGAACGGCGTGGACTTACGGGAGCCCTTGAAGCCCACCTGGCCAGCCGACTTCCAGGAAATGACGTTGCCCTGGGGATCGGTGATCGAAACGATCGTGTTGTTGAACGTAGAACGAATGTGAGCCTGGCCCACGGAAATGTTCTTACGGTCCGCGCGCTTCAGACGGGCAGCGCGAACGTTCTTCTTAGCAGTAGCCATCTATCTAGCGCTCCTTATTTCTTCTTCTTAGCACCGATCTGACGCTTCGGGCCCTTGCGGGTACGAGCGTTAGTGTGGGTGCGCTGGCCGCGGACCGGGAGGCCCTTGCGGTGACGAAGGCCGCGGTTGCAGCCGATGTCCATAAGGCGCTTGACGTTCTGGTTGCGCTCACGGCGGAGGTCGCCCTCAACCATGATCTGGTTCTTATCGATATAATCGCGGATGGCGTTAACCTCATCCTCGGTGAGGTCCTTAACGCGCGTATCCACGTTAACGTTGCACTCGACGCAGATCTTCGTCGCAGTGGTGCGGCCGATGCCGTAAATGTAGGTCAGACCGATCTCAACGCGCTTCTCACGCGGGAGGTCGACACCATTAATACGGGCCAACGTAGTCTCCTCTCTTAACCCTGACGCTGCTTATGACGGGGGTTCTCGCAAATGACGAGGACCTTGCCATGGCGCCTAATGATTTTGCACTTATCGCACATCTTCTTGACCGAAGGACGTACCTTCATCGTTCTTCCTTTCGGTAGCGCTCAAACTACTTCCCTACTATCTACTCGCCCAGCCGCAGGCGTTTAAAACTATGGCTGGTCTTCACACACAATCCGACCGTAGGTTGAGCTAAGCCTGCAGTCGGAAAAGGAGTGCGTGTATGCGTGCCGCTATTTATAGCGATAGGTGATGCGGCCGCGGGTCAGGTCGTACGGGGAAAGCTCCACGACAACCCTGTCACCGGGGAGAATACGGATGTAATTCATTCGGATCTTGCCAGAAATGTTGCACAGAACCGAATGACCGTTCTCGAGCTCAACCTTAAACATGGCGTTGGGCAGCGGTTCCTTTACCGTACCCTCGAGCTCAATTGCGTCTTCCTTCTTCACAAGCAATCATCTTTCTCTAGAAAACGACAGCGATTGAGTATTCTACAATACGCGTGCACGTATCGTAATATCTTCGTAATGGCTCCACAACTAAGTGAAACTTGTTACTTTGAAATGTAAATGCCGACGAATTTGAACGCGGCCCCTACATTTCACCGCCCTGCAAGGAACACCAAGCACCTTGCGCGTCGGTGGTGAGAATCACCGGACCGTCATTGGTAATGGCGACGGTGTTCTCATAGTGCGCGGCGGGCAGGTGGTCGTTGGTCGTAACAATCCAACCGTCGGAGCCCGTGCTCACATGGTTGGAACCCATCGTAACCATCGGCTCGATGGCAATGACCATGCCGGCCTGGAGGCGAACGCCCCTCCCCTTCTTTCCATAGTTAGGAACGTTGGGGTCCTCGTGCATCACGCGGCCAATGCCATGGCCCACATAATCGCGAAGCACACCGTAACCGTGAGACTCGGCGAGGGACTGAACGGCATAACCGACGTCCCCGATATGGTTACCGGGAACAGCCTGCTCGATGGCAGCCTTAAGGCAATCGCGCGTGACCTCGCACAAAGCCTTGGCCTCGGGCGTGGGGGTACCGACGAAAAACGTCCAAGCGTTATCGCCGACCCAACCGTCAACAACGGCTCCGGTGTCGATGGAAATGATATCGCCATCGCGCAGGATCATGTCGGGGTTGGGAATACCGTGGACCACGGCATCGTTGATCGATGCGCAAATGGTCCCCGGGAACCCGCCGTAACCCTTAAAGGCAGGGGTGCCGCCATGCATGCGGATAATCTGCTCCGCGAGCTGATCGAGCTCAAAAGTCGAAACGCCGGGGCGTACCATGGCTCCAACGTGGCGGAGCGCCATCTTAGATAGCGCTCCTGCCTTCTTCATCTGCTCGATTTGCGTTGCAGACTTAATCTTGATCATAGACCGAGAGCCTCTTTGACATCCCCGTACACGGTCTCGCGAGCCTGGTCACCGTTGACCGACTTGAGCAGACCCTGGCCACGATAGTAGTCGACGAGCGGGCTCGTGGACTTCTCGTAGACGTCGAGACGGTTCTTGATGGTCTCGGGCTTGTCGTCGTCGCGCTGATACATCTCGCCACCGCACTTGGGGCAGGTGGCATCGGCAGCAGTGCCGGTGTAACCGCAGGCGCGGCAGGTGCGACGCGAAGACAGACGATCGATGATGACCTCGGGGGCCACATCGACCAGAAGGGCGCAATCGATCTCGCGACCCATGGCGGAGAGCTCGGAATCGAGCGTCACAGCCTGGGCGGTGTTGCGCGGGAAACCGTCGAGAATGAAGCCCTGCTGGGCGTCATCGGCGGCAAGGCGCTCCTTGACAAGGTCGATCACGAGCTGGTCGGGAACGAGCTCGCCAGCGTCCATGTACTTCTTAGCCTGAATACCAAGCTCGGTGCCACCCTTGACGGCAGCACGCAGCAGGTCGCCCGTGGAAATGTGAGCGACGCCAAACTCGGCGACGAGCTCCTGTGCGACGGTGCCCTTACCGGCACCCGGAGCTCCGAGCAATACGAGGTTCATGAGCAATCCTCCTCTAGCCTATTTAAAGAATCCATCGTAATCATACATCTTGATCTGGCCTTCGAGCTTATCGACCGTGTCGAGCACGACGCCGACCATGATGAGGATGGACGTGCCGCCAAATGCCTGGATCAGCTGGTTACCCGTGAAGGAGAAGATGATCGAAGGCACGATGGCGATGAGCGCCAAAAAGACAGCGCTGGGAAGCGTGATCTTGTTGAGCGCGTTCTTGATGTAGGCCGCGGTAGCCCTACCCGGACGCACGCCCGGAATAAAGCCGCCCTGCTTCTTAAGGTTGTCGGCCGTGTCATCGGGGTTGAACACCATGGAGGTGTAGAAGTACGCGAAGAACACGATGAGGACAACGTTAAGCACCCAGTTGAGCCAACCGCTCGAAAGCGCGGAGGCAACTGCCTGAATCCAGCCGATGCCGGGGAAGAACACGGCAATCTGAGCTGGGAAGTACAGCAGCGCCGAAGCGAAGATGATCGGCACGACACCCGCGGTGTTGACCTTGATGGGCAGGTAGGTGGTCTGGCCACCCATCATGCGGCGGCCCACAACGCGCTTGGCGTAGGAGACCGGAATGCGGCGCTGGCCGCGCTCAAGGAAAACAATCAGCGGGATAACCAGCAAGATGATGGCGCAGATGATCACAATGGTGATGATGCCACCGGCATTGCCCTCGGTGCTGGAGAAGATCGCCTGCGGCAGACCGGCCATGATGTTCGCAAAGATGATCAGCGACATGCCATTGCCGATACCGCGCTGGGTGATGAGCTCACCAATCCACATGATCAGCATGGCGCCCGCGGTGAGCGTACCGACGATCATGAGGTCGAAGATGATCTCGGGAGCGCCGGCGCCATTGAAGCTGATGCCGAAGCTCTTAAAGAGGAAGAGGTAACCCACGGAGTTGAGGATTGCCAGAGCCAGGGTGAGGTAACGCGAATACTGCGTAATCTTGGTCTGACCGACCTCGCCCTCGCGGGCAAGCTCATGCAGGGAAGGCACAACGGCCTGGAGCATCTGGAGGATGATCGAGCTGGTGATGTAAGGCATGATGCCCAGCGAAAACACCGACACATAGCTCAACGCGCCGCCAGAGAAAAGATTCAGGAGGGCCATAGCACCTGCGGCGACCGAATTGTTATCGGTCGAGAAAAGGCCCAGCATCCCCTGGAAGGGAATGCCGGGCACAGGAACGTGCGCACCAATGCGGTACACGACGAGCATAGCTATGGTAAAAAGAATCTTTTCGCGCAATTCTTTGATGCGGAAAGCATTCTTAAGACCATTTAGCACGGCAGCTCGACCTTTCCGCCGGCGGCCTCGATCTTGGCCTGCGCAGAAGCGCTGACCTTGTCGACCTTGACCGTGAACTTCTTGGTGAGCTCACCATTGCCGAGCACCTTGACGGGCTCGAACTCGCTCTTGGTGATGCGAGCGGCCTTAAGAGCGGCACCGTCGATCACAGCGCCGTCCTCGAACTTACGCTCGAGACGCTCAACGTTAACAGCGGTGTACTCGATACGACGGGGGTTGCGGAAGCCCGGAAGCTTGGGCAGGCGCATAGCCAGCGGAGTCTGGCCACCCTCGAAGCCGGCACCCTTGGTGCCGCCAGAGCGAGAGCCCTGGCCCTTCTGACCGCGGCCAGAAGTGGTGCCGTGACCCGAAGAATTGCCACGGCCGACGCGCTTGCGGTTCTTGGTGGAACCGGGCGCGGGAGTAAGATCGTGAAGCTGCATTTGCTACTCCTCTACAATCTCGACAAGGTGCTTGACCTTGAAGATCATGCCGCGGACGGACTCGTTGTCAGCAATCTCGCGAACCTCGCGGATCCTGTGGAGACCGAGGGCACGGACAGTACGGACCTGGTCCTGCTTGCAACCGTTGGTGCTGCGGACCTGCTTGATCTTGATGGTGTCAGCCATGCTTAGTTCTCCTTACCGACGAACATCTCGGAGACCGTCAGACCACGGCGAGCCGCGACGTCCTCAGGGCTGGAGAGCTCCTTGAGGCCCTCGACGGCGGCCTTGATGATGTTGAGGCCGTTGTCGGTACCGAGGGACTTGGACAGGACGTTCTTGATGCCAGCAAGCTCGAAGAGGGGACGCACAGCGCCGCCGGCGATAACACCGGTACCCTCGACAGCGGGCTTGATGATGATGCGGCCGGCACCAAAGTGGCCGAGAACCTCGTGCGGAATGGTGCCCTGCTCGGTCACCGGCACGTGGAACATGTTCTTCTTGGCATCGAGAGACGCCTTGGAGATGGCCAGGGGCACCTCAGCGGACTTGCCCATGCCAACGCCGACGTTGCCCTTGCCGTCGCCAACGACGACGAGAGCGACGAGGCTCATGCGACGACCACCCTTGACGGTCTTCGACACGCGGTTGATGTAAACGACGCGCTCCTCGAACTCGGAGGCCTCGCGCTGCTGCTTCTGATTACGAGCCATGTGCTACATACCTCCTAGAACTCGAGACCGGCGGCACGAGCACCGTCGGCGAGGGCCTTGACGCGGCCATGGTAGATACGGCCACCGCGATCGAAGGCGACCTTGGTGATGCCGGCCTCGATGGCGCGCTTGCCAACGAGCTGACCGACCTTCTCCGCAGCCTCCTTGTTCGAGGTGTGGGTGCCCTTGAACTCGGCCTCGAGGGTCGAGGCAGAGACGAGCGTCAGGCTGGAGCCCTTGCTGTCGTCGATGATCTGGGCATAGATGTTGGCGTTAGTACGGGTCACGCGAAGACGCGGACGCTCGGAGGTACCCGAGACCTTGCCGCGAACACGACGCTGACGACGCTTGAGGCCTTCCAGCTTCGCCTTATGCTTGTTCATACGTAAACTCCTAAAAAGGTTGATCTTGCCAGCACCTGACGGGGTGCTGGTCTTATGCGAGTGAGTCGGTTACGACTACTTGGCGGCCTTACCCAGCTTGCGGCGGATGTGCTCGCCAACGTAGTGGATACCCTTGCCCTTGTAAGGCTCGGGAGGACGATGGCCGCGGATCTCAGCGGCGATCTGACCGACCTGCTGCTTGTTGATACCCTTGACGTTCACGTGGGTGTTGTCGGGAACCTCGAAGGTGATGCCCTCGGGAGCCTCGACGATCACGGGGTGCGAGAAGCCCAGGGAGAACTCGAGGTTCTTGCCCTTCTGCTGCACGCGGTAACCGACGCCGGCGAGCTCGAGCTTCTTCTCGAAGCCCTCGGAAACGCCAACAACCATGTTGTGGATGAGGGCGCGGGTGAGGCCGTGGCGGGCACGGGTCTCACGCTCGTCGTCGGGACGGGAAACGGTGAGGACGTTGTCCTCGACGTTGATAGCGAGCTTCTCAAAGACATCGAGCTCGAGCTGGCCCTTGGGGCCCTTGACGACAACGTTGTTGCCGTTGACTGCCACTTCGACTCCGGCGGGAATCTGGACAGGCTTATTACCGATACGAGACACGGTGATCTCCTTTCCTTCTACCTACCGAGCGAATTACCAGACGTAAGCGATGATCTCGCCGCCGACGTTGTGCTTGCGAGCATCGCGGTCGGTCATGACGCCATGGCTGGTGGAAATAATGGCGGTACCAAGGCCACCGCGGACGCGGGGCATGTCGGCAACGCCGGTGTACTTACGCAGGCCCGGCTTGGAAATGCGGCGGATGCCGTTGATGACCTTAGCCTTCTTGGGACCATACTTAAGCGTGATGTGCAGAGTCTTCTGGGGAACGGTGTCCTCGACATCGTAGCCCTCGATGTAGCCCTCCTCGTGCAGAACACGAGCGATCTCGACGAGCTTCTTGCTGCTCGGCATGGAGACCGTGGCCTTGTTCACAGAGTTAGCGTTACGGATGCGCGTAAGCATATCTGCGATCGGGTCTGTAAGGTTCATACAGATTCTCCTTCGTTCTTGATGAACACGTGCTCTTGGTTCTTCGCCGCCCTTAACGGCAAAGCCTTTTTAGCGCGTTTTCCCTGTTCCAAACTGATGCTTGAAACGCTGGTAGTGACTTACCAGCTGGCCTTCTTAACGCCGGGAAGCTCGCCCTTGAGTGCAAGCTCGCGGAAGCAGACACGGCACAGGCCGAACTTGCGGTACACAGAGTGCGGACGGCCGCAGCGCTGGCAGCGCGTGTACTCACGAGTAGAGAACTTCTGCTTGCGATTGCACTTGACGATCATCGATGTCTTAGCCACTTATATCCTCCTCACATAGAGTATTGTTCGCCCCAAGCGCCGCCCCCTTCTGGGAACGGCGCTCATAGGGCAGGTGAACCTATTTCTTGAACGGGAAACCGAAGGCGTCCAGAAGGGCCTTGGCCTCCTCATCGGTGTTGGCGGTGGTCACGAAAGTGATGTCCATACCACGCTGGTGATCGACGGAGTCGAAGTCGATCTCGGGGAAGATGAGCTGCTCGGTGACGCCCATGGAGAAGTTACCACGGCCGTCGAAGCTCTTGGCGGAGATGCCGCGGAAGTCGCGGATACGGGGGATCGCGACGGAGGTCAGACGATCGAAGAACTCCCACATACGGTCGCCACGCAGGGTAACCTTGCAGCCGATCGGCATACCAGCGCGCAGGCGGAAGGTAGCGATGGACTTGCGGGCACGGGTGATCATCGGCTGCTGACCGGTGATGGCGCGCAGGTCGCGCACGGCACCGTCGATGGCCTTGGAATCGGTAGCGGCCTCGCCGACACCCATGTTCACGACGATCTTCTCAAACTTGGGGATCATCATGACGTTCTCGTACTGGAACTTGTCCTGAAGCTGCTGCTTGACCTCGTTGTTGTACTTGGTCTTCAGACGCGGCACATACTTCTCTTCTGCCATTGTTCACTCCTTCTTGGGGTTTTAAGCACGGGGCGTGGCCACGATGGGTTGTCCTCGTGCCTCCTGGCTGCATCCGCGCCGCTCATGGCATTTCGCGGTTTGGACTCGACGCAGCAGGAGCCGACAAAACAATCGGTACTATACGCGCATCGGGAGCGTATTTCCAGAAAAACCTCGTCTGCCTGCACAACTCCACAACTCCCCCGCACAAACCGATCCGCACGGGACGGAGGAAAATGGCAGTTGCGGTGAAATAGGGACTGTTTGACGGCTTAACTGGCTTAAACAGTCCGTATTTCACCGCAACTTATTGATGGGGATGCGACTAGCGCTTGCGGGGGACGAGCTTGGTGCGGCGCAGGTGAATCATCTCGGCAGCGATGGAGATGGCGATCTCCTCGGGGTCCTCGGCCTCGATGGCGACACCGATCGGCAGGTGCAGCTCGTCGATCTGGTCCTGCGTAAAGCCCTCCTGCTCCAGGCGGGCGCGCACAAAGGCCGTCTTGCGGCGCGAACCCAGACAGCCCAGATAGGCGGGCTTGGCGTGCATGGCCTGAATCACCACGTCGATATCGGACTTGTGACCCGCCGTGGCGACGACCACTAGGTCACGCGGGCCGATGGGGCACTGCTTGCTCAGGTTCTTGTAGTCGACCAGACGACGGTCGTAGACACCGGGCACCCATTCGGGGGTCAGTGTGCCGGGGCGGTCGTCGCAAGCCACGACGGCAAAGCCCGCCGCCGTGAGCACCCGCGCCGTCGCAGCACCCACGTGGCCGCAGCCAAAGATATAGGCCAGGCCCTCGGGGCAGAGCGTCTCGATGTGCGCCGGGGGAATCTCGGAGGCCGCGTTGGTGTAGGTGACCTTACTCCCCTCCTCCACCAGCGAAAGCCCGGGGCAGCCCGCAATGGTGCGGCGCGATTCCTCGCCATGGTACTTGGCCACATCGCCCTCGAGCGCGCTCGCGATAAACGGCTCAAAGTCGATGGCGAAGTCACCGATGCGCCGATACGCCAGCACATTGGCAATCTCCTGGAACAACGGTGCCTTGGTCGCGTCCAGGTGCAGATAGCACAGGCAGATAGCTCCGCCGCAAATCATGCCGGTATCGGAGTTCTCGCCGCCCATGGTGTAGCGGACCAGACGCGATTTACCCCCGGCCAGGAGCTCGCGCGCCTCATCCAGTGCAAAGAGCTCAATTTTGCCGCCGCCGATAGTGCCCGCCTGGCTGCCATCGGCAAAGACGGCCATCCAGGCGCCCACGCCGCGCGGCGACGACCCTGCCGTGCCGGCCACGACCACCAGCTCGCACGTCTTACCAGCACGCAGGGTGGCAAGCGCCGCATTCACAACATCGAGCTTTTCCATTGCCGCCTTCTATCCTCTAAAGACATCGGTGAGCATAGCGAGTGCCTCGAGCACGCCGCCGCCGACCGACGTCGCTTTGTCCGAAATGTAGTTGATATAGCTGGCATCGCCGCGCGGATCGACATCGGCGCATTTAAAGCCCTCAGTCACCTGCACGCCGTTCGCCAAAAGCCCGCGCAGACAGCCATCGATCTGCGTGCACATGGGCATATCGCCCGCGTAGCCAATCACGTCTCCGGCGCTCACGATGTCGCCGATCACATGGTCGGACCTAAACACGCCGGCGGCGGGGCTGTGGATAACACGTTCCTTGCCATAGCCGGCGATAATGCCCGGCACGCCCGTGTTGGGCTGGGGCGAACCTTGGGTAATGACACGGCCGAGAAAATGCCCGCGCATGGTCTCGACCACGGCGTCGCAATCGACCGGCGCGGTAAAGCCCGGCCCCACAGCGATGACGGCAGGCGCCATGTCGCGCGTGGTGCCCAAGTTGCGCTTAGCCAAAATCGCGTCGACCACAGCCGCGGGTTTAAGCTCATCGAGCATCTTGGCCTGAGGGTCCACCACAACGGCGACGTCTCCCGCTTGGGTAATCTCGAGCGCCTCAGCCGGCGTCTGCGCCAAGCGAGCGCGAATGCCTTCGACCTCGACCTCGCCCAAGCGAATGGCCTCGCAAAAACTGATTGTGCGACGGATGCACGTGGGAACCGCGATATCCGCCATAACGACCGACACGCCGGCGCGCACCAAACGGGCAGCGACACCCGTGGCGATATCACCGGCGCCGCGAACATAAACGAGCATTCCCGGGGCACCTCCCTGTGCTACGGTTTGAGCAGAGCAAAAGCGGTCCGACCGCTACTCTGATGATTATTTATTATCACAGTATTATACGGCGGTGAACAGATGGAAACGGTTAGCGGCAATCTTGCCTCTGCGCTCAGGATCGAGCCGGGCATTACCGCGATTATCGGCAGTGGCGGCAAGTCGACGCTGCTGAAGACGCTGGGTCTCGAGCTCATGCGCACTGGCGGCCGCGTGCTCCTCTGTACCACCACGCACATGTTTCCCGTCGCCGGCGTTCCGTGGGACGGGTCGAACCGTCGCTTGGATGCCGCGCCTTGGAAGCCGGGTGCCGCGCATACCCCCGGCTGCACCTGCAAGGTATGCGCTGGCATGAGCCGCGGAAGCATCTGCCAGGCGGGTGTTTTGGACCCGGAGACAGGCAAGCTCTCCGCCCCCGCTGAGCCGATCGACCAGCTGGCGCAGCGCTTTGACTATGTGTTGGCCGAGGCAGATGGCAGCAAGCGACTCCCGCTCAAGGCGCATGCCGCCTGGGAGCCGGTAATTCCCGCCGCCACGGCAAACGTTGTCTGGGTCGTCGGCGCCTCGGGGCTGGGCAAGCCCGTCGCCGAGGTTGTCCACCGCCCTGAGCTCTTCTGCGAGCGCTGCGGCTGCGAGCCCACCGACGCTGCCACCCCAGAGCGCGTCGCCCAGGTGCTCAATGCCGAGATGCAGGCGCTGGGACTCAGCACCGCACGCGTCATGCTCAACCAAACCGACACGCTCAGCGACCCCACGATGGCCGACCGCTTCGAGGCCGCCCTCGGCCGCCCCATCGTCGCCAGCAGCCTCAAATAGCCGGCGCTGCCCCACCAGACATATAAGTTGCGGTGGAATAGTTCCTGAAACGGCCTATTTGGCGGCTAAACAGGAACTATTTCACCGCAACTGCGAAGGGAATCCGGCATCCTTCCTGTTAGCGGGGGACGTAGCGGCCGGGTTGGGCTCCGGTGGGCTCGCCGTCGAGCGCAGCCAGTACACCGTTCACAAACACGGCCTTGG
This sequence comes from uncultured Collinsella sp., assembly GCA_958405565.1. GTDB lineage: Bacteria > Actinomycetota > Coriobacteriia > Coriobacteriales > Coriobacteriaceae > Collinsella. The sequence continues at coordinate 62,415 of CATYEN010000003.1, read as the reverse complement.
CGCGGCCGTGCGCCTCAAAGCCCTCGAGCGGCGTGTAGTCCACGGCCTGATGCTGCGTCGCGGCGCTAATCGTCCAGCGCGCCTTGGGATCCCACACGCACACGTCGGCATCGGCGCCCTCGGCAAGACAGCCCTTGTGCGGATACATGCCAAAGACGCGCGCCGGGTTCTCGCTCATCAGGCGGCACAGATCCTCGGGACCCAGCTGTCCCTCAAAGCTCGTAGCGATCGCGACGGGGCGATGCTCCACGCCGGGTCCGCCGTTGGGAATCGCGCGGAAGTCGTCGCGCCCGCGGTCCTTTTGCCCGTGCAGGTTAAAGCTACAGTGGTCGGTCGCAATCGTATCGATCTCGCCGGCCACAAGCGCCTCGCGCAGTGCCGCACGGTCGCCGGCATGGCGCAGCGGCGGACTCATCACGTACTTGGCGCCCGCAAAGCCGTCCTCGCCCTGCTCCAGATAGCAGGTGTCGTCGAGCATCAGATACTGAGGGCATGTCTCGACATAGATGTTCTTCTGCCCGCGCGATTTGGCAGCGCGAATGGCCTCGAGCCCCAGCTTGGTCGAAAGGTGCACCACGTTGACCGGAGCGTCCCCGGCCAAGTGCGCCAGATACAGCAGGCGGCTCACGGCCTCGGCCTCACACACGTCCGGACGGCTGAGCGCATGGCCCTCGGGCCCGTGGATACCCTGCTCAAACACGCGCTTCTGCAGCGCGTTGACCAACGTGCCGTTCTCGCAATGCACGCACAGGATACCGCCCACGCGCTTGAGCTCCTCCAGCACCTCGAGCGTCTCGGCATCGTCCAGGCGCAGATGGTCGTAGGCAAAGTAGGTCTTAAACGACGACACGCCCGCCTCGCGCATGGCCGAAAGATCGGCGCGGTTGCGCTCATTCCACTCGGCAAGCGCCATATGGAAGGCATAGTTGGCGGTGCAGGTGCCGTCGGCGCGATGATGCCACTCGACCAAGGCATCGGGCATGGTCACGCCGCGATCGGCCGTCGCGTAGTCCACAATGGTCGTCGTGCCGCCGCAGGCAGCCGCGCGCGTGCCGGTCTCAAAGCTATCGGCTGTCCAATCCATGCCGGTCCAGCACTGCATGTGCGTGTGGCCGTCGATAAAGCCGGGAAACACCCAACAGTCGGTGGCGTCCTCGACGGTATCGCCCTCGCCCGGCTCGATTGCCGCGGCAATCCGCACAATCTTGTCGCCCTCCATGGCAAGATCGGCGCGGCGAAGCCCCTGGGGCGTCACGAGTGCGCCGTTTTTGATGATGATCATAATTGCTCCTTATTGATTGATGCAGTTGGCCACGCGATCAAAATACGAGCAGGCGGCGATATGCTCCGTTATGCGTCGCTGTCCCTTGACGGTATCGACGTCCCACAGCTCGTAGGCACGCGCCTCGACCAGCACCACGTCGGTACGGTCCTTGAGGATCGAACCGCCGCCGTCCTTACCCTCAAGACACATAAGTGCATCGAACAGTTCCGCCGGAAAGAGCACCGGGCTCGAAGGCTCACCGTTGCACGCAAGACGCACCGGATGCTTGCGGCCACGCTCGTCAAATGCACGAACCATAGCCTCAAAAGAATCCGAACTCACGAGCGGCTGGTCGCCCGGCAAAAAGAGGCAACCTTTCCAGTTGCGTTCGACTCCCCACGAAAGGCCCGCACGGACGCTTTCGCTGCGCAGCTCGCCATCGTGCAGCACGCACGGGCAATGCTTGTCATCACAAATCTGAGCGACCTCGGGCCAACGCGTCGAAATCACAACGTCAAAGCCCCGGGGAACCGAATCAATGGTCCGGGCAATCAGCGGCTCGCCATAGATATCGGCGAGCATCTTGTTAGAGCCAAATCGCTTGCCCTCGCCCGAAGCCATAATGACGCAACCAAGTTTCATGGCGATACCTCCCCTGAAACCATCGTACCCATAACTCGCGTCGCGGGGCATCTACATCGAAAGCGCTTATCCCGCACGCCAACGATGCAAAAAGGGGCACCCCGCCGGTTGGCAGAGCGCCCCCTTTACATGGCTTACCTCAGCCCAGCTTTAGGCCTGGAGCCAACGGGCGGTGTTGCGCTCGTCGAGGGCCTTGAGGGTAGCGGCGGGATCGGCAACCTTCTGCAGGAACATCATGGCTGCAATGGCGTACGGCTTGTAGCTGGCCTCCTTGTACATGCCCACGCGGTGCATGTCGAAGACGTCGGCGTTGACCTCGCCGTGCTCGCAAGAGACACCGGAGATGTCGGCGGGCAGCGGATGCATAAAGATGGTGTCCTGGCCGTTGGCGGTCTTCTCCATGAGCTCGGTCGTGGAGCACCAATCCTGATGCGTAGCGTTCTGGGCGAGCAGCTCCTTCTCGAGTGCAGCGATGCCGGCGTCGTCGCCCTCGGCGTACAGGTTGGTGCGCTTCTCCATGGCGGCAAACGGAGCCCAGCTCTTGGGGATCACGATGTCGGCGCCCTCGAAGGCCTCGGCCATGGTGTTGACCTGCTTAAAGGTGGTGCCGGACTCGGCGGCGTAGCCCTTTGCGCGCTCGACGACCTCGGGCATGAGGTCGTAGCCCTCGGGGTGGGCCAGGGTGACGTCCATGCCAAAACGAGGCAGCAGGCTGATCAGCGACTGCGGGCAGGACAGCGGCTTGCCGTAAGAGGGCGAATAGGCCCAGGTGACGGCAACCTTCTTGCCCTTAAGGTTCTCAAGACCGCCAAACTCGTTGATGAGGTAGAGCATGTCGGCAGAGGACTGCGTAGGGTGGTCGGAATCGGACTGCAGGGAGATGAGCGTGGGACGGTGATCCAGAACGCCATCCTCGTAGGCCTGCTGGACAGACTCGGAGACCTCGGCCATGTAGGCGTCGCCCTTGCCGATGTACATGTCATCGCGGATGCCGATGACGTCGGCCATGAAGGAAATCATGGTAGCGGTCTCGCGGACAGTCTCGCCGTGAGCGATCTGGGACTTCTTCTCGTCCAGGTCCTGCAGCTCAAGGCCGAGCAGGTTGGCGGCCTTAGAGAAGGAGAAACGCGTACGGGTGGAGTTGTCGCGGAACAGGGAGACGGCCAGGCCCGAGTCGAAGATCTTGGACGAAACGTTGTTCTCACGCAGCTCGCGCAGGGCGTCGGCGACGATGTAGAGCGCCTTGAGCTCATCGGTGGTCTTGTCCCAGGTGTGCAGGAAGTCGCTGCCGTACATGCCCTTAAAATCGAGGCCGTTCAGCTGCTCGACGAGCTCGGTAAACTTGGCGTCCATGTAAATATCCTTTCCAAAGATGAAACGATTGCAATGAGTAGATGTGCTCCGGCATGCGCGTGTGGCTAGAACATGCAGAGCACTATGACGAGGACCCGCTACCGTTGAGGAAGCATGGGAGATAACGACCGCGGGCCCCAAGTCAACAGGGGATGCCGGGGACACGAGCTGTCCCCGGCTCAACAAGATCGAGGAATGGGACTAATCGATCTTGTTGTTGGTCAGACCGGCGCGGAACACGGTGGCGTCGCCATCGGCCTGGCTCGGATCGTAGAGGTTCAGGGCAGCCACATACATGGCGGCAGCGGTGACCAGGTCGTCCTTGTAGGTGACCTCGTTGGGAGCGTGAGCCTGAGACTCGGCACCCGGGCCAAAGCCGACGCAGGGGATGCCATAGCGGCCCTGGATGGAAACGCAGTTCGTGGAGAAGGTCCACTTGTCGCACAGCGGACGACCGGTGCGCTTGTCCATGCTGGGCTCGCAGCCGATGCGCTCGTCACCGAACATGGCCTTGTGGGCGTCGACGAGGGCCTTGACGTGCGGAGCGGTCTCCTTGTTGATCCACGTGGGGAAGTAAGCCTCGGTCTCGTAAACCTCGCCGGTCCAGGACGGACGGTCGTACATGTACATGGAGACCTTCACGTCGTCGCCGTACTTCTTGGCGGCCGGCAGGTTGCGGATCTCGTCCAGGCAAGACTCCCAGGTCTCACCGGCGGTCATACGACGGTCGATGGAGATGGCGCAGGAGTCAGCGACAGCGCAGCGGCTGGGGCTGGTGTAGAAGATCTGGCTGACGGTGCAGGTGCCGCGGCCCAGGAAGCGGGCGTCCTCGAAGTGCTCGGGGTTGTACTTGGGGTCGAGCATCTTGACGAGGCCCTTGATGTCGGTCGACTCGTCGCAGCCGTTGTTGTTGAGGGCGCGGACGTCGGCGATGATGTCGGCCATCTTGTAAATGGCGTTGTCGCCGCGGTCGGGAGCGGAGCCGTGGCAGGAGGTGCCATGAACGTCGACGCGGATCTCCATGCGGCCGCGGTGACCGCGATAGATGCCGCCGTCGGTGGGCTCGGTGGAAATGACGAACTCGGGCTTAATGCCGTCCTTGTTGTAGATGTACTGCCAGCACATGCCGTCGCAGTCCTCTTCCTGGACGGTGCCGACGACCATGATCTTGTAGCCCTCGGGGATGAGGCCCATGTCCTTCATCATCTTGGCAGCGTAGGTAGCAGAAGCCATGCCACCCTCCTGGTCGGAGCCGCCGCGGCCGTAGATGATCTCGTCGGTCTCGTAGCCCTCATAGGGATCGGCGTCCCAGTTCTCGATGTTGCCGATACCGACGGTGTCGATGTGGGAGTCGATGGCGATGATCTTGTCGCCCTCGCCCATAAAGCCCATAACGTTGCCCAGGCCGTCGACCTTGACCTCGTCATAGCCAAGGCTCTCCATCTCGGCCTTGATGCAAGCGACAACCTCACCCTCCTCGCAGGACTCAGAGGGGTGGCTAATCATTGCGCGAAGAAAACGCGTCATATCAGCACGATGAGACTCAGCCGCAGCCTTAATGGCATCAAAATCGAGTTCTTTAGTCATAACAGTCAACCTTTCTACAAGGGTTTACCTACAGGTAGATATTTCAGATAGATCACTTGTGCCAAGCGGCGTGAGGTTGAGCACCCCACAAGCAAGTAACCATAGGAGGCGGACGGAGGACTTTGCTCCGTCGCGAGTTCCGCACGAGCCGGAGAGCACTTAATGTGCTCTCCGTGCGAGCAGGACTGTCCGAGCAGGGAGTAAAGTCCTCCGGCTGCCTCCGGACAGGTCAGACCCGCTAGCAAGTCGGGTACTCGCCCTCCCAGACGATGCGACGGTACTGATCCGGATCGGTGTCGCCCTCGGTGGAGAAGCAGAGCACGGAGCTCGTCTTGTCCAGGCCGATGAGCTCCTTGAGCTCGGCGTACTCGGGATCGAGCATAAGGGTCTCGACCAGACCGGTGGTCACGGCGCCGGACTCGCCGGAGATAACGCGCGGGTCGCCCTTCTCGGGAGCGCCCAGGGTGCGCATGCCGCGAGCGGTGACCCAGTCGGGGCAGGACACAAAGGCAGTGGTGTGGTTGCGCAGGATATCCCAGCCCAGAATGTTGGGCTCGCCGCAGCACAGACCGGCCATGATGGAGGGCATGTCGCCGTCCACGATGCGCGGGTCGCCGTCGCCGGCGGCAGCGCCCTTGTACAGGCAGGCGGCAGGCGCGCACTCGACCACGACGAAGGTGGGCGGGTTATCGGGATACAGGTTGGTGAAGTAGCCCACCACGGCGCCGGCGAGCGAACCCACGCCAGCCTGGACAAACACGTGCGTCGGGCGGTTGATGGCCATCTCGCGCAGCTGCTCGGCAGCCTCGGAAGCCATGGTGCCGTAGCCCTCCATGATCCAAGACGGGATCTTCTCGTAGCCCTCCCAGGCGGTGTCCTGAACGATGACGCCGCGCTCGCAGGCATCGGCCTCGGCGGCGGCCATGCGCACGCACTCGTCGTAGTTGACCTCTTCGATGGTCACCGTGGCGCCCTCGGCGGCGATGTTATCAAAGCGGGGCTTGGTGGAACCCTTGGGCATGTGCACGACAGCCTTCTGGCCCAGCTTGTTGGCAGCCCATGCCACGCCGCGGCCATGGTTGCCGTCGGTGGCGGTAAAGAAGGTAGCCTGGCCAAAGTCCTTGGCAAGCTGATCGGAGGTCAGGTAATCGAAGGTGCACTCGGCAACGTCCTTGCCTGTCTCGTCGGCAATGTAGTTGGCCATGGCAAACGAGCCGCCCAGGACCTTAAAGGCGTTGAGGCCAAAGCGATAGCTCTCGTCCTTAACGCACAGATTGGACAAGCCCAGGCGCGCAGCCTGGCCATCCAGGCGGGCAAGCGGAGTGACGGTGTACTGGGGGAACGACTGGTGGAAGGCGCGGGCCTTCTTCACGTGGTCGAGGCTCATGATTCCCAAGTGCTTGTCATCGCTCTTGGGCATCGTGTTGCCCGCCCACTGGATCTTATCGGCCATACGGTGAACTCCTTAAGTTCTCTCTTGCTGGCCCCCGCATACGCGTTTCAGCCCATTCCCATTCATGCGACTGAACTTTTATGTGGATGCCAAACAAAAAGTTTGTTAGCACTGTTCTATCACACTTTTTGATTGGAAAACCTAACAAATTGTTTGTTGCCGTAATCGGTACCTTTTCGCCGCCGAACGGTCATATAACGCAGCGACGCTTTCGTTATTTGCGAACAAGTGGGGTTTATGGCAAAGTGTGCCCAAACTAATTTTTAGGAAGGCACCTATGACCCCCGCACAGATTGAGTTCTACAAGCGCCTTGCACACGGCCTGGCGCTCCAATTTGGCCCCAACTGCGAAATCGTCGTCCACGACCTGGAGACCGAGGACGTGGACCACTCCATCGTAGTGATCGAAAACGGCCACGTCAGCGGGCGCAAACTGGGTGACGGCCCCAGCCATATTGTGTTTGAGTCCATGCACGAGGGCACCACCGACGTGCACGACCGCGAGCCATACCTCACCAAAACCGCCGATGGCAAGCTGCTCAAGTCCTCGACCATCTTTATCCGCAACGACGAGGACAAGCCCGTCGGCATTTTGGGCATCAACTTTGACATTACGCTCATGAAGGCTTTTGAGCGTTCGCTCGACGCCTTTACCGGCACCGGCGGCACGGGCTATACCGAGCCCGAGCCCATTACCAAGAACATCGGCGACCTGCTCGAGGACCTGCTGCACGAGTGCGAGCAGTTTGTGGGCAAGCCCGCGGCGCTCATGACCAAAGACGAGCGCATTCGTGCCATTGGCTACCTCGACCGTCGCGGCGCCTTCCTCATTTCCAAGTCGAGCGAACGCGCCTGCGAGTTCTTTGGCATCTCCAAGTACAGCTTCTATAGCTACCTCAATGAGGCCAAGGCGGCGGCCGACGACAAGTAGGCACTCGCCTAGATTGCCCCTCCCCTTTTGGGCGCGAGTTCTGGAAAGCTCGAATCCAAGACCGAGCCGCCTGGGAAGTTCCATATAATCGATGTCATTAGTATTTCGAAAGGGTGGAACAGAATGGCGTTGAGCAAGGCATCATGCACCGGTCGCGGATTGATTCCGGCAATTGGTGGACATGTGCACCGCATGTTCGATGAGGGTGAAGACGACCTGTTTTCGCTGAGCCTTGACGACGTGATGGATGATCGCCCTTGGACTGCCGACGAACTCATGGGCGGCGGCGCTCGCCCATCGAGCCCCGATCCCTCGCTCGCGCCTAAGCCCGCATCTGCGCCGACTCCCGCGCAGCCGCCTGTTTCGACGCCCGCGTCTACGCCCGCACCCATTTCGGCGCCCACGCCCACTCCCCGCCCCGCAAGCGACCCGTCCGAGACGGCGGCATTTCTCGCTGCGGCGACGCGGAGCAAATCGGCCGACAGCACCGTTATGTACAGCGCCCAGCAGTTGCCCGTTCCTGCGGCACGCAAGTCTCCGGTCACAAGGCTCGATGAGCCCGTTGCCCATCAGGTTGCCTACGATTCCTGGGCTGCAGCCGATCTGGATGAGACCTCTACCGGCATGCCGGCGCTCGACGTTCCAGTTAACCCGCTTTTTGCCGCCAACGCGAGCGCCGCGGACTATGAGGGCGGTGCGGCATATTCCGATTATTCCGATGGCTATGCTGGCACCGATCGCATCGAGACCGAGGATTATGGCACCGCATCGAGCGATTATCTCAACGATCCGTACGCTGCCACGCCTGCACCGGAATATGACCCGGAGGCCGCGTCCGCGCCGGCGTATACCAAAAGCACGGGCGAAGAGCGCTTCGCCGATTATTACGCCGAGGAAAAGGCGCTGCGTTTTTCGGAATTTCCGCAGGCAGTCAAGGTTGCCTTTATCGCCATTGTCATTGCCCTGCTCGGTGTCATTGCGTTTGAGGGATTCCGGCTGTTCTCCGGCCCCACCCAAGCGGAGTCGGAGACCCAGCAAAAAGAGAACGATGACGAGTACCTGGACATCAACACCCTCAAGGGCGACCCCAACGACGGAGACGACGAGTAGCGAGGGCTGAAGGCGGCCGCAGGATCCCGCATCCAGCACCGGCTTCTAAGTGCTGTTTTGTCATCCAGCTACACTTTTCCGGATAATTTGCCTATCGAATTTGACACTTTTTTCCGAAGTTTTAAGGTGTCTATTTCGACACTTTTCCGTACTTTTACACGGGATATTTCGACACTTTTTCGGATGAAAGCCGAATAATCACTTGGGAAATCAAGCGCCATCCGCACGTCATTTCGCGGATGGCGCTTGATTTCTGTCCGTACACGTTGATAGACTTCCTCTTGCCCGCAAGGAGCGGGCGCGTTTTATCCAGAGTCGGGGTAGAGAGTTGGCTCCACGATCCCGACGCCAACCGGCCAAGAGGCACGGTGGCCCTGCCAACATCGATGAAAGGAGTCCGTATGGACAATTTCTCCGTGCGCAGCGAGTGCAATTTCCACAACCTGACAGCCAAGCCAAAACGAATGCATCTTCTAGACGAGCCGAGCGGCTACACCTCGGCTTTGGTGAAGAACGGCCTCTCCCACCAGATGCGCTTTACCATACAGAAGCTCGAGGAAGAGCTCTGTGCTGCTGGCAACCTACATGTTCTGCAGATCAAGCTGCTCGGAGACGACTCGCGCGAACCATCCAACTGGAAGCTCTTCGCCGACGGCGCATGCATCGCGAACGGTTCAGGAGAATTTGCCCGTGAATGCTTCTGCGAGGGAGCCGAGGTGTTCCTGGACCTGTGCCGCGACGCCGTCGACGCGGCCGAGCTGTGCCAGTGGAGCCAAAGGGAGTACGAGCTGCTGAGTGCCGTGCGCGGGATTGCAATGATTTAGAAACAGAGCGGTGGCGTTATCGAACTGTCGACGCCGCCGCCTCCCCAATGCCCGTCGTGCTCAACGATCAGATCGACCTCAAGGCCCTTCTCATCTCGGAAATAATGAACACTGTTGTCGACACCGCCGTAGGTGGAAAGGAACACGCGCACGTCGCGCAGGATGAGATTCTCAAAGAGCATCCCCAGCGTTTGCATATCGCCAAGCAGCCGCTCAGGGGTAGCCCCCAGCAACGCCGCCGCAAGTGACGGGTCACAGAAGTAGCGCTTGGGGCGCACGCGAACGCGGGCCTTCGAGCGCACATACTGGCCTGCTCTCTCGCGCAAGCTCGTCCGAAAACCCAAGGTTTGCAGGTCACCGCTCCTGCAGCACCAGCGGGCGACGTCATCCTGCGAAATTACGCCATTCTCAATGCAGTTTTTACGCCGTTTTCATTGTAGGTTTTACGCTCGGCATCCTTGGCGCGGCGCTTGCTCAACCACCGGACCAGCGAATTGCCCGGATTCTGGGACGTGCTTTCCGCTCCAGGCCTCTACCGGAAAATGCGTCCCACTCTGAGGCCGAAATCTGGGATGCGCTTTCTGCCAAAGGGAAAGCGCGTCCCATTCCGAGCATCACATCAGAGCGCGCTTGGTTATCTCCGCTCGCACATCTCGGCAAACGAGATCAGCTTGACGTCTCCCCTGCTATCCGCGGCATCCCGACATCCCTGCGTAAAGCCGCTTTTTGAGAATAGTGCATAGCTTTTTCGTTGCCGTCTAAAGAGCTCGCTTCGGTGCACGAGCTTTTGCAGCACGTCTTCGCCCACCGGTTCATTGCGCCATTTGCACTCCGCAAACAGAGCAGTGCCCTCGCCATCGTCAACAATTAAGTCGATTTCTTCCTGCGTATGCGTGCGATTATCCGTCCCCCACCAGCGCCCGACGCTCGCCGGAACCACATCGAGCCGGCCTGCGCGCGCGAGTTCGTACACATATTGCCTGCATATAAGCTCAAAGACCGTACCCATGTAATCCGATACGTGCGACTCAATGCGTTTATACGCCATCTCGGCCATATCGTTTTGAATCAGCCCGATGTTCTGCGGAACAAACTTGTACCAGAACCTAAACATCTGATCGCTCAGCAGATACACGGCTCGCTTATTGCTCGTCTCGTTTAGGGGCAGCTCGCGCTCGACAATCTCAAGCGACGCCAGCTTATCCACATAGCTCTTTACATTGCTCGCAGGGATTCCCGTAGAGCTCGCAATCTCCGAGATCCTCGAGCGCCCCTGAGCAATTGCTTGCACGATCGCATCATATTGCTCAGGATTGCGGCACTCTTGCAATAGCAGGTTACTCGGCTCCTCAAAGAGATAGCCCGTAGGAGTAAGAAAAAGACGTTTGATGTTATCCTTGAGCGGTGCGGCAGGATCGACTTTCTCGATATATGCAGGAATGCCGCCCGTCATGCCATAGCAAACTGCAGCATCTTCGCGACTCATGCTCTGCCACAGGCCGAGGGTCGTCGTAAAATCGAGCGGCATGATCTTAAACTGGGCCGTACGCCTACCGTATAGCGGACTCTCGTAGCCCAACACCTGTTCCTCCATAAACGAAAGAGACGAGCCGCATAGGATCAGCATGAGCCTGGTCTCTTTGTACAAGTAGTCGATCTTGTCTTGCAGCAACGAGCTGATTTCGGGATTCGATTGGGCGAGATAGGGATACTCGTCAATCACGACAACCAAACGTTCCGTGCGAGCCATGGTGGCCAATGCATCGAACGCTTCGTCAAAACTACGAAACGACACGCCTGCAGCACCAACCGAGCCTGCAAGTATCGCCTGGCTAAAGCCGTGCAGGTTTGCCTCCGCATTGGTACGACGAGCTTGAAAGTAAATAGCCTTCTTGCCTTGGATGAACTCTGTGATAAGGCGCGTTTTACCCACACGACGGCGGCCGTAAATCACAGGCATTTCAAAGGAGCCCGTGCCATACAGTCGATTGAGCTCGGACATTTCCGCTGTTCTTCCGATAAACATAGGGCCATCCTTCCTTTACGTTATAGCTAGCTATATTATACCTTCCTATAATATAGCTAGCTATAACGTAATTCGACAAGCGGCGCACGCAAAAGGGGCGGTACACCACCGTACGTGGACCGTTCCGGAAAATGCATCCCGTTCTGGAGCCAAAAACTGGGCCGTAGTTTCCGCCAAGCATCCCATCCGGAAAGCGTGTCCCGTTCTGAGCGACAATTCCGGGACACAGCTTCCGCATGCGGCCCGTTGGGAAAGTTCATCCCGCTCTGAGGGCTCGTTCCGGGATGCAATTTCCGTTTGAGGCCCGATCTGGAAACGGCATCCCACTCTGAGGCCGAAATCTGGGATGTAGCTTCCGCTTGAAGGGCGATCCGGAAAGCACGTCCCATTCCGAGTGGCAATTCCGGGTCACAGTTTCCGCAGATACAAGGCGACAGTCCGCCGCCCTTATCACATGCCTTCAAATATGCGATCCAGAAACACAAAACAGCAGATAGAATGCTCTTTTTCAAAAAGTACACGTCCCGAAACTTACCAAGACTTCATATCCAGCTACCGTTCACGGTCGCCGATCACCGCCCACCGATTCAAACAAGAAATATGTCGCCAAAAGCAGGTCATCTACCTGCATGGTTAGATTTTGGTCAGCTTTTGGTCAGCTGAGCGGCAAGTTCCAGCTGATACGTTTTTGCTACCCAAAAGGAGGCGGTAGCTCATGACCCATTGCAATAACCAGCTCATCGACCAACTGCTCACTCAAGCCGAACAAGAGGGGCGCTGTCTGATTCCCCCGAGCACGGCGATCCGAAAAGCGCTCCTTCGGCGCACCGGCGGCACGGTTGTCTCGCCCATGCCGGGGTTGTTTGCGCGAAAAACGCGCTGGGATGAACTCAACCGAGCGCAACGCCATTGCGAAATCCTCCGCGCCCTTGCGATCATCCACCCCGATTGGACGTTCTGCTCGTTTTCGGCCGCCTGTCTGCTGGGGCTCGAGGTCTCGTGGCGACACCTGAATGTCGTGCATGTCTGCAGCTCGACAAAGCCGTCGGCTCGCCCGGGCGCACATATTCAGCGGCACCAGATTGAGCCGGCCGGAGCAATACTCAGAGCCGGCATATCGGTAACGCCGCCCATCCAAACGGTTACAGATTGCCTGTTGCAGACCGGTTTTGCCGACGGTATGCCCATTGCCGATTCGGCGATCTCAAAGCTCGGCCTTGTGCGGGAACAGCTGATGGAGGCCGTCGAGCAACGAGCGACCGCCCGCAATGGTCGCACGATTCGCACCGCCCTCACGACACTTCGATATGCCGACGCCCGCGCCGAAAGCGGTGGGGAATCGGTCGCCCGAGCCATCATGATCGAGACGGGCTTTGCGCCCGATTGGCTTCAATACGAGCTGACGGACCCCTTCGATTCGGCCAAGCCCATACGAACGGACTTTGCCTGGGAGCGCCAGGCGCGAGAACTCACGCTGGGCGAGCTCGACGGGTTCGTCAAATATACCGACCAGGCCATGCTTGCGGGACGCACTACGGCCGAGACGCTCGTTGCCGAACGCCAGCGCGAGGCGCACCTATCGCTCTACGGTCACCCTCTGTTGCGCTTTACCATGAATGAGGTCCGCTCGGCAGGAATGCTCGCCAAAAAGCTGCAGACAGCAGGCATCCGACAGACCGCTCTACCGACATGGCTCAACGAGGTGGACCTGTAGGAGCTGCTAGGCCACGCATCGCCGGATCGCATCCCCCCTATCTGGGCCGCGTTTTCCCAACGGCCACGCCAACGGAAAGCGCGTCCCAGCCTGGACACTCAAAACGGGATGCACTTTTCGGATGGCGGACCTGGCGGAAAGCGTGTCCCGGAATCCCGTCTCAGAGCTGGACAGGCTTTCCGGTTGAGTCCTTCAGCGGAAACCGTATCCCGGAATAAACACTCAAACTGGGATGCGCTTTCCAAACGACCGGCCAGCGGAAAACGCATCCCATTCTGAGGCATGATTCCGGGACACAGCTTCCGGTTGAGGGCCAATCCGGAAAGCGCATCTCACTCCGGGGCTGGATTCCGGGACGTAGTTTCCGCCGAGGGCCCAAAAAGGAAAGCACATCCCTTTCTGAGTGCCAATTCTGGGTTGTAATTTCCGCCGAGGGCTCCAAAGGGAAAGCGCATCCCATTCTGAGCGCCAAATCCGGGACGCAGCTTCCGTATGCGGAGGCGCTCCAAACAAAAGGCCCCGGCTCACGATGGAGCTGGGGCCAAAGGCGCAGCTTATACAGTTGATGGCAAGCGCAGACGGCAGTCAGCAATGGCTGTCCGCGCCCTACCCTAGCCGCGGTGGCGAGCGCGGCTGTACGGGGTATCCACCATGGGCAGATCCGGGCGCAGTTTGCCGTCAAACGCGCGGTAGGCGTTCTGTACGGCGGGCGCCGTGGGGATCGTGGCGATCTCGCCAATGCCCTTGCCGCCGTATGCCACGGGCAGCAGCTCGTCCTTCTCCACGTAGATGGCGTGGATATCCGGAATCTCGGGCGCACGGAACAACCCGAGTGTACCGTACCTTGCCTGGGGTACGCAGTCCTTGAGCGGCCAATCCTCGGTAAGCGCATAGCCCATACCCATGAGCACGCCGCCTTCGATCTGACCCTGGATGGAGATGGGGTTGACCACCTTGCCCGAATCGTGCGCGGCATAGACCTCGCTCACACGGCCGTCATCATCCAGAATGACCACATGCGTGGCAAAGCCGTAGCAGATGTGGCTCTTGGGATTGGGGACGTCGGCGCCCAGTTTGTCGGTCGGCTCCAGATACACGTAGCCAAACTCGCATCCCTCGAGCGCCTTGATGGCGGCCGCGGGATCCTGAGGATGCATACCCTGGCCGGCGACGAGCTCCTGCGTGCGCAGCTGATAGGCGCGACCGTCGTCGTACTCGATCTTGACGCCGTCGCCATGCGCGCTCACCGGGGCGGTAGGCGCAGGCTTGCCGGCCTCGATGCCAACCATGGCGTCGCGCAGCAGGAAGGCGGCGCCGCGCACGGCCTCGCCGGTCACGACCGTCTGACGCGAGCCAGACGTGGTGCCGGAGTCGGGAGCGTTCTCGGTGGAGCACTCGCCGTTGGCGATGCAGCTCAGCGGCAAACCGCAGGCCTCGGCAACGTCCTGCAAAAAGACCGTGTTGCAGCCCTGGCCGATGTCGGACGTGGCGGCATAGACCACAGCCACGCCGTTCTCGACGCGAATCTTGCAGCGACCGGCATCGGGCAAGCCCACGCCCACACCGGCGTTCTTCATGGCGCAGGCGATGCCGGCGTGGCCGGGATGCGCGTAGTAGGCATCCTTGACCTCGAGCAGCGTCTCCTTCAGCGCCGTGGAGCAGTCGGCAATCTGGCCGTTGGGCAAAACCTCGCCCGGCTCGATGGCGTTGCGGTAGCGAATCTCCCACGGATCCAGGCCGACCTTCTCTGCCAGCAAGTCAATCAGGCTCTCGAGCGCAAACTCGGACTGGCAAACGCCAAAGCCGCGGTACGCGCCGGCGGGCGGGTTGTTGGTGTAGTAGCCAAAACCGCGAATGTCGGTGTTCTGATACTTGTAGGGGCCGACGGCATGCGTGCAGGCGCGCTCGAGCACCGGGCCGCACAGCGATGCGTAGGCGCCGGTATCAAAGTTGATCTCGCAGTCCAGGCCGGTAAAGTTGCCCTCGGCGTCGCAACCCAGCGTAAAGGTGCCGTCCATGGCATGGCGCTTGGGATGGAACGCAAGCGACTCGGCACGCGTGAGCTTACACTTCACAGGACGCTGGAGCTTATAGGCAGCAAGCGCGGCCAGATGCTGGACCGAAACGTCCTCCTTACCGCCAAAACCGCCGCCCACGAGCATGGTCTCGACAACCACGCGCTCGGGCTCGTTATCCCAGCCAAACATATGGGCGCACTCTTTGCGCGTATCGTAGGCGCCCTGGTCGGTCGACTGCACCTTGACGCCGTTCTTGTACGGGAAGGCAACGGCGCACTCGGGCTCCAAGAAGGCATGCTCGGTAAAAGGCGTGGTAAAGCGCTGCGTCACGGTGAACGCGCTCTCCGCCAGCGCCTTGGCGGCGTCACCGCGCGTCACGTGACGGCTCTGGCACACGTTGTCCTTGAGCTCCACCGTGTTGCCAAAGGCAAAGAAGCTGTCGTGCAGGCGCGGGGCGTCGGCCGCCTTGGCCTCGGCAATGTTGCGCACGGGCTCCAGCGGCTCATAATCAATCTTTACGAGCTTCTTGGCCTTCTCGAGCGTCGCCTCGTCCTCGGCGACCACCAGCACAATGGCGTCACCCACGCAGCGGGTGATATCGCCCGCCGCAATCATGACGTCCCAGTCCTGGATAAGGTGGCCGACCTGGTTAACCGGCACGTCCTCGGCGCGCAGGATGCCCACCACGCCGGGCAGAGCCTCGGCTTTGGAGGTATCGATGGAGAGCACCCGGGCGCGCGGATACTTGGAGCGCACGGCGCTGGCATAGGTCAGGCCCGGCTGATCGAGCTCGTCGATGTCGTCGGGATACTTGCCCTCGCCGAGCACCTTCTTGCGCACGTCGATACGGAAGGCGCGCTTGCCCACGCCGTAGTCATCGCCGCGCTCCAAGTCCTCGTCGATCTGCTTTTCGCCGCGGAGCACCGCAGCGGCGAGTGCGATGCCCTCGATGATCTTCTTGTAGCCGGTGCAACGGCAGACATTGCCGCGAATGGCGTACTTGATCTGCTCCTCGGTGGGCTCGGGGTCCTCGGCGATGAGCGCTGCACCTGCCATGACCATGCCGGGGATGCAAAAACCGCACTGCACGGCGCCCACGGCGCCAAAGGCGTACACAAAGGCCTCGCGCACGTCCTCGGGCAGGCCCTCGACGGTCACGATGTTGCGGCCGGCGGCAAGGGCGGTGGTCAGCACGCAGGCCTTGACGGCCGCACCGTCCACGTGAATGGT
Source organism: uncultured Collinsella sp. (assembly GCA_958405565.1). GTDB lineage: Bacteria > Actinomycetota > Coriobacteriia > Coriobacteriales > Coriobacteriaceae > Collinsella. The sequence goes on along the minus strand of CATYEN010000003.1, from coordinate 46,263 downwards.
GCAGGTGCCGCAGGCACCCTCGGAGCAGCCGTCCTTGGCAGAGTGAATATGCAGGTCGTCGCGCAGGTAGCGCAGCAGTGGCTTGTTCTGCGTCGTCGTGCGCTCGACGCCGTTAACGGTAAAAGTGAATTCCTGTGCCATGGTGATTCCCCTCTACACGCCGGCGGCGATGCCGGTGCGGTCGTGGATGGCGCCATGCGGGCAGACGACGGCACACATGCCGCACGACAGGCAGTCCGCGCCATCGATATGGGCGCAGTTGTCCTCGATGCGGATAGCACCGGCAGGGCACTTTTTGGCGCACATGCCGCAACCGATGCAGCTCGTGCCGCAAATCTTGCGGGCGATGGCGCCCTTATCGGTGTTGTTGCAGCGCACCAGGATGTTCTGGTAGCCGGGAACGAAGGCGATCACGCGCTGCGGGCACGCCATGCCGCACAGGCCACAGCCCGTGCACTTGGAGCGATCCACGCGGGCGACGCCATCGACCAGCGCAATGGCACCGTGGGGGCAGGCCGTGACGCAAGCACCACAGCCAATGCAGCCTTCGCTGCAGCGGGCGTCGCCGCCTGCGGAGGCGCAACCGCTTCCGCAGGCAACGTAGGCCACGTTATGTTGAATGGATTTGGCCATAAGAGACTCGCCTATTTCTTAAGAAGGTACGAATAGTTGTCGCGCACAGCCCTGATGGTCAGGCGGACGGCCTCAGGCAGACCGGTGTTGACGGCATCGACCGAGACGGTGCGGACCGTGCCGGCGACGCGGACCTTAAAGTGATCCTCGTCCACGGCCAGGAAGCCCTCGTTCTCGGAGTTCTCCATGTCTTGCTCGCTCCAGAACAGGGTGAGTTTGTCCTTGTAGGGACGACCCTCCTGGTAGGGGCAGAACACGGCGCAGTTGCCGCACTCGTTGCACATGCCGTCGACATGGACGACCTGATGCTTGGCCAGGCCCGGCACCTTAATTGCCACGTTGGCGCGGTTGGGGCACACGTCGCAGCAGACCTCGCACACCGAGCCGCAGCCCAGGCAGCGGGTCTTGGTGCAGTTGCGCTTGTCGCGGCACAGCGACCCCTTGCGCTCGTAGCAGGTGTCCTCGCGGCCAGCCTGCTCGTTGCAGTCGGCGTACTTGTTAAAGTCTACGCCAGCGATGGCACGGGCAACCTCGGCGGCGTCGGCGATAGCCTCGACCACGGTGGCCGGACCGCGGCGGCAGTCGCCCGCAGCCCAGACGCCCTCGACGCCGGTGGAGGTGGCGGCAAGGCGGCCGCGACGGTCATGCTCGACGCCCGCGGCATCGTACAGGCTGGCATCGATGCCCTCGCCCACGGCGCAGATCACCGTGGTGGCGGAAAGCTCGACAGTCTCGCCCGTGGCGACGGGACTGCGACGGCCGCTTGCATCCGGCTCGCCAAGCTCCATAACATCGCAGGTCAGCACGGCACCGTTGAGCGCCTTGGGCGCCAGCAGCTCGCAGAACTCAACGCCGTCGGCAAGAGCAAGATCGAGCTCTTCCTCGTCGGCGGGCATCTGCTTCTTGGTGCGACGATACACCAGGCGCACGTTCTTCACGCCAGCCAGGCGCTTGGCCACGCGAGCCGCGTCCATGGCGGTGTTGCCGGCGCCAATGACCACGACGTCCTCGCCCAGCTCGAGTTTCTCGCCCTTCTTGGCGGCCTCGAGGAACTCCAGCACGTCGAGCTCGGCGCCCTCGCCCAGGCCGGCGGAACCGGGCATCCAGGCACCGGTGGCCACGACCACGTCGGAAAAGCCCTGGGCCTTGAGCTCGTCAATGGACTCCACGCGGGCATTGAGCTGCACCTTGGCGCCAAAGGCCAGGCAGAGCTCGGCATCGTGGGAGATATCGTCGCTTGCGATACGGAACTCGGGAATCACGTGACGGACCACGCCGCCGAGCGAATCGCGGGCCTCGAAGATGGTGACGGGCACGCCGGCACGCGTCAGGAAGAACGCCGTCGCCAGACCGGCCGGGCCGCCGCCGATAACGGCAACGTTGCGCTCGCTGTCGTTGGCAATGGCTTGGGCGCGCAGCTTGGGCAGCACAGCGGTCATGGCCTCACGGGCTGCCTTGAGCTTGCTGGCGCGGATCTGGGCGCCCTCGGGCTCGTAGAATGCACGCTCACAGGCACGACCGCAGGGATGCGGGCAGATGGTACCGGTAATGAACGGCAGGGCGTTGCGCTCGATGATAATGTTGAACGCGTCCTCGTAGCGGCCCTCGTCAACAGCCGCCAGATAGGCGGGAATATCCTGCTGGATGGGGCAGCTCGTGCGGCACGGCGTGGTAAAGCAGTCGGAAAGCGGGCTCTTGCCGGCAACCTTGCGGTCGGGCAGCGGGCGCAGCGGCTTCTTGTAGAGCGGGTTGGTGAGCGAGTCGGTCTGAATCGCAGTCACGGCCTCGAGAGAGACGCCCGCGAACGGCTTGCCGTCCAGATCGGTAAACTCGCCGGCCATCTGGCTAAAGCGCTCGTAGCCACCGGGCTTGAGCACGTCGGTCGCCAGGGTGACGGGCCAAATGCCGGCATCGTACAGGGCGCGGATGTTGTAGACCGTGGCACCGCCGGAGTAGCTGATGCGCAGCTTGCCATCGAACTGCTCGGTAATGCGACGGGCGGCCTCGATGGTCAGCGAGAACAGCGAACGGCCCGACATGTACATCTCGGTGGAGGGCAGCTCGTTCCTCGTCACGTCGACGGGGAACGTGTTGGTCAGCTTGACACCAAACTCAAGACCGCGCTCGGCGCACAGGGCAATCAGGCGCTCGAACATGGGCACGGCGTCGACCCACTGCAGGTCCTCGCGGAAGTGCGTGTCGTCGAAGACGATGTAGTCAAAGCCCAGCTCGTTCAGACGCTGGCGGGCAAACTCATAGCCCAGCAGCGTGGGGTTGCACTTGATGTAGGTGTTGAGGCCCTTCTCGGTGATCAGATAGGTCGCGATGCGCTCGATCTCGGCGGGCGGGCAGCCGTGCAGGGTAGACTCGGTGATGGAGTTGGACACGCGCGCCGGAATGGACTCGACAAACGCGGCGTCAACATGCTCAAACTTGTCCAGGTTGGCGAGCGCCCACGTGCGGCACTCGTTCCAAACTTCGGAGCCGCTGGCGTCCTTCATGCCCTCGATGTAGGCGTCGACCTTGGGGCTCTTGATACCCTCCAGGTCATAGCCCACGGACATGTTGAAGACAAAGCCGTCCGGGCTACCCAGACCGTACTCGCGAGCGATCAGGTGGCAGGCGAACCATGCCTTCACGTACTCGGCAAAGGCCTGCGGAACCTCGAGCTCGGTCGACCATTCGCAGTTGTAGCACTCGTCCTGAGCCACGATGCAGGGCTTGTTGACGCACTTGGAGAGCTCCTCGCCGTCCATGACCTGAACGGTCTTGAGCTCAAAGAAACGAGAGCCAGCCACGTAGGATGCCACGATGTTCTGGGCCAGCTGCGTGTTGGGGCCGGCTGCCGGGCCAAAAGGAGTCTCGATGCGCTCGTCAAAAATGGGAAGCGCGCCCTCCTGGTTGGTCGCGACCATCTTGCGCACGCCAAAGACGGCGCCCTGGGTCTTGTGCTCCTCGATGATCCAGTTCATCAGCTGCGAAAACGGGATCGGCCTCATGATGTCGCTCATAGTGAGCTCCTCTCTGTAACGCCCGGCGAGACCGCGCGGCGGGCGCAAATACGGTGTAGCGCTAGCACAGCGCCGGCGACCCCGCGGAGGTCGCCTATACGCGCGTCGGATGCGGCGAAACATCCGACGCGCGCGAATCTACTTGTAATTAGTAGGCGCGATCGTTGAGCGTGCTCCAGAGCTTCTTGGACTCGGCCATGGTCCACGCGTTGATCTTGTCCTCATCGATACCGACAAACTCGCGATCCTTGTACAGGACGCGGCCGTTGATGATGGTGGTGCGGCAATTTTTGCCCATCATGCCAAAGAGCATGTGGCCGTCGATGTTCTCCTCGCTCAGCGGCGTAAAGGGCTTGTAGTCCATAACGATGACGTCGGCGGCAGCGCCGGCCTCGAGCACACCGAGCTTGCGATCGAAGTACTTGCTCGCCATCTTGGCGTTGTTCTCGAACAGCATGGTCATGGCCTCGCACCAGCCCACGTTGGGCATAGCGGCGTTGTGGCGCTGGATGATCAGGAAGACCTTAAGGCTCTCGAGCATATCGTGAGTGTAGGCGTCGGTGCCCATGCACACGGGGATGCCGCGGCGGAAGAACTCGAGCACGGGGGCGCAGCCTACGGCGTTGCCCATATTAGATTCGGGGTTGTTGACGAGCCAGGTGCCGGACTCCTTGACGATATCCATCTCGGCGGGCGTCACGTGGATGCAGTGGCCGAGCATGGTGTCGGGACCCAGCAGGTCGTGCTGCAGCAGGCGCTCGACGGGGCTGATGCCACCGTGGTTGAGGCGGGAGTCCCACACGTCGTTCATGCCCTCACACACATGGATGTGGAAGCCGGTCAGGCCGTTGTTGGCCTCTGCCATCTTGTCCATGGTCTCGTCCGACAGCGTAAAGGTGGCGTGACCGCCAAACATGGCAGCGATCATGTGGTTGTCGTTATCGCGACGCTCCTTGGCGGCCCACTGGGCAAATTCGGCGTTCTCGGCAATGGCCTGATCGCATTTTTCCTGGCCGCGGCGATCGGAGACCTCGTAGCACAGGCACGAACGCATGCCCAGCTCCTGAGCTGCATCCTTAATGGTAAAGAGGCTTCCCGGGATCTCGCAGAAGCTCGCATGGTGATCGAAGATCGTGGTGACGCCATCGCGGATGGAGTCAAGAATCGTGGCATAGGCGCTGGCCTTGGTGCCGTCGAGCGTCAGGTTGTCGTCGATCTTCCACCACTGCTGCTCAAGATTCTCCAGGAAGTTGGTGGGGTTGCAGCCTTTAATGGCAAGACCGCGGGCCAGACCCGAGTAGATGTGAGTGTGGCAGTTGATGAGTCCGGGCATGATGAGGTTGCCCTGGGCGTCGACGTACTCGGCATCCGGGTACTTGGCCTTGAGCTCGCACTCGGGGCCCACTTCGACGATCGTATCTCCGTCAATGGCGACCGCACCGTTTGGAATGAACGGGGTCTGAGCATTGCGGGTAAAGACAGAACCGTTAGCGACCAGAAGCATGGATGCTCCCTTCAACATCAGGGGCGGGGTTTGACACCTCTGACATGGCGAAGTGCGAAGCGCCGGCCTACACCGGAAACGGGCCCTCTCCCGTCAACGCTTCACCAAAGGGACAAACCCTTTGAAGTGCGGCTTGGCGCCGCATGACGTCGGCGGACGAGGCGATGCGCCCGCCGACGAATAGCACCGAATTGGTTACTTCTTGCTCTCGGGCAAGACCAGATCCACGGCAGCGTCCTTGGCAGCATCGATGTGCTGAGCCACGACCGGCGTCTGCGGAAGGATCAGGTTAAGGACAATGGCCATGATGGCGGTGGGGGTTACGGCATTGGAGCCGATGACGGTGGACACCCAGGCGGGCATACCCTCGCCGGCAAGGCAACCGCTGGCCATCCAGATACCCAGGCCAAAGACGACAGAGGTACCGACGATGGTGGTAGTGCGCTGCGTGAGGCCCTCGCGGGTGAACATGCGCACGCCGTTCATGGTGATGGTGCCAAAGACGCCGACGGTCGCGCCGCCGATGACAGGCTGCGGGATAGCGGAAAGGACGGCAGAGAGCTGCGGGAACAGACCGGCGATGGCAAAGACGGCCGCAATGATCACAAAGACCCACTTGTTGACGACCTTGTTGGAGCAGATGATGCCCACGTTCTGGCCAAGGGCGCTGGTGGGAAGACCGCCCAGCAGGCCGCCGACCATAGAGGTGAGGCCCTGGGACACGATAGCGCCGGAGAGCTCGCGCTCGGTGGGCATACGGTCGATGGAGCCCAGGCAGGCGGCGGAGACGTCACCGATAACCTGGATGGCAACCATGGGGAACACGACAGCGAGGGTAATGCAGACTTCGGGATCAAACTCGAGCGCGTAGGGCATGAGCTTGGGAAGGGCGAAGACCTGAGCGGTGGCGACGCTGGAGAAGTCGATCATGCCAAAGGGGATCGAAACGATCATGCCAACGATCATGCCAAAGAACACGGATCCCAGCTTGAGCGTGCCCTTGCCAAAGTTGGCGAGCGCAAAGACCACGGCGAAGGTGATAAGAGCGACGCACCAGGCCTGCGGAGTGCCCCACAGCGGCGTACCCATACCGCCGGCCATATACTTGACGGCCGTGGGATACAGCGAAACGCCGATGGAGAAGATGACCGTACCGGTCACGACGGGCGGGAACAGCCACTTGATCTTGCTGTAGGCCAGACCAAAGAGGACCGCGACGGCGCCGCCGACGATCTCGCCGCCCAGCAGCGCACCAAAGCTAAAGCCCGAGGCACCCATGGCCTGCAGAGCCGGCAGGAACGCGAACGAAACGCCCATGACGATGGGCAGGCCGCCGCCGATGCGACGGAAGGGAGCGAAGGCCTGAAGGGCCGTATCGATCGCCGAAAGAATGAGCGCGACCTGGATGATGTCGGTGCTCTGCTGGCTATTAAAGCCGTAGACGCCGGCCATGATGACCGCCGGGGTAATGATGCCGGCAAACGATGCCAGTACGTGCTGAAGGGCACACGGGATCATTTCCTTAACGGGAGGCATGCCTTCGCGAGTGAACAGGGCTTCAGTGCCGTTCGTAACCGTCTCCTGGGTCATTTGACCACCAATCCTCGAAGTAGTTGTTTTCGCATCTAACGCTCTATTGTGACGCAGTGCGGGGTTGAGGTTGTGCCTTCGTTGCATATCGTATTAAAGATGATTCTCATTCTCAATAATAATTTTTTGTTATCAGACTATTCTTAAGCTGAGACAATGCATTTCCGCAGGTCAGGAAAGTGTCCGGTCAAAATAACATCTAACTTTTCTTTTGGTCAACCGTTTACCGCCAAAATCCTACCGCTCGTCTGTATTACGCAATGTACCTGCGAATATGCGAGTCAATAGACACCGTGTTACCATGAGAAAAAATTGTTATGAACATTTCCGATTTCACCCAAAGGAGTTGCCCGTGAACGAGACCGTACGCCGCTTTTTGCCGATGGTCGATTTCCTGGAGCAGATACTCGGTAAGAACAGCGAGATCGTGCTGCACGATTTCTCGGATCCCGACCACGCCATCGTCGATATTCGCAACGGCATTGTGAGCGGCCGTAAGGTCGGCGGTCCCGCCACCGATCTGGCGCTCAAGATCATGCACGACCCCAAGTATCGCGACCTGCCGTTTATTACGGGCTACGAGGGCCGCGGCGCCGGAGGCAAGACGCTGGAGTCCGCGACGTTCTTTATCCGCGAGGATGACGAGATCGTCGGTATGCTCTGCGTCAACACCGACCTCTCGACCGTACGCTCCATAAACGCCATGGCGCAGCAGCTCATGGCGTGCTTCGACGCAGCGCCGACGCGCACGGAGCCCGCCCCTATCGAGGTCGAAAGCCTTTCGGAGTCCACCCAGGAGCTCATCGACCGCAGCATTGCCGAGTTGCTGAGCGCGCGCGGGCTGGATGTAGCGTCGCTTGGTCAGAGCGACCGCGTGGACGTCATTCGCCACCTCAACGGCAACGGGGTGTTCATGCTCAAGGGCGCCGTGGCCTGCGCTGCCACCGCGTTGGGCATCTCGGAGCCCAGCGTGTACCGCTACCTGCAAAAAGTCCGCAAGGAGGGCTAAACGTGATCCCTTGGGGACGAAGGGAAACGGATCATTTTTGTCGCATCGCTTGACAAAAGACCCTGCAGCTCGCACGCGCTGCAGGGTCTTTTTGCATGTCATGTTTAGTTGTTACCAACACCTTAGAGAGCGGCGACAACCTCGATCTCGACCAGACCGCCAGCCGGAAGGGCGGCAACCTGGAAAGCGCTGCGCGCGGGGAACGGAGCCTCGAACTTGGAGGCGTAAATCTCGTTCACGGCGGCAAAGTCGGCGATGTCGGCCAGGTAGACCGTGGTCTTGACGACATCGGCAAACGTGGCGCCGGCAGCGGTCAGCAGGGCCTCGACGTTAGCAAGGGACTGCTTGGCCTGGGCCTCGACGCCCTCGGGCATCTTACCAGTTGCGGGGTCGATGCCCAGCTGGCCGGACAGGAACACCATGTTGCCAGTCTGGATACCGGGGGAATACGGGCCGATGGCTGCGGGTGCGTTATCGGAAGACACGACGGTCTTGCTCATGTTTTTCTCCTTACAAGTAAAAGGGAACGGGAGCGCGGCGTTCACACCGGGAGGCACAGTTCGGTCTGAACACCGCGCTTGATTGGGATAGTACTCAAGGTTTCCACGCGATGCAAGATTATTATCACGCTGCGAGAATATTTTATCGCCCAACGGTTTCCCCGGGCCGCTGAACGGTTCTCATGTGGAGCAGCCAGTCCAAGCTGCTGAAGACTTTATCCCGCTTAGAGCACGGGCATCGCCTGCCGCGACGGCACCACTATACTTTTGAGTATCTGAGCATTTTGAAAGGCAGGATATGACCGCAACCGCCAGTCGAACCACCAACCGCAGACCCGAGCTTTTGGCGCCCGCCGGAGGGCCCGAGCCCTTTGCCGCCGCACTCGCCGCCGGGGCAGACGCCATCTACTGCGGCATGGGCAGCTTCAACGCACGCCGCAAGGCCACCAACTTTACCGACGAGGCCTTTGAGCAGGCCTGCCGCGCCGCGCATCTGGCCGGCTCGCGCGTCTACGTCACGGTCAACATCGTCATCAAGGAATCCGAGATGAGCGATGCGCTGCAGCTCATCCATCGCTGCTCCATGCTGGGCGCCGACGCCTTCATCATCCAGGACTGGGGCCTGTTCTTTGAGGTCAAGCGCACCATGCCCGGCATCGAGACGCATATCTCGACCCAGGCGAACATCCACGACGACCGCGGAACCCTTTGGTGCCGCGAGCAGGATGCCGACCGCGTGACCCTCTCGCGCGAGCTTTCCATCGACGAGATTGCCGCCATTCACGATGCCGCGCCCGATGTTGACCTTGAGGTCTTTAGCCACGGTGCCATCTGCTTTTGCTACTCGGGTCTGTGCCTGCTGTCGAGCTTTGCCATGGCGGGCCGCTCGGCCAACCGTGGCATGTGCGCCCAGCCCTGCCGCTTGCCCTACGAGCTGATCGACGAGAACGGTCGCTCGCTCTCCCCTGCCGGTCGCGAGCGCGCGCTGTGCCCGCGTGACACCAACACCTCACAACTTGTTCGCCGCCTGTATGACGCCGGCGCCGCGTCGCTCAAGCTCGAGGGCCGCATGAAGGCGCCCGATTACGTGTATTCCATCGTCGACGTGTATCGTCATCAGATTGATGACATGCTGGCCGGAACCACCGTTGCCAAGGACGAGAAAGCCGCCCGCCAGCGCCGGCTCAAGCGCTGCTTTAACCGCGACTTTACGCACGCCTATCAGGACGGCACCTCGGGCGACGAGATGATGAGCTATGAGCGTTCCAACAACCGCGGCCAGATCGTGGGCACGGTGCTGGGCAGCCGCCCGGCCAACCGCGATGTGCGCGGCCTCAAGCCCGACGACCGCCGTCGCCGTGCCGCCATCGCCCGCATTGAGCTGTTTGAGCCCGTGGGCAAGGGCGACCTGCTGGAGCTTCGCCACGATAACGAGTTTGACCAGTTCCTGACCACTATTGCCGCCGATGATGCCGCAGCCGGTGAAGTCATCGAATGTCGCGTACCCCGCAGCATGCCCGAGGGCTGCCGCGTCCGCGTGATTCGCAGTCAGCGTGCCATCGACGCCGCCGGCGCCGCGCTCAAGCGCGATGTGCTGCGCCGCCGCGCCGTAGACGTGTCCGTTGTGGCGCGTCTGGGCGAGCCGTTTGCCGTTACGCTCACCTGTTGCGACGATCCTTCGCTTACGGCCACGGCCACGGGCTTTACCGTCGAGGCTGCCAAGACCCGCGCCGTCGAGGCATCCGATCTGGTTGAGCACGTCGGGCGCATGGGCTCCTCTCCCTTTGAGGCCGCAAGCTTTGACGTTTCGCTCGACGCCGGCTGCGGTATGGGCTTTTCCGCCGTACACAAGGTGCGCGCCGCCGCTTGTAAGGCGCTGGAAGAGGCCATTCTGGCACCGTACGAGGAGCGCGCGAAAACGCTCGAGCTGCCGGCGATTGTAACCAGTGATTCCCGCCCCGCGCCCGAGCACTACCGCGATGAGCCGCAGATCTGTGCCACCGTCACCTCGCTCGAGGCCGCCGAGGCCGCTCGCGCCGAGGGTGTAACGCGCATCTACATGACCACCGACGCGCTCGATGCGGCCGAGCTCTCCCCCGCCGATGCATTTGAGCAGGGCATCGTACCCGTGCTCGACGAGGTCTGCCGCGCCGTTGACCACGTCCGCGTCGACCCGTGGGTTGTTGCCGGCGCCACGGTCGCTATTGGCAACATCTCTGAGCTTGCCCTGGCCGCACAGGTTGGCGCCACGGCCGAGATTCGCTCTTGCCTGCCGGTACACAACACGCCCTGCATGGAGGCGCTTGCCGAGCGCGGAGCCGGTGCGTTTTGGCTCTCGCCCGAGATCACGCTCGACGAGATTGTCTCGCTCGGCACCGCCGCGCCCGCGGCTCTAGGCATCACCGTCTTTGGCCGCCCGCGCGTCATGACAAGCGAGCATTGCATTCTGCAGGTTGCCAACGGCTGCATCCACGATTGTGCCAACTGCCGCTTGCGTGCCCGCAAGCTCTCGCTCAAGAATATCGACGGAAAGGTCATGCCCGTCCGTACCGACATCCACGGCCGCTCTCGCCTGTACGACGCCTACCCCATCGACCTCACACCGCAGGTTCCACAGCTGCTCGACGCCGGCGTGCGCCGTCTTATGGTCGACGGAACCTTGCTCGAGGCCGATGAGATTGGCCGTGCCGTCGCTCGCGTCCGTCGCGCCGTCGAGGCCGCGCAAGCCGGCCGCAAGCCCGCTGCCCGCCTGCGCGGCGCTACCTCGGGCTGCATGTTTGTGGGAATTAGCTAACCGAAAGGCTTACACGTGAACGAAGAACCTCAAGTCCTCTATTGCGACGCCTGGCTCATGGCCATCGACAAGCCCGCCGGCATGATCGTCCACGGCGACGGCACCGGCGAGCGCACGCTCACCGACTACGCCAGCGACCTGCTGTTGGCGATGGGCGATGGCTTTGCCGCGACTGACATGCAGCCGCTCAATCGCCTGGACCGCAACACCACCGGCGTGGTGCTGTTCTCGCTCGACAAGCAGACGCAGCCCGCCTTTGACCAGATGGTCATCGACCACGCGTTCGAAAAGCACTACCTGGCGCTCGCCGAGGGCAAGATCGACTGGAACGAAAAGCTCATCGACAAGCCCATCGCCCGCGACCGTCACGACAGCCGAAAGATGCGCGTCGGCGCCAGCGGCAAGCCGTCTCAAACGCGCGTGAAGGTGCTCAAGCGCCTTAAGAGCCGCCGCGGCCTGCCCACGCGCTCATATATCGATGTCGAGCTGCTCACCGGCCGCAAGCATCAGATTCGCGTGCACCTGGCAAGCGAGCATCATCCCCTAGTTGGCGACGACCTGTACGGAACGCCGCGCCCCTGCGGCCTCATGCTCCATGCCCACAGCGTGTCCTTTACGCATCCCGTAACCGGCGAGCACATCCACATCGAAGCCCCCTGCCCCTGGGAGCCCTAAACCACCACAATGGGGACAGGCACCTTTGTGGTGGTTTTGCCGCGATGGCTCTGCCGCGGTCCCAAAACGTCTCGATCTGTAACAGTTAGAACCCGTTTTCCGGTCTATCTGTTACAGATCGAGACATTCGAATCCCCCTTAAGGGAAAATCTCAATCTGTAACAATAACTCGGCAAAATCGGTCCCAGATGTTACAGATTGAGACAAAGGGACGGCGCGGTTCGGAAGTATCTCAATCTGTATCATCTAACCCACTTTTAACGGTCTAGTTGTTACAGACTTAGACAAAACCGGCAGACAACGAAAGCGGCAACGCCCGTAATGGACGTTGCCGCTTTTCTATTGAGAAAAACTAAATGGTTTTGACCTTGCCCCGCCGCTAGACCGTGATGACGTTGTCCATTGCCCGGTACTTGGCAGGGACATCGCCTGCGGTAATAATCGTTGCGTCACGGAAGTCCGCGAACTTGACGGGCGCCACCATGCCAAATTTACTGGCGTCCGAGATTACGAAGCGCTTGGCCGTATGGCGCATCGAGATACGCTTTACTTGCGCCTCCTCGATATCGGGCGCCGTGAAGCCCTGCTCGGCGGCAATGCCGTTAGAGCCCCAAAAGCCACAGTTGAAGTTGTAGCGGTCTAAGGTTGCCAAGGCATCGGGGCCAACGAGCGCCTCGGTCTCGGGTTTGAGCTCGCCACCCAGCACCACGGTACGCATGCCGCGCAAAGCAAGGCGTTGAGCATGGAGCACGGAATCGGTCACATAGGTGACATCTTCAAGGTGTGGAAGATGCTCGATGAGCCTGAGCGTCGTCGAACCCGAATCGATGTACACAAAGCTCTCGGGCTCCACGAGCGCCGCCGCACGGGCGCAGATACGCTCCTTGTCGTCGTTATGGAGGTCGCTGCGCTCATTAAGCGTTAGGTCGCGCGTCACGTGCGCGCGCTCCAGACTTGTCGCGCCTCCGTGCACCTTGGCGATACGGTGTGCTCGGTCGAGCGTCTGCAGGTCGCGCCGAATGGTAGACGCCGTCACACCCAGGGCATCGGCAAGCTCGGGCACCGTTACCGAGCCAGCCTGCTGCACCATCGACACGATCGCGTTAAGCCTATCTTCCGCAAGCATCGCTTACTCCTCCTCGGGGTAGACGACTCCCCAATCGGCGCGGAGCTTGGTCATGAGCTCCATAACATCAGAAGCATAATCCAGAAGCTCGCGCTTGGAATCATCGCCGGCGACGGCCTTCTCAAGGTCAGCCATCTCGTAGCACAGGGCGTAAGCCTCGGTGCCCGCGGAGACCTCCTCGCGATGACCGTCCGCGGTCCACACGATCGTAGCGCGATCGGCGCGCGGATATTCGTTGACCTCGATATAGCAGTTGTCAAAGCTGATAACCGAGCGCTTGGGCTGCTTGGAGTGGAGCGTAAGGCTCACGACGCCCAGCTGCTGCTCGGCATTGCGGCAGACGATGCCGCCCGCAACATCGACGCCAGTCTCGCAGGTGTTGCCCAGCGAAACGACCTCGGCGGGCTGGCTCGCCATAAACAGGCGCATAACGGACAGTGCATACACGCCAATATCGAGCATGGCACCACCGGCAAGGTTGCGATTGTAGAAACGGTTGGTCAGGTCGCCGTACTCCTTGTAGCTACCAAAGTTGAGCTGAGCGAGGTTCATGCGGCCGAACTCGCCGGCATCCATGCGACGGCGCAACTCTTGATACAAGGGCATGTGGAGCACCGTGGTAGCGTCCATAAGGACCACGTTGTGCTCGGCGGCAATGGCACGGGCCTCATCGAGTTCAGCGGAATTGAGGGTAATGGCCTTTTCGCAGAGCACGTGCTTGCCGGCTGCCAGGGCAGCGCGCAGATAGGTGATATGAGTGTTGTGCGGGGTAGTGATGTAGACGGCGTCGATGTCAGGATCGGCGTAGAGGTCCTCAACCGTGTCGTAGACCTTCTCGATGCCATACTGATCGGCAAAAGCCTGAGCCTTGGACAGCGTGCGGTTGGCAACGCCCGCAAGCTTGCGGCCGGCAAGAGCAAGGGACTGAGCCATCTGGTTGGCGATAACGCCGCAACCGATCACGGCCCAACGGAGCTCGGGAGCCGTAAAAATATCGTCGGGGAACGGCTTGTCCTGGACCGAAGCGAACGCTGCTTTGGCGGCTGCCGCGGCGTCGAGCGGAGCCTGCTTGGAATCTACCATCATGTGCCTCCTGTGTCATAGAACGACTTGCATTTCTGACAGCTCTATATTCGCACAAACACGCGCGTCTATGCGCGTTTTTGCGTATCTCACCGCTAAACGGTCATTTTTGCCCCGTAAACGGCGCATATATACGCGGCATTGCGCAATAGAACGCAAGAGAACGCGCACAGACACGCAAGCATGCAATTTACAGAGCACGACGCGCGACCGATATTGGCTCTTAGGCGGATAAGAATCTATGCTTGATGCATCCAGTAGGTTGATCCCCGATACATCTCAGGCCGGAAGATTTATACAGGAGATATCGGTCGAAAGGACTCTAGGAATGCCATTAAGATCGCCCTGCCCGCGAAGGACCTTCCCCAACGGCTACCCCACTCATTTAAGTCTGTCCCCAATGAGTGCAATGAGTAGGGATAGAAAAAGGCCCGGGTGCCGTGGGGCATCCGGGCCTTTGCTAGCAACTTGATGTTGCGGGCAGCTTAGAACTTGTGGCCGCACTTCTTGCAGACGCGCAGCTTGTTCTTGCCGTCCTTCTCGTGACCGACGCGGGTAACCTTACCGCACTCGGGGCAGACGAGATTGACGTTGGAGGCGTCGATGGGAGCCTCCTGCGAAACGATGCCGCCCTGCTGGTTGGCAGCGTTGGGCTTGACGGCCTTCTTGACGACCGAAACGCCCTCGACAACGACCTTGTTCTCGGCGGGGAGAGCACGCAGGACAACGCCCTGCTTGCCGCGATCCTTACCAGAGAGAACCTGGACCTTATCGCCCTTCTTGATATACATATATCTCCCCTAACTACAGGGTCTCGGGAGCGAGCGAGACGATCTTCATGTACTTCTTGTCACGAAGCTCGCGAGCGACGGGCCCGAAGATACGGGTGCCGACAGGCGAACCATCGTTGTTGATGACAACGCAGGCGTTCTCATCAAAGCGAATGTAGGAGCCATCCTTGCGGCGGATCTCCTTAACGGTGCGAACGACGACGCAACGGACAACGTCCTTCTTCTTGACGTTGGCGCCAGGGGTAGCCTCCTGGACAGCACCGATGAACACATCGCCGATGCCTGCATAACGACGCTTGGAACCGCCAAGCACCTTGATGCAGCGAATCTTGCGAGCGCCGGAGTTGTCGGCGACGTTCAGCATGGTTTGCATCTGAATCATGGTAGATGTTCCTCCGAACTAAGAACCGAAGAGAGGTGCGCAGCCTGTATACGGCCTGTGGTATGCAAGCCAGGCATACGCACATCTTCGGAAACGTACAAGTCGTAAGAGCGACTGCTTATTTAGCGCGCTCGACGACCTCGATGAGGCGCCAACGCTTCATCTTGGACATAGGACGGGTCTCCATAACGCGGACGGTGTCGCCCACGCCAGCCGTGCACTCCTCGTCGTGAGCGTGCAGCTTCTTGGAGCTGGTCATCATCTTGCCGTACTTGGGGTGACGCTTGCGCTCGGTGATGGTGACAACGATGGTCTTGGCACCGGAGACGGAGGTAACGACACCCGTACGGACCTTACGCGAGTTACGCGAATCAGTCATGTTCTCTCCTTAGGTCCTACTCGGCGACAGCGGACTTCTCCGCTGCGATCTCGCGGGCGCGCTGCTCCGTGAGGACGCGAGCGATGTCCTTCTTCACGGTGTTGACGCGAGCGGTGTTGTCCAGCTGGCTGGTGGCCATCTGGAAACGAAGGTTAAAGAGCTCGGCGCGCATTTCCTTCAGCTTCTCAACGAGCTGAGCGTCCGAGAGCTCACGAATCTCTGCGGGCTTCATTAGTTCTCCTCCTTGGCGGCGGCGGCGTCCTCAGCAGCCCACTTGGCCTCGAGAGCGGCCTCCTCAGCCATCTCCTTCTCGATGCGCTGCTCAGCGTTCTTAGCAGCAACAATCTTGGTCTTGATGGGAAGCTTGTGCTGTGCAAGACGCAGAGCCTCGCGAGCGACCTCCTCGGGCACGCCCTTGACCTCGAACATGATGCGGCCGGGCTTGACGACGGCCACCCACTCCTCGGGGTTACCCTTACCAGAACCCATGCGAGTCTCGGCAGGCTTCTTGGTGATGGGCTTATCGGGGAAGATCGTGATGTAGACACGACCGCCACGCTTCATGTAGCGGGTCATGGCAATACGAGCGGCCTCGATCTGACGGTTGGTGATCCAATGGGCCTCGAGAGCCTGGATACCAAACTCGCCGAAATGCAGCTCGGTATTACCCTTGGCCTGGCCCTTCATGGAGCCACGCTGCACCTTGCGGTGAAGAATACGCTTAGGGGCAAGCACTACTGACCCCTCCTCTCGGAGTTACGACGACGAGGACGGGAAGAGCCCTCGAGTGCAGGGTTGGGAACAGGCTGGCCCGGGAGCTTCTCGCCCAGGTAGATCCAGACCTTCACGCCGCAAGCGCCCATGGTGGTGCTGGCGACAGCCGTGCCGTAGTCGATCTTGGCACGGAGGGTGTGCAGAGGCACGCGACCCTCGCGGTACCACTCACGACGGCCCATCTCGGCACCGCCGAGACGACCGGAGCACTGGATACGGATGCCCTTAGCACCGGCCTTGCGGGCGGACTGGACAGCCTTGCGCATAGCGCGACGGAAGGCAACGCGGCCCTCGAGCTGCTCGGCGATAGACTGAGCAACGAGGTTGGCGTCGAGCTCGGGGCGCTTGATCTCGACAACGTCGACGGAGAGCTGGCCCTTGGAGACGCCAGCGACCTTCTCGAGCTCGGTGCGGAGGGTATCAATCTCGGCACCCTTCTTACCGATGACAACGCCGGGGCGAGCGGTGAGGATGATGACCTTCACCTTGTCGCCAGCGCGCTCGATCTCGACGCGGGAGACAGCTGCGCGGGAAAGACGCTTCTCGAGGTACTTGCGGATCTCGAGATCGTTACCGAGGGTCTTAGCGTAATCCTTCTCTGCGAACCAGCGGGAGCGCCAGTTCTCGGTGATGCCAAGACGGAAGCCGGTGGGGTAGACTTTCTGACCCATACAGCTTTACGCCTCCTTTCGAGGAGCAACGACGACGGTGATGTGGGAAGTACGCTTCAGAATGCGAGAAGCGGAACCCTTGGCGCGGGGACGGATGCGCTTAAGCGTCGGACCCTCGTCAACATAGGCAGCGGCGACAACCAGGTTGTCGGCACGCAGACCGTTGTTGTTCTCGGCGTTCGCAACGGCGGAACGGAGAACCTTCTCGACATCCACGGCGACGGCGCGGTCGCAGAAGTGGAGGATGTCGAAGGCCTGAGCGACAGGCTTGCGGCGGATCAGATCGACCACCAGGCGGGCCTTGCTGGGGGAAACACGCACGTACTTAGCGACGGCGCGAACCTCGGTGGCCTCAGTTTCAATAGACTTAGTTGCCATTTACGGTTAACCCCCTATTTGGCCTTGTGGCCACGGAACGTACGAGTCGGCGCGAACTCGCCGAGCTTGTGACCAACCATGGACTCGGTAACATACACGGGCACATGCTTGCGGCCGTCGTGGACGGCGATGGTGTGACCAACCATCTCGGGGAAGATGGTGGACGCGCGGGACCAGGTCTTCACGACGTCCTTCTTGCCAGCCTCGTTCATCGCGGTGATACGCGAGAGAAGGCGAGTCTCCACGAACGGGCCCTTTTTGAGACTTCTGCTCATAAGTGCTTTCTCCTAAAACTCGGTATCCGAAATTACTTCTTACGGCGACGAATGATGTGCTGGTTCGAGACCTTCTTCTTCTTGCGCGTACGAAGGCCCTTCGTCGGCTTACCCCAGGGGGTAACAGAGGGACGACCAGAGGTGTGGTTCTTGCCCTCGCCACCGCCGTGCGGGTGGTCGACAGGGTTCATGACGGTACCGCGAACGGTCGGGCGCACGTTCATGTGACGCTTACGGCCGGCCTTGCCGATGACGATGTTGGCGTGATCGGCGTTGCCGACCTCACCGACGGTGGCGCGGCAGGTAACGAGGATGCGGCGCATCTCGGAGGAAGGCATACGGACGATAGCGTACTTGCCCTCCTTACCCATCAGCTGGCAGGAGTTACCGGCGGAACGGGCGATAGCGGCGCCCTTGCCCGGCTGGAACTCGACGGCGTGGATGAGCGTACCGACGGGGATGTCGGCGAGGGGCAGAGCGTTGCCCGGCTTGATGTCGGCGTCAGAACCGGACATGATGGTCTGACCGACCTCGAGGCCCTTGGGGGCCAGGATGTAGCGCTTCTCACCGTCAGCGTAGTGCAGCAGAGCGATGCGAGCGGAACGGTTCGGATCGTACTCGATCGTGGCAACCTTGGCGGGCACGCCGTCCTTGTTGCGCTTGAAGTCGATCACGCGGTAACGACGCTTCACGCCGCCGCCCTGGTGGCGGGTGGTGATGCGGCCGTTGTTGTTACGACCTGCCTTCTTGGGCAGGGGCTCGAGAAGAGACTTCTCGGGCTTGGTGCAGGTGATCTCGGAGAAGTCGGAGATCGTCTGCCAACGCCTACCAGCGGAGGTCGGCTTAAGGTGCTTTACAGCCATTACAATCCCTTTCAATAGGAATCCGTTAGCCATCGCAGACAGGGATTCGAGGTTCTGCCTCGGGTGCGATGACACCGGACGTATACACGGTTCCGGGCGTGTCCATTTTATACGCCCAAAACCTTGAGCTCCCGCCTCCCCTATTTGGGAGGCATGAGCTCACTCAACAGCAGCGAGTCTTAGGCCTGGTTGCCAAAGACCTCGATGGTGTCGCCCTCGGCCAGCGTGACGATGGCCTTCTTCCAAGAACGGGTCTTGCCGGCGACATAGCGCACGCGCTTGGTCTTGGGCTTGACCGTCAGGGTGTTCACGCGAACGACCTTGACGCCGAAGATCTCCTCGACAGCGTCCTTGATCTGATACTTGTTAGCATCCTTGGCGACCTCGAACGTGTACTTGTTCAGCTCCATGCCGGAGAAGGAACGCTCGGACACGATCGGACGGATGATGATCTCGTGGGCGGTCATTTATGCAAGCACCTCCCCGAAGTGAGCGGCGATGTCGGCGGGCATCAGCACAGCGTTGTTGTTGACGAGATCGTAGGTGTTGGCCTCGTCGGCAGTGATGATGAACGTCTTGGGAATGTTGCGGAACGACAGGTAGGCGTTGACGTCCTCATCGCGAACGATGATGGTCAGACGCTTGCCCTCAAGGCCGAGAGCCTTGAGCATGGCGACGGCAGCCTTGGTGGAAGGCTTCTCGAAGCCGTAGTCGTCGACGAGCACGAGCTCGCCATCGGCCAGCTTGGCGGACAGCGCGGAGCGCATAGCCAGCTTGACCTCCTTGTTGTTCATACGCTTTGCGTAGGAACGGGGCTTGGGGGCGAAGACAACGCCACCGTGACGCCACTGGGCAGCACGGATGGAACCCTGGCGGGCACGGCCGGTGCCCTTCTGACGCCAAGGCTTCTTGCCGCCACCGGAAACCTCAGAGCGACCCTTAGCAGACTGGGTGCCCTGACGCCAAGAGGCCATCTGGCACTTGACGATGTGGTGCATAACGTGGATGTTCGGCTCGATGCCGTACACCTCAGCGGCGAGCTCGGCCTCGGCGACCTTCTTGCCCTCGCTGTTCTTTACTTCAAACTTTGCCATTTAAGTGTTCTCCTTGGTATGACGCTGGGCTAAATGGGCTGGGCCCTTAGGCCATACGGATGGCGACGAGACCATTCTTGGCACCCGGGACAGCGCCCTTGACCAAGATGAGGTTCTGCTCGGCATCGATGCGGACAACGGAAAGGTTCTTGACGGTAACGCGCTCGTTACCCATGTGACCGGCCATCTTGACGCCCTTGAGGACGCGCGCAGGATAGGCGCACTGACCGATAGAACCGGGGTGACGCTGGAAGTGAGAACCATGCGTCATAGGACCGCGGCGCTGACCCCAGCGCTTGATGCGACCCTGGAAGCCCTTACCCTTGGAGGTACCGATGACGTCGACCTTCTCGACATCAGCGAAATCAGCGACGGTGACGACCTCGCCGACCTTGTGCTCCTCGCCGTTCTCGACGCGGACCTCACGAAGGAAGCGGACAGGCTCGACGCCAGCCTTGGCGAAGTGACCAGCCATGGGCTTGTTCACGTTCTTGGCCTTGATGTCGCCGAAACCGATCTGGACGGCGTCATAGCCGTCGGTTGCCTGAGTTTTAACCTGCGAGACAGCGCAGGGGCCAGCCTGGATGACCGTGACGGGAACGACGTTGTCGTCCTCGTCCCAAACCTGGGTCATGCCAATCTTGCGGCCGAGAATCATGCTGATCAAGATATGATCCCAACTCTCGCGTGGTCTTGGGACAATGCGTACACCACCGAGCGTACGCCCCTAGAGGACCACTACTTACACGACGTGCTCCCCAGTCTTGTATTGCGTCCGGACTACCTGACAACCCTATTAAGCAGGCATTTTGTCCAGCCAGAATACTCCCCTGGTTTCACACAGCTGTTTAGTATACACGGCTGCGGGCGTATCCATCGAGATTCATATTTCACTCACATTGTTTACGCAGGTAAAGTGCGTGGATGGCTCCCGAGCACGGCGGAGGGCCGGAGAAATATATTAAGGTCCCTGCTCTACAGTCCTGCGCAAGACGGAGAGCACATTAAGTGCTCTCCTTTGCGTGCGGAACTCGCGATGACCTTAATATATTTCTCCGGCCCTCCGCCGTGCTCGGGAGACGACACGTTGATGTCTGCTTAACTCTGCTCGCTCAGCTAATTACTTTGTTGAGGATCGATGATTTGCTGCAAGATGAACTTGGATTGGGGCGCGTCGTCTTCTTCTCCCGACTTTTCCTCGTCAAAATCGAAAATCATGATGGCGCAGTTGGGGAGTTTTGTTGGGAGCCCGAAGCCCTCTGGGGCTGCAGCCTTGATGAATTGGCGGCTGGCGCTGCCGTGGCTTACTGCTAGGAGGGTTTCGATGCCCTCGGCGCCCATGAGATTGGTGAGGGTGCCTACCATGCGCTCCTGCAGGGCATGGCTTCCTTCTCCACCAAATGGGATCAGGTCCTCGCCCGGATCCCAGACGTCAGTGGGCAGAGCGTCGTGGGGGCCCTCTTCGAAGGTTCCGTAGCAGCGTTCGATGATGCCTTCGCAGGGTTCAACAGATGCGTTTTGGCCGAGCAGTTCGGTTGCGACGAGGCCTGCCGTGTCCATGGCCCGGCCTAAGGGAGACGAGACCACTTTGTCCGGCACGACGTTGTGGGCTTTGAGCCATGCAGCTGCCGCACCCGCCTGCTGACGACCTAGGTCGGTGAGCGGTGAGTCGCAGCGGCCTTGGACGAGTTTTTTAACGTTGAATTCCGTCTGACCGTGGCGCAGTAGATACAGCTTCTTCATTCTCTCCCCTTCTGCATGAATAGCTTGAGCGGCGCAGCACCATTCCCCTATTCGTGAGTATGGCCTACGTAGTCTTCGTCGATCGTGATCTTCGCGAATGACTTGGGGTATTCGGATTCGACTTGTTTTGCCAACGTGCGCTTTAATTCCTCGGCGCTCATCGCTAAATCGGAGGGGCGCACACAGTCAAAGATCACGTTGGTGTGCGTAGGACCCGGCACACAACGTAGGTCGTGGATCGAGAGGCGGCTATCGACCTCTTGAGCCATAGCGTTGATGCGCAGACGCATGCTCGCCACCTTTGGATCGTCGGTCACGATGGGGTCGTAATGGAGCGTGACGATCATACCGTCTTCGTTCCTAAACGACTGCTCGATGTTATCGAGCGTGTCGTGACTTTCCAGCGGGCTGGCCTCGGCCGCCATCTCGGCGTGCGCACTTGCAAACTTCCTGCCCGGACCGTAATCGTGAACCATAAGGTCGTGGACGCCCAAAACGCCGGGGTAGCTCATGATCTTGTCTCGGATATGTTTGACCAGCTTGGGATCGGGCGCCTGGCCCAAAAGCGGGCTCACCGTATCCTGGATGAGCTCAAAACCGCTCCAGCCGATATAGGCGCCAACGGCAAGGCCGACCCATGCGTCAAGATTGATATGCGTCACCTGGGAAACAATCGCGCACGCCAGCACGGCGCCCGTGGCTAGGACATCGTTTTTGGAATCCTGAGCGGTCGCATGCAACGTCTCGGACTCAATGCGGTCACCGAGCTTTTGGTTGAGGGCCGCCATCCACAGCTTTACAACCATCGAAAGTGCCAGGACTGCCACCAGGGCAAGCGAGAACTCGACAGGCTCCGGGTTGACGATACGCTCCACCGAGGACTTCACCAGTTCGATGCCAATAAGCAGCACGAGCGCCGCCACAACCAGACCCGAGAGATACTCGTAGCGGCCATGGCCGTAAGGATGCTCGGGGTCGGCCGGCTTGCCCGCCAGCTTAAAGCCCAGCACGCTCACGATATTCGAGCTGGCATCGGACAGGTTGTTCATGGCATCCGCCACAATCGAAACCGATCCCGACAGCACGCCAATTGCACCCTTCGCAGCGCATAGTGCCACATTGGCGAGAATACACACCATGCCCGTCAACGTTCCCACGCGTGCACGGTCGCCCTGCGCACGACGAACAATCCACTCGACCATCTGCATCCGCCCCCACGGTACTACCTATATATCTATTGCTCAAACGGATTGTAGTGTAGCCACTTTGTCCCCCAGATACAAAAAGGCCGCAACCCACACGAGCCACGACCTTGGAATGTGCCATGCGGGACTGTCCCTTTGTCACATCGTGCGGTACCGACCGATTGCGCGGTACTTTTCGTAGCGGAGGTTTGTGAGGGTCGCGTCGTCGAGCTGACCAAGCGTATCGAAGGCATCAAATGCCGAGGACATGACGGCACCGGCGATCTCCTCATGCGACAGGTCCCTATCGTCAACAATGCCGTCGATGATGCCGAGCGCCAGCAGATCGGGGGCCGTGAGTTTAAGCGCCTCGGCAGCCTCATTCGCGCGCTCGGTATCCTTCCACAGGATCGACGCACAGGCCTCGGGGCTCACGACCGAATAGGCCGAGCTCGAGAGCATCAGGATGCGGTCGGCCACGGACAGCGCCAGCGCGCCACCAGAGCCGCCCTCGCCTGTCACCACCGAGACAATCGGCGTCTTAAGGCCGCTCATCTCCATGAGATTCTGGGCAATCGCCTCGCCCTGGCCGCGCTCCTCGGCACCGATACCGCAAAACGCGCCCGAAGTATCAACCAGGCACAGAACCGGTCGACCAAATTTCTCGGCTTGGCGCATAAGGCGACGCGCTTTGCGGTAACCCTCGGGATGCGCCATGCCAAAGTTGCGGCGCATGCGCTCTTTGGTCGTGGTGCCGCGCTCGATGGCGATAACCGTCACGGGACGTCCGTCTTTCCAGCCAATGCCAGCCACCACAGCGGCGTCGTCGCCAAAGTAACGGTCGCCGTGCAGCTCCACAAATCCATCCAAGCCCAGCAAGATCATCTCGCCCGCCGTGGCACGATCTGCCGAGCGGGTCTGCTTGACAATCTCGATCGCGGTTTTTGGTGCCGTCGAGCGCTTAAACAAGTGTCCCAGCTTTTTGCCGCGGCGACCCGCATGCACGATCTCATGCGGTGCCCCCAGGCCGGGCGCGTGCCCTTCGTGCAGCGCCAGCAGCTCGCCTACCGTGAGCGCAATCTCGCCACGCGGAACAACGGCATCGCAAAAGCCGTGCTCCAGCAAAAACTCGGAGCGCTGGAATCCCTTGGGCAGGCGCTTGTGCATGTTCTGCTCGATCACGCGCGGGCCGGCAAATGCCGTCAGGGCATCGGGTTCGGCCAGGATAATGTCGCCCTCCATGGCAAAGCTCGCGGTTACGCCTCCGGTCGTGGGGTCGGTGAGCACCGTGATATACAGGCCGCCCGCCTCGCTGTGGCGCCTAACCGCCGCAGAAATCTTGGCCATCTGCATAAGCGATGTCACGCCCTCTTGCATGCGCGCACCGCCCGAAACGGTAAAGCCGACGACCGGCAACCCCAGTTCGGTCGCACGCTCAAATGTGCGACAGATCTTCTCACCCACCACGGAGCCCATCGAGCCCATCATAAAGTTGGCGTCCATAAAGAAGAGCGCCGTATCGCATCCGCAGATTTTGCCCCTGCCGCACACAACGGCATCGCGTTCGCCCGAACGCTCGCCCGCGCTCTTGAGTTTGTCGGCATAGCCGGGAAACGAGAGGAAGTCCTCCGACACCAGATTGGCATCCCATTCCTCAAACGTGCCCTCATCGACCGTCATGCGCATGCGCGCGCGACCGCTCACGCGAAAGTGTTTGCCGCAACGAGGGCAGACCTCGAGGTTGTCGTGCAGGCGTGCCTCATCGATCACACGGCGGCACTCCGGGCATTTGATAAACACGTGGCGCGCGGGAAACTCGGCACACGACTCGGTCATCGGTCCCTCGAGGACGTTGACCGTCTTCGCTTTTCTATTCATCAGCATAGAGATGCCCCATCAGATCGGTGTGATACATGCCCGACAAGAACTCGTCGTTTGCCAGTACGTCGAGCTGAAGCTCGCTGTTTTCGCTCACGCCCTCAATCACGAGCTCGCCCAGGGCCGAGCGCATCTTGCGAATGGCGCCGTCACGCGTGGGCGCACACACGATGAGCTTGCCGAGCATGGAGTCGTAGTACGGCGGAACGTTCGCACCGGTAAACATGGCGGAATCCCAACGCACGCGCGGACCACCCGGTACACGCAACGCGGTGACCGTTCCGCATGACGGCAGAAAGTCCGGCGTTTCGGCATTGATGCGGCACTCCATGGCGTGGTTGCGGACCGGCATGTCCTCCTGCTCAAAGGGCAGAGGCTGGCCGGCTGCCACGCGCAGCTGCCACTTGACCAAGTCGGTATCGGTCACAAACTCCGTAACCGGATGCTCCACCTGCAAGCGCGTGTTCATTTCCATAAAGTAGAAATTGCCGTCGTCCGAGTACAAAAACTCGATGGTGCCCGCTCCCTCGTAGCCGACGGCACGAGCCAGGTCACGCGCTGCTTTGTGCATGCGAGCACGAATGTCGTCGTGTCCGTCTAGGCACGGCGCGGGGCTCTCCTCGATCAGCTTTTGGTTGCGACGCTGCACCGAGCACTCGCGCTCGCCGAGCGAAAACACATGGCCCTGCTTATCGGCCATAATCTGCACCTCAACGTGGTGCGCCGGCGTGACGAACTTCTCCATGTAGCACTCGCCGTCGCCAAAAACGGCCTCGCCCTCGGCACGCGCCTCGATGAACGCCTTTGCCGCATCTTCCACGCGCTCGACCTTGCGAATGCCGCGACCGCCACCGCCCGCACGCGCCTTAATAAGCACGGGGCAGCCAATGCGCTCGGCCTCGGCCGTTGCCTCCTCGGGGCTTTTGAGCAAATCGCAGCCCGGCACGATGGGCACGCCCGCCGCGGCAGCCGTTCGGCGTGCAGCGTCCTTGTCGCCCATGCTGTCGATGACCTCGGCCGAGGGACCAACAAACGCCAGACCGTACTTGTCGCAGTCGCGCACGAAGCTCGCCTTCTCGGAAAAGAAGCCATAGCCGGGATGAATTGCCTTAGCTCCCGACTTTACGGCACAGGTGAGCACAGCATCGTCGTTGAGGTAGCTCTCGGCAAGACGCGGACCGCCAATGCAATACGCCTCGTCGGCAAGCTGCACGTGCAGCGCGTCCGCATCGGCCGTGGAATAAACGGCGACGGTCTTGATGCCCATATCGCGGCACGCGCGGATAACACGGACCGCGACTTCGCCGCGGTTGGCGATGAGCACTTTGTCGAACATGAAGCCTTCCTTAACTTTCGTGCATGAGTGCAAAAGACATATCGGCGCGGCAGCAAACCTCACCGTTGACGCTCGCGGTACCCGTCGCAAAGCGGAACGGCCCGCGCGCACGCGTGATGGAGCACACCAGATCCACCGTGTCGCCCGGGCGCACCGGACGCTTAAAGCGCACCTTGTCCAGACTCGTGTAGAACGGCGTCGCGCCGCGCGCCTCCTCATCGCCCATCAGCAGCACGCAGCAGTTCTGGGCGAGCATCTCGCACTGAATCACGCCGGGGACGACTGGGTTTCCCGGAAAATGCCCCTGCAAAAAGTACTCGTCGCCCGTAATCGTGATCTTGCCGTGGGCCTCGTCGCCCACCAGCTCGGCTTCGTCGAGCAAAAGCATCGGCTCGCGATGCGGCAACAGCTTCTTGAGCTCTTCTTTGTTCATGGATATCACCTATCCGATCCTCATGAGGCAGCTGCCAAACTCCACGAGGTCGCCGTCGGCCACGCAGATCTCGAGCACCTCGCCATCCGTCTCTGCCGTCACCTCGTTGAGAACCTTCATGGCCTCGATGATGCAGAGGGTCTCGCCGGCCTTGACCTTGGAGCCCACGTGCACAAACGGCTCGTCGCCCGGCGCCGGGGCAGCATAGAAGACGCCCACCATGGGAGCGGTCACCTCGGTGCCCTTGGGCTCCGGTGCGGCGGCAGGCGCCTGCGCGGCGGGTTCCGGTGCGCAGGCAGGCATGGCGACAGGAGCCACCGCCGGAGCAGTCACGGCACCCGGTATGGGCATGGGCACGGCAACCGGCTGTGCGGCGCTCGCTCGCTCGAGTTCGACCGCGGTGCCATCGGGCTCCTCAACGCGCACGCGCGTGAGGCCGCGGTCCTCCATAACATCGGCTATCTCGGCAAGTCTTTTGGAATCCATGCTCTAGCTCCTTGCATATCTACGCAGCGCGATGGCGGCGTTGTGTCCGCCAAAGCCCAGGTTGGTCGAAAGCGCCCAGGTAAGGTCGGCGCGAACCGCTCGATTGGGCGTGTAGTCAAGATCGCAGGCGGGATCGGGCGTGTGGTAGTTAATGGTCGGGGGTACCACGCCCTGCTCGAGCGCCATGGCACAGGCCATGACCTCGATGGCACCCGTAGCACCGATCATGTGGCCGGTCATCGACTTAGTCGACGAGACGTGCGCGGCGCGCGCCGCGTCCTCGCCGAGCGCACGCTTAATGCCCGCCGTCTCGGACGAATCGTTGAGCTTGGTCGAGGTGCCGTGGGCATTGATGTAGAGGCCCTCAGAAGGCTTGACGTCGCCCTCGGCCACCGCCAGCGATATCGCACGGGCAATGCCGGCAGCCTCGGGATCGGGACTCGTGATGTGATAAGCATCATCGGTGTTGCCGTAGCCCACGACCTCGGCATAAATGTGCGCACCGCGCGCCTGCGCATGTTCCATGCTCTCGAGTACCAACACGCAGGCGCCCTCGCCCATCACAAAGCCGTCACGGTCTGCATCGAACGGGCGGCAAGCCGTCGCGGGATCAGGGTTGGTGGTCAATGCGCGGCAGGACGTAAAGCCTGCAACGGCGTCGGGGATAATGGCCGCCTCGGCGCCGCCCGCGAGGATCGCGTCGGCATAGCCGTGCTTGATGGCGCGGAACGCCTCGCCCACCGCATGGGCAGACGTCGCGCAAGCGGTCACGACGGGCAGGGTCGGTCCCTTTGCCTTGTGACGGATTGCGATATTGCCCGATGCCATGTTGGGGATCATCATCGCAATCATGTAAGGCGATGCGCGGCGGGGCCCACGGTCGGCGATCGTATGGACGTTGTCGACGAGCGTCTGCATGCCGCCCACGCCCGAGCCCACGTAGACGCCCAGGCGCTCACGATCGATGGCGCCTTCGACATCAAAGCCCGCATCGTGCATTGCCTCGTCCGAAGCCGCCATCGCAAACTGAACGCAGGGGTCCAGATGCTTGGCATCACGCTTGCCAAAGTACTCGTTGCCGTCAAAGCCCTTGACCTCGGCCGCCACCTTGACGGCAAACGCGTCCGTATCGAAGTGCGTGATCGGGCCGATGCCGCACGTCCCGGCGCACATGGCCGCCCAGGTGGCAAGCGCAGTGTTGCCGAGCGGCGATACGGCACCTATGCCAGTGATTGCAACTCTCTGTTCCATCATGGTCTCCTCATCCAAGCCGTTCTTCGGCCCTGGTTTCTACATCGCCATTCCGCCGTCAACACGTACGACCTCGCCCGTAATGTAGGCAGCCGCATCGCTCGCCAAAAAGCGCACCACACCGGCCACTTCCTCGGGGCGCGCCATGCGCTTTAGGGGAATCTGCTCCTCGGTTGCCGCGCGAACCTTCTCCGAGAGCTTTGCCGTCATATCCGTCTCGACAAACCCGGGGGCGACCGCGTTCACTCGTACGCCGCGGGGCGCAAGCTCGCGCGCCACCGCCTTGGTAAGCCCTATCACGCCCGCCTTGGAGGCGGCGTAGTTGACTTGGCCGGCATTGCCCATCAGGCCCACGACCGAGCTCATGTTGACGACGCAGCCGCCGCGCTGGCGCATAAAGGTCTTGGTGAGCGCGCGCGTCATATTGAATGTTCCCTTGAGATTGACATCGAGCACGCGATCGAAGGCGTCATCGCCCATACGCATGAGCAGGCCATCGCGGGTGATGCCGGCGTTGTTGACAAGCGCCCAAATGGAGCCAAAGTCGCTCAGGACCGCCTCCACGCATGCGCTGACGGCATCGGGGTCGGCCACGTCGCATTGATATGCGCGCGCCGTGGCGCCAGCCGCCTCGCAGGCTTTGCACGTCTCGCGCGCCGCATCGACGCTGCCGGCATAGACGATGGCGATATCAAAGCCGTCCTCCGCCAGACCGACAGCGCAGGCGCGGCCGATGCCCCGCGAGCCGCCCGTGACCAGTGCCACGCGACGTGAGTCGTTGCGCTCGAGCGCGCCGTTGTTCAAGTTGCCCATGTCATTCCTTTCGGGTTACAGCCCTGTGGACTATGCGAGCTCGTCGGCGATAGCTGCGACCTGCTCGGCCGTTTCGCACGAACACACGCGAACGTCACTCAGCGTACGCTTGACCAGGCCCGACAGCGTTTTTCCAGGGCCGACCTCAATAAACGTGTCGATGCCCTGATCCTGCAGAGTATGCAGCGTGTCGACCCAGCGAACGGCATGACTCACCTGGTTGGCCAAGACATCCGATGCCGCTCGCAGGTCCGCCGGATAGGGCACCGCCGTCATGTTTGCCATGACCGGAATCAGCAGCGGAGACGGCGCGTGGCCAGCTTGGATATACGTCGCCAGCCCCTCAGTCGCCTCGGCCATATAAGGGCTATGAAATGCACCCGACACCGCGACTTTCATAGCGCGGCCGCCAGCCTCTTTTACTAGGACGTCGAGCTCCTGCAGCGCTTCGGGCGCTCCGGCAACAACCGTCTGCTGCGGACTGTTGTAGTTGACCGGCCAGCAGTCCTCGCCGGCCTGTTTTGCCAGGCCCTCGACTTGCTCCGCATCGAGCTTAATGACGGCGCGCATGCCGCCCGGATGGCGCTCGGCAGCCGCGGCCATCAGCGCCGCGCGCTCACACACGAGCTCAAAACCCGCTCGCATATCGAATGCCCCCGCAAAGGTGAGCGCAGCGACCTCGCCCAGCGAGAATCCTGCACAGGCGGCAGGCACCACGCCGCGCTCGCGCAGGGCGACGGCGACAGCTAAGTCGTGCACGAACACGCAAGGCTGCGTGTTCTCGGTCTGCGAGAGCTCCTCTTTCGAGGCGCTCCGGCACTGCTTGCTCGTCCCCGGGCGCACCTCGTCGGCAATGGCGAACACCTCGACAGCCGCCGGCGATGTCTCGATCAGGTCGACGCCCATCGCGGGATGCTGGGCACCCTGACCGGCAAATAGAAACGCTACGCTACCCATGCGGACGCACCCTTCAGGACATGCTCGGCGCCATCGACCAGATCGTCGACGATTTCGCGTGCGCTCTGGCGTTCGTTGACCATGCCGGCAATCTGTCCGCACAAATACGAACCCTCTTCGTAATTTCCGTCCTTTGCGGCTTTACGAAGCGCGCCCGTGCCCATGGCCCCGAGCTCCTCGGGGCTTGCGCCCGCCGCCTCGTTCTTGGCATACGCGTTGGTGAAGGGGCTCTTGAGGGCGCGAACCGGATGTCCCGTCGAGCGACCGGTCGCACGCGTCGAGGTGTCGTTGGCCTTCAGGACCATCTCCTTGTACTGCTCCGATACGGTGCACTCATCTGCGATCAGAAAGCGCGTACCCACCTGCACGCCGGCGGCGCCCAGCATAAAGGCGGCCGCCACGCCGCGGCCATCGGCGATACCGCCAGCCGCAACCACGGGAATATCGACCGCATCGACAACCTGCGGCACCAGTGCCATCGTCGAGGTCTCGCCAATATGGCCGCCTGATTCGGTACCCTCGGCAACCACGGCAGTGGCTCCACGACGCGCCACGAGGCGCGCCAGCGCCACCGAGGCAACGACCGGGATGACCTTGATGCCCGCCTCGTTCCACGCCTTCATGTACTTGGTGGGATTTCCGGCGCCCGTCACGACGACCGGCACTCGCTCGTCAATAACGACCCGCGCGACCTCGTCGGCAAACGGGCTCATGAGCATGACGTTGACACCAAAGGGCTTATCCGTCCTGGCGCGCAGCTCGTGAATCTGGTCGCGCAGCCAGTTGGCGTCGGCGTTCATGGCCGCGATAATCCCTAAGCCACCCGCCTCGGACACTGCGGACGCCAGCGAGGCGTCGGCGATCCAGGCCATACCGCCCTGGAACACGGGCTTTTCGATGCCGAGCAGATCGCAGAGAGGAGTCTTGAGCATCTCTACTTCTCCAATGCCGCCTCGACCGTATCGGCGAACTCGCCGACCGTCTTGGGGTTCTCCTCGGTATCGAGCTGGATGCCAAACTCGTCCTCGACGGCGACGAGGATCTCGACAGTGCCCAGACTGTCGAGACCAATCTCCTCGAGCGTGGACTCGGGCTTCATCTCGACGTCGTCAAGACCGGCGGTCTCGCGGATAACATCGCAAACGCGCTCGAAGGTCTTCTGATCTGCCATGGTAGTTCTCCTTTGTTTGTGCCCTAGGGGCGTTTTTATTTCCTATGTGCGACTACTTCCAACGAAGTAGATAGCCACCTATATCCAGACCGGCGCCAAATCCAACGAGGGCGATGGTGTCGCCCGTGTGAAGTGCACCGGCGTTTGCCAGCCGGTCGAGGGCAAGCGGAATGCATGCGCTCGAAATGTTGCCGGTCTCGCGCAGCGTTCGAACCACGCGCTTTTCTGGCACACCGAGGCGCTTGACCGCCTGACTCAGGATTCGTTCGTTAGCCTGATGGAATACAAAATGGTCGATGTCCTCGACCGAAATGCGCGCATCGCTCGCAAGCCTATGGACCGTGTCGCAAATCGCGTTGACGCCGAACTTGAACACGCGGCGGCCATTCATGGACAGCACGCTCTCGCTATCTGCGGAGGCCTTAAACGGCGAGGTGCCGACCAGACCGGGAACGCACAACGTCTCGACGTCGGGCGCCGTCGAAAGCTCAACGGCAAGGGGGCTGTCTCCCCCAGCCTCAATCACCGCGGCGCCTGCCCCATCGCCAAAGAGCACACAGGTGGCGCGGTCGGTCCAGTCGAGCGCGCGCGTCATCTGCTCGGCGGCAACGACAAGCACATGCTTGGCTCGTCCTCGGGCGATATAGCCCTCAGCGACATCGAGCGCAAATACAAAGCCGGCACAGGCAGCCGAGACGTCGAAGGCAGGACATGTGGCGCCCAGGCGCTCGGCAACGGCGCACGCTTCGGCGGGAACGAGATGGTCGCCCGTCGTCGTCGAGCAGACGATAAGATCCAGCTGGCTCGCGTCGATTCCGGACGTCTGGAGCGCTCGCTCGCTCGCCGCTACGGCAAGGTCGTCGAGAGACTCGTTGGTGCAGACATGGCGGCTCTTAATACCCGTGCGGGTAAAAATCCACTCATCCGAGGTGTCGAGGAACTCGGACAGCTCGTCATTGGAAACGCTGCGCTCGGGAAGCGCCGAGCCCGTTCCCAGTATTGTGAAACCCATCACTAACCTCCTTTGAGTTGTTGACGTGTTTACATCGACCAAGAGAGGATAGCGCATTTCAGTCGTTGTTGACGTGTTAACATTAAATTGTCCAAATGCGACAAAGGCTTCACATTGTTTCTCTCTCGACACCATTGCGTTATTCACTTATTCATTAAGGAGGTAGCAGCCATTATGGATGCCAAATTAACGATAGTCGACGTAACCGGATCGACCAACGATGACCTGCTCGAAGCAGGAAAACAGGGAGCGCCACACGGCACGGGACTTGCCGCCCGGGCTCAGACGGCAGGACGCGGCCGACGCGGCCACAAGTGGGATTCAACCGCCGGCAACTTATTGCTTTCAATTGTCCTGCGTCCATGCGTTAGTCCTGCAAAGTACTCTGGTCTTGCCGCCGTCAGCGGCCTAGCGGTACTCGAGGCACTCGAGGCGCAAGATCTTGCAAACGAGATTGGCCTCAAATGGCCCAACGACTTGGTCGCTCGAGGGCGCAAACTCGGCGGCATTCTGGTCGAGGCCGCACGCGATAACGAAGGCAAAACTTTCGCCGTCTGCGGCATTGGCGTCAATGTGAACTATGCGCCCTCGGAGGTTCCTGATGGCGGTCTGCCGGCAATCGGCCTGTCTGACCTCAACGAGAACGTTCCCGCCGTCGATGTGCTGCTCAAGGAGGTCTATCACACCGTCGTAAACGCCGTGGACGCGTGGACAGATCTGCTCAACGCCATGGAAGAAAACGCCGGACCGCTCGCACCCGTCCACGGCGAATATATCACTCACCTCAATTGGATTGGGGAGCACGTTATCGCCCGCTCCCCCGCAGGAGACGAACTGGCGCGAGGCATCTTTAAAACCGTCGATACCTTTGGACGCGCGTGTATCGAAACGGAAGACGGCTTGCGATCCTTCCATTTTGAAGAGGCATCGCTGCGTCCCATGGGTAAATAGGGCACCATAGCCACCCACTCGGCTGCATTCCCCGGCGGTCCAAACCCATCATGCAAAACAAAAGAGCCCCGCTACCGTAATGGCAACGGGGCTCTGTAAGCTATGAGCGATATCGCTTAGAGCTTGATGTCGATGTCGACGCCAGCGGGGAGGTCGAGACGCATGAGCGAATCAACAGTGCCCGAGGTGGGGTCGAGGATGTCGATGAGGCGCTTGTGGGTGCGCATCTCGAACTGCTCACGGGAGTCCTTGTTCACGTGCGGCGAGCGGATAACCGTGTACAGGTTGCGCTCGGTGGGCAGGGGGACAGGACCGGAAACGCGAGCACCGGTCTTCTGAGCGGTCTCGACGATGAGCTTCGCGGACTGATCGACGACCTCGTGATCATAGCCCTTGAGGCGAATGCGGATCTTCTGGGTAGCCAACTTAAACCTCCAAAGAGTGCGAGAGATGTTCTCGCGGATTACGTAACAGGGAGCTCGAACTTAGGCGTTCTTGCTCATGACCTCGTCCACGATGGACTTGGGCGCGGGCTCATAAGAGTCGAACTGCATCGTGTAGGATGCACGGCCCTGGGTCTGGGAGCGAAGGTCGGTAGCGTAACCGAACATCTCGCCCAGCGGCACCTTGGCACGGATGAGCTTGCTGTTCTTGCGATCCTCCATGCCCTCGATCTTGCCGCGGCGACCGGAGAGGTTGCCCATAACGTCGCCCATGTACTGCTCGGGGGTCTCGACCTCGACAGCCATGATCGGCTCGAGCAGCTGCGGGTCGGACTTCTTGAGGGCGTCCTTGATAGCCATGGAACCGGCGATCTTAAAGGCGGCCTCGGAGGAGTCGACCTCGTGGTAAGAACCGTCGAACAGGGTGACCTTAACGTCGAGGACCGGGAAGCCGGCGATAACACCGGTGTTCAGGGCCTCCTGGATGCCCTTGTCGATGGACGGGATGTACTCCTTGGGCACGACGCCGCCGACGATAGCGTTGACGAACTCGTAGCCGAAGCCCTCCTCCATCTTCTCGAGCTTGATGACGGCGTGGCCGTACTGACCGCGACCACCGGACTGACGGACGAACTTGCCCTCAGCCTTCTCGACGTCGTGACCAGCGGTCTCGCGGTAGGCGACCTGGGGCTTACCAACGTTAGCGTCAACCTTGAACTCGCGGAGCAGACGGTCGACGATGATCTCGAGGTGCAGCTCGCCCATGCCGGCGATGATGGTCTGGCCGGTCTCGTGGTTGGTGGACACCTGGAAGGTCGGGTCCTCCTCGGCGAGCTTGGTCAGAGCCAGGGACATCTTGTCCTGCTCGGCCTTGGTCTTGGGCTCAATGGCAACGTCGATAACGGGCTTGGCGAACTCGATCTTCTCGAGGACGATCTCCTTGCCCTCGGCGCACAGGGTGTCACCGGTGGTGGAGTTCTTGAAGCCGACGCAAGCGACGATGTCGCCGGCGGCAGCGTCGTCACGGTCGATACGCTCGGCGGCGTTCATCTCGAGGATGCGGCCGAGGCGCTCGCGCTGACCGTTGGAAGCGTTGACCACGTAGGAGCCGGACTCGGCGCGGCCGGAGTAAACGCGGACATAGGTGAGCTTACCGACGAACGGGTCGGTCATGATCTTGAAGACCAGGCCGGAGAAGGGCTCGTCGAAGGAAGGATGACGCTGGATCTCCTCGCCGGTGTCCGGATCGGTACCGGTGACGGCCTCAACGTCGAGCGGGCTGGGCAGGTAGTCGACGACAGCGTCGAGCAGCTCCTGAACGCCCTTGTTCTTGTAGGCGGAGCCCACGAAGACGAGGTTGAGCTCGTTGGCCAGAACGCCCTTGCGCAGAGCAGCCTTGAGCTCCTCGACGGTGAAGTCCTCCTCCATGAGGATCTTCTCCATGAGCTCGTCGTCAAAGCTGGCAGCAGCGTCGAGGAGCTCCTCGCGCTTGGTGGCAGCGATGTCGGCAAACTCAGCCGGGATCTCGTCCATCGGCTCGGGGTAGGTCATGCCCTTCTCGTCGGCCTTGAAGTCCCATGCAGTCATGGTAACGAGGTCGATGACGCCCCAGAAGTTGTCCTCGGCGCCCATCGGGACCTGAGCGGCCACGGCGTTAGCGTCGAGACGATCCTTCATGGTCTCGATAGCGTTGAAGAAGTCAGCGCCCACGCGGTCATACTTGTTGATGAAGGCGATGCGGGGGACGTTGAAGGTAGAAGCCTGACGCCAAACGGTCTCAGACTGGGGCTGAACGCCGGCAACGGCGTCGAAGACGGCGACAGCGCCATCGAGGACGCGCAGGCAGCGCTCGACCTCGGCGGTGAAGTCAACGTGGCCCGGGGTGTCGATGATCTGGATGCGGTAGTCGGTACCGTCCTTCTTCCAGAAGCACGTGGTAGCAGCGGAGGTAATGGTTACGCCGCGCTCCTGCTCCTGAACCATCCAGTCCATGGTGGCAGCGCCCTCATGGACCTCACCGATCTTGTGGGTCTTACCGGTGTAGTAAAGAATACGCTCGGTCGTGGTGGTCTTACCGGCATCGATGTGGGCCATGATGCCGATGTTACGGGTATCGGAAAGCTTGTACTTAGGCTTAGCCATGTTAGTTCCTTACCTTAACTTACCAACGATAGTGAGAGAACGCGCGGTTGGCCTCGGCCATCTTGAAGACGTCCTCACGCTTCTTGACGGAAGCGCCCAGGCCGTTGGAGGCGTCGAGGATCTCGTTGGCGAGACGCTCGGCCATGGTCTTCTCCTTGCGAGCGCGGGAGAAGTTGACGATCCAGCGGATACCCAGAGCGGTGGAACGACGGGAGTTGACCTCCATCGGGACCTGATAGGTAGCGCCACCGACACGCTTGGGCTTAACCTCGAGCGTGGGCTTGACGTTGTCCATAGCCTTCTTGAAGGTAGCGAGAGCGTCGCCACCCTCGGACTTCTCGGCAACGATCTCGAAAGCGGTGTAAACGATGCGCTCAGCGGTGGCCTTCTTGCCGTCAAGAAGGACCTTGTTGATGAGCTGAGTCACCAGGCGGTTGTTGTAAACGGCGTCAGGCTGAACCTCACGACGATTAGCTGCTGCACGACGCGGCATGTGAAATCTCCTTAAGTGTCTACCGTGCGGCGCTTAGGCGGCACACGGCGAAAGTATCAAAACGTTATCTGGCTTATTTGGCCTTGGGGCGCTTAGCACCGTACTTGGAACGGGCCTGCATACGGTTCTGGACCGGAGCAGCGTCGTAGGCGCCACGGATGACGTGATAACGGACACCAGGGAGGTCACGGACACGACCGCCGCGGACGAGCACGATGGAGTGCTCCTGCAGGTTGTGGCCCTCACCCGGGATGTAAGCAGTAACTTCGATGCCGTTGACGAGGCGAACACGGGCAACCTTACGAAGAGCCGAGTTCGGCTTCTTGGGGCTCGTGGTGAAGACACGGGTGCACACGCCGCGCTTCTGGGAGTTGTGCTGCAGAGCAGCGTTCTTGGACTTCTTGGGCACGGAACGACGGCCCTGGCGAACCAGCTGGTTAATAGTAGGCAAAGCGTACTCCTTCTCGAATGATTCCAGCTTTCTGTAAAGTGCAACGGCTTGAATCGAGGGGTCAGCATCCCCCTACGAAACACGCAGTTCGATAGGATACGTGCCGTTAGCTGTGCCGTCAACAGACCACGCCGCCGGGCGTATCCTAAAATGAGCACATTTCCGCAAAGCCTACACAAAAGGAATCCCCTCCTGTGCGCGGGGGCGGATTTCCGGACCGGGCGGCCCAGGTTTTAAGTTTGCTGCTCTACAGTCCTGCGCAAGACGGAAAGCACATTAAGTGCTTTCCTTTGCGTGCGGAACTCGCGACAAACTTAAAACCTGGGCCGCCCGGTCCGGAAATCCGACGCGCTCGTCGGGGCAACGTTACCTGCCAAAAAGGGACAGGTTTATTTTGGTCGGTTTTATCTGGGGAAACGTCGCGTTCCAGCGGTAAACTGCCCTCACCTGTCTCATGGAGATCAACGGCGTTTTCGGAGGTATGCGGCAAATTTTGGACTTGCCGAGCACTCCGGGGTTTTGCGATAACAAACCCGCAGGTAGAGCGCTTTGGCATATGCGGTGTGGTCTGCCTATCGAGATTTTGCCGCATACTTCCGGAATCGAGACGCTCCCGACGCCTCCCTCATTTCAGAAGTGCGGGGAAAAATTGGAAACCTTTGACCAGACCGCTATTTTTGACAACAAAACCGCAGGTAAGCAGGGGGTTATAATTTCGGTGTGGTCGGAGGTCCCAACTTTTTCCCCGCACTTCCGTTTTTGGGTCGTATAACGCCGCGTTTCATGCGGATTCATCCTCATAATCATCGTGAAAAGGGCCGCTCCCCTAGTAGGAAGCGGCCCAGACGTTACGAATAGACGATGGTAAAGGGTACTTCTGTTTCGGTCTCTCCTGTTGATGTGTACCTCGTGCCCTCAAGGGTTACTGAGACCACTTGGTCGACATCGATCAACTTCGTTGGCACCCAGATGTTCTCTCCGCTATTGCGCGCATAAGAAAAATATAAGTTGAACACCCCTGCGTCGTCATCTTCGATAATCTGCTCCGATCCATCCTTGTAGGTGACGGTCAGTTTATGATCAACTGCTTCATAGCCCAGATCATCGATATGCGTCTGAATGGAAAACGGACTGATCTCGAGAGGCGAATCATCGGAGTGAAGTTCCTTGGTATCGACGTATGTTCCGACGCTAAGCTCGGGCGTCGATGCTTCGAACAGTTTCGCATCCTCACCTTCGCCCTCGGTCCACGAGATATTCCAGGTGACCGCATGTTGAAAACCTCGCTCGCGATCCATAGAAGCAAAGTACATCGTGCCATTAATGACAGTGTCGCTTGATGTGTCCTTATCAATGGTGCAGCGTGTGTCAGCCCATTCCTCGCCGAAGTTCATGCTGGGCGTGCCGATGCCTTGTTCTTCTTCACCATAGAGAACAAGTTCGCCAGTCTCTGCTGCCGGCTTGTAGTAGTTAACACCATTTGGATTGGACAACGTAAACGTCACGGCACCGCAACCGTTTTTATCGATAGCCATATCATGAATGTCGAGTGTATAGCCGTTGCCCTCGACGGACAGATTGACCTTCTGTACTGAACCCTCCAAGCTTTGGGGCGCGATACCATCACCAAACTCTCTGGTGTAGGTATATTTAGTCCCCGACGAGCCACCTTGAGTCCAGGTAATGGACTCTCCGTTGCCATGGTTTCCCCAGGCAGAGGCAAAATAACTGGAATTGACGACGGCGTAGGCGACCCCTCCGGACGCCAGCACTCCGGCAAGGCATCCGATCACGGCAACATACAGAGGCTTCGCGTGACCCTTTCGGCGAAGCGGCTCACCCGCAGCGGCATTAAGGACACGATCGGCAAGATCGCTATCGGCTTGGACGGACTCGAAGGCCTGCTTGATTTGGTTGGATTTCACGGTCGCCCTCCTCTAGGATGAACTTGAGTTTCGTTCTGCCGCGAGCTAAACGCGTTCGAACGGTCGCGGCTGGCACATGCAGTAACTCGGCAATTTCTGAAGTCGAGAAGCCCAGATAGTAATAGAGCACGATAGGAATACGGAATCGCTCCGGAAGTCGCATAACGTCTGACAGGACCGCCTTGGTCTCCTCCTGCGCCGTCGAAAGCGAATCGGCCAGATTCTCAATATCCTCCACGCGCCTCCACGGCTTTCGAAAGAGCGATTTACATTCATTGATCGTGACCCGGATAAGCCAGCGGCGAAGATGTTCCCAACTTTCAAAGTGTCCATCGCTTTTAAGCAACTTAAGAAAGACGTCTTGGGCAACATCATCGGCGTCGGCACGATCGCGCAGATACGTCAATGCGATCCGAAACACGACATCTCGGTGGTCTTCAACCGCCTGTCTAAAAGCTTGTTCTTCCATAATCACCTCCCGGTGACGTTGATGGTTCTTGATGAGGCCCTCACCATAGATACGCTTTGACCGAACGGATTGTTTCAAATTCAAGCAGGAAAAACCTACCAAAATTAATCCGTCCCTTATTGGCAAGGGATCAACGGAACGCAACAGGTTGAGCATACGCAAGCGAGCGGCCCCCAGAGCGTACAAGGTGGCATGAAAAAGGCAGGGCATTGACCTTTTGGTCATGCCCTGCCTTTTGAATGACAGATTGTAGCTCTGGGGGCCGCGCAGCGACGGAGGTCGCCGCCGTTCGTTAGAACGGCGGAACTAGTTACTCCTCGTCGTTGTCCTTTGCCTCTTCGGCGTCGTCAGTGTCCACGAGCTGGTTGAGCAGCTCGTCGAGGGAAGCCATGTCCTCGTTGATCGCGCCGTTGGCGGGAGCCTTCTTGTCGTCGATCGGGGCGCCCAGGAGCTCCTCGTCGGCGTCGGCGTGATGCGTCGGCGTGGCGGAGGTGCCCAGCAGGATATCGTCCGGACCGTCGGGGCTAAAGACCATCTGCAGCAGCTGCGAGAGGTCTTCCTCGTCGGCAACATCGTCGTTGTTCTCGAGGATGTAGAGCAGGTCGTGGGCCTCCAGGCCGTCACGGAGCTCCTCGATCGCCTTGGCACCGATGCCATCGATGCGCAGCAGATCCTCCTCGGACTTGCCGACCAGGTCGCCGACCGTCTCAATGCCGACCTCGCTGAACTTGTTGGTCCAGCGCTGCGACACGCCCAGGTCGTCGAACAGGTACAGGCGAGCCTTCTCGGCGGAGATGGTGTGGCCGTTGCGCGTAAACGAACCGTCAGCACCGCCGAACTCGTCGTAGCCGGCCCAGTCGAGCTGCTGCGGGAGCTGCTCGTCCAGGTCTTTAAGCTCCACAGGAGCCCACTCGGGCAGCGACTTGGCGTTGGGCGAAGCCGGACCGTCGATGTCGACATAGCCGTCGGCCGTGCGATACGTCAGCTTGGCGTTAGCGTACGGCTTGAGGCCAGTACCAGCCGGGATCTTCTTACCGACGATGACGTTGGACTTAAGGTCGAGCAGGTGGTCGACCTTGCCCTCAATGGCAGCCTCGGTAAGGACGCCGGCGGTACGGATGAACGAAGCGCTCGACAGCCAGGAGTCGATGTTGGACGCGACCTTGAGCGTACCCAGGATGACGGGCTCGGCCACGGGAGCCTGACCGCCCAGACGGGCAACGCGCTCGACCTCGTCGGCGAACTCGTAGCGGTCGACGTACTGACCAAGCAGGTACTTGGAGTCGCCGGGGTTGGTGATCTGAACGCGACGCAGCATCTGACGTGCGAGCACCTCGATGTGCTTGTCGTTCAGGTCAACGCCCTGGCTGGTGTAGACGTCCTTAACGCTCTCGACGAAGGTGTGCATCGTCGACTCGATGTCGGTCAGCTTGCGCAGGTTGCGGAAGTTGACGAAGCCCTTGGTGATCTGGTCGCCGGCGCGAACCTCGCAGCCGTCCTCGATCTCGGGCATGAAGCGCACCGAAGCGGGGACGCGACGCTCGTCGAGGACACGGGTGTGATCCTCGGAGTCGGTGAGCGTCAGCACGTACTCGGACTTCTCGGGCTTAATCGAGAGGTGGCCGGAGTACGGAGCCAGCTCGGCCTCGCGGCCCAGGATCTTCTCGTTGACGTTGCCGACGATATCGAACATACGGCTGACCGTAGGCAGACCCTGCGTAATATCGTCGACGCCAGCGACGCCGCCGGAGTGAATGGTACGCATCGTAAGCTGCGTACCGGGCTCGCCGATGGACTGGGCGGCAATAATGCCGACGGCAGTACCGATGGCGACCGGACGACGGGTGGAAAGATCCCAACCGTAGCACTTCTGGCACACGCCGTACTTGGAGCGGCAGGTGAGCAGTGCGCGAAGCTTGACCTTCTTGAGGCCCGCATCGACCATCTTCTGGATGTCGGCGACCTTCTCGATGTAGCCGTCCTGCTCAAAGAGCACGGTGCCATCGGGGGCCACGACGTCCTCGATGAAGCAACGGCCGACGAGGTCGGTGTTGAGGTCGGTGGTGCCGGGGATGATGAGGTTGTAGGTGACGCCCTCGTGCGTACCGCAGTCGAAAGCGAATCGGCCAGATTCTCAATATCCTCCACGCGCCTCCACGGCTTTCGAAAGAGCGATTTACATTCATTGATCGTGACCCGGATAAGCCAGCGGCGAAGATGTTCCCAACTTTCAAAGTGTCCATCGCTTTTAAGCAACTTAAGAAAGACGTCTTGGGCAACATCATCGGCGTCGGCACGATCGCGCAGATACGTCAATGCGATCCGAAACACGACATCTCGGTGGTCTTCAACCGCCTGTCTAAAAGCTTGTTCTTCCATAATCACCTCCCGGTGACGTTGATGGTTCTTGATGAGGCCCTCACCATAGATACGCTTTGACCGAACGGATTGTTTCAAATTCAAGCAGGAAAAACCTACCAAAATTAATCCGTCCCTTATTGGCAAGGGATCAACGGAACGCAACAGGTTGAGCATACGCAAGCGAGCGGCCCCCAGAGCGTACAAGGTGGCATGAAAAAGGCAGGGCATTGACCTTTTGGTCATGCCCTGCCTTTTGAATGACAGATTGTAGCTCTGGGGGCCGCGCAGCGACGGAGGTCGCCGCCGTTCGTTAGAACGGCGGAACTAGTTACTCCTCGTCGTTGTCCTTTGCCTCTTCGGCGTCGTCAGTGTCCACGAGCTGGTTGAGCAGCTCGTCGAGGGAAGCCATGTCCTCGTTGATCGCGCCGTTGGCGGGAGCCTTCTTGTCGTCGATCGGGGCGCCCAGGAGCTCCTCGTCGGCGTCGGCGTGATGCGTCGGCGTGGCGGAGGTGCCCAGCAGGATATCGTCCGGACCGTCGGGGCTAAAGACCATCTGCAGCAGCTGCGAGAGGTCTTCCTCGTCGGCAACATCGTCGTTGTTCTCGAGGATGTAGAGCAGGTCGTGGGCCTCCAGGCCGTCACGGAGCTCCTCGATCGCCTTGGCACCGATGCCATCGATGCGCAGCAGATCCTCCTCGGACTTGCCGACCAGGTCGCCGACCGTCTCAATGCCGACCTCGCTGAACTTGTTGGTCCAGCGCTGCGACACGCCCAGGTCGTCGAACAGGTACAGGCGAGCCTTCTCGGCGGAGATGGTGTGGCCGTTGCGCGTAAACGAACCGTCAGCACCGCCGAACTCGTCGTAGCCGGCCCAGTCGAGCTGCTGCGGGAGCTGCTCGTCCAGGTCTTTAAGCTCCACAGGAGCCCACTCGGGCAGCGACTTGGCGTTGGGCGAAGCCGGACCGTCGATGTCGACATAGCCGTCGGCCGTGCGATACGTCAGCTTGGCGTTAGCGTACGGCTTGAGGCCAGTACCAGCCGGGATCTTCTTACCGACGATGACGTTGGACTTAAGGTCGAGCAGGTGGTCGACCTTGCCCTCAATGGCAGCCTCGGTAAGGACGCCGGCGGTACGGATGAACGAAGCGCTCGACAGCCAGGAGTCGATGTTGGACGCGACCTTGAGCGTACCCAGGATGACGGGCTCGGCCACGGGAGCCTGACCGCCCAGACGGGCAACGCGCTCGACCTCGTCGGCGAACTCGTAGCGGTCGACGTACTGACCAAGCAGGTACTTGGAGTCGCCGGGGTTGGTGATCTGAACGCGACGCAGCATCTGACGTGCGAGCACCTCGATGTGCTTGTCGTTCAGGTCAACGCCCTGGCTGGTGTAGACGTCCTTAACGCTCTCGACGAAGGTGTGCATCGTCGACTCGATGTCGGTCAGCTTGCGCAGGTTGCGGAAGTTGACGAAGCCCTTGGTGATCTGGTCGCCGGCGCGAACCTCGCAGCCGTCCTCGATCTCGGGCATGAAGCGCACCGAAGCGGGGACGCGACGCTCGTCGAGGACACGGGTGTGATCCTCGGAGTCGGTGAGCGTCAGCACGTACTCGGACTTCTCGGGCTTAATCGAGAGGTGGCCGGAGTACGGAGCCAGCTCGGCCTCGCGGCCCAGGATCTTCTCGTTGACGTTGCCGACGATATCGAACATACGGCTGACCGTAGGCAGACCCTGCGTAATATCGTCGACGCCAGCGACGCCGCCGGAGTGAATGGTACGCATCGTAAGCTGCGTACCGGGCTCGCCGATGGACTGGGCGGCAATAATGCCGACGGCAGTACCGATGGCGACCGGACGACGGGTGGAAAGATCCCAACCGTAGCACTTCTG
Source organism: uncultured Collinsella sp. (assembly GCA_958405565.1). Lineage (GTDB taxonomy): Bacteria > Actinomycetota > Coriobacteriia > Coriobacteriales > Coriobacteriaceae > Collinsella. Next base: position 3,341 of record CATYEN010000003.1, on the reverse strand, counting down.
GCACACGCCGTACTTGGAGCGGCAGGTGAGCAGTGCGCGAAGCTTGACCTTCTTGAGGCCCGCATCGACCATCTTCTGGATGTCGGCGACCTTCTCGATGTAGCCGTCCTGCTCAAAGAGCACGGTGCCATCGGGGGCCACGACGTCCTCGATGAAGCAACGGCCGACGAGGTCGGTGTTGAGGTCGGTGGTGCCGGGGATGATGAGGTTGTAGGTGACGCCCTCGTGCGTACCGCAGTCCTCCTCGCGGACGATGACGTCCTGGGCCACGTCGACCAGACGACGGGTCAGGTAACCAGAGTCCGAGGTGTGGGATGCGGTATCGACCAGGCCCTTACGGGCGCCGTAGGTCGAAATGAAGTACTCGAGCGGCAGCAGGCCCTCGCGGAAGTTCGCCTTAATGGGAAGGTCGATCGTCTCGCCGGACATGTCTGCCATCAGGCCACGCATGCCGCCGAGCTGACGCAGCTGGGTCTTAGAACCACGGGCGCCGGAGTCGGCCATCATGTACAGCGGGTTCTCCTCGTCGAACAAGTCGAGCATGAGCGCTGCGACCTTATCGGTACAAGCGGTCCACTCGTTAACGACTTCGATGTGGCGCTCCGTCTCGTTGATGAAGCCCTCCTCGAAGTACTCGTTGATCTGGTCGACGTTGGCCTGGGCGCGGTCGAGCAGCTCCTGCTTCTCGGCAGGGATGAGAGCGTCCCACACCGAGATGGTGAGGCCGGCGCGGGTAGCGTAGTGGAAGCCGGAGTACTTGATGGCGTCGAGGATCGGACCGACCTTGGCCTCGGGATAGCGATCGCAGCAGTCCGCAACCAGCTTGGCCACATCGCCCTTGACCATCTTGTAGTTCATGAACTCATAGTCTTCGGGCAGGCACTGGCGGTTGAAGATGATGCGGCCGATGGAGGTCTCGAAGCGCGCGGTCTTGTTGCCGGTGACGTCGTAGTCGACGAACTCGTTCTTGCCGTTCTTGACGCGGAAGATACGGGTGCCGTCCTCGTTGATGACATTGGCGTCGGCAGCGGACACGCGGACCTGAATCTTGGCCTGCATGTCGACCTCGGAGCGGCAGTCATAGGCGTGCAGCGCGTCGTCGAAGCTGGCGAACACGTGGTTCTCGCCCGGCAGACCGTCGCGGACCTGGGTGAGGTAGTACACACCGATGATCATGTCCTGCGAGGGGATGTTGACCGGCTTGCCGGATGCCGGCGAGCGCAGGTTGTTCGCAGAGAGCATGAGCACGCGGGCCTCGGCCTGAGCCTGGCTGGACAGCGGCACGTGGACAGACATCTGGTCGCCGTCGAAGTCGGCGTTGAAGGGCGAGCAGACCAGCGGGTGCAGGTGGATAGCCTTGCCCTCGACCAGCACCGGCTCAAAGGCCTGGATGGACAGACGGTGCAGGGTCGGTGCGCGGTTGAGCAGCACGACGCGGCCGTCGATGACCTCTTCGAGGATGTCCCACACAAAGGTGGCACCGCGGTCGATAGCGCGCTTGGCGCCCTTGATGTTCTCGACCTTACCAAGCTCGACCAGGCGCTTCATGACGAAGGGCTTGAAGAGCTCCAGCGCCATGGTCTTGGGCAGACCGCACTGGTGCAGCAGCAGCTTGGGGTCGGTAACGATAACCGAACGGCCGGAGTAGTCGACACGCTTACCCAGCAGGTTCTGGCGGAAACGACCCTGCTTGCCCTTGAGGGCCTCGGCGAGCGACTTGAGCGGGCGACCGCCACGGCCAGAGACCGGGCGACCACGACGGCCGTTGTCGAACAGGGCGTCCACGGACTCCTGGAGCATGCGCTTCTCGTTGTTCACGATGATCGCAGGGGCGTCCAGGTCGAGCAGGCGCTTGAGTCGGTTGTTACGGTTGATCACGCGACGATACAGGTCGTTAAGGTCGGACGCGGCGAAGCGGCCGCCGTCGAGCTGGACCATCGGGCGCAGATCGGGCGGAATGACCGGGATGACGTCCAGAATCATGTTCGCGGGGCTGTTGCCGCCCTTCAGGAAGGCGTCAACGACCTCGAGGCGCTTGACGGCCTTCTCGCGCTTCTGCTTCTGGGAATCCTCGTCGGCGATGATGGCCTTGAGCTTCTCGGCCTCGGAGGGGAGGTCGATGGCAGCGAGCAGGTCGCGGACGGCCTCGGCACCCATACCACCCTTGAAGTACATGGAGTAGTAACGGGTCATCTCGCGGAACAGCGGCTCATCGGAGATGAGGTCGCGCTCGGTGAGCTTCATGAAGGCGTTGAAGGCGTCCGTGCGGAGCTGCTTCTCGTCCTTGCACTCTTCCTCGATGTCGACGATGCCAGAGGCGATCTCCTCGGGGGTCAGCGGCTCCTCGTCGGAGAACTCGTCAAAGTTCTCGGGGTCGCCCTGCTCCTTGAGGGACTCGATCTGGCGGGCGCACTCGGCATCGATCTCTTCCAGATCGGCGGCGAGCTCCTCGCGCAGGTCGTCGGCGTCGGCCTCGCGGGCCTCATAGTCAACCTCGGTGATGATGTAGCTGGCGAAGTACAGAACCTTCTCGAGGTCCTTGGACTTGATGTCGAGCATACGGCTCATCGGGAAGCTCGTGGGACTCTTGAAGTACCAGATGTGGGACACGGGAGCGGCGAGCTCGATGTGGCCCATGCGGTCGCGACGCACCTTGGCCGAGGTGACCTCGACGCCGCAGCGCTCGCAGACGATGCCCTTAAAGCGGATGCCCTTGTACTTGCCGCAGGAGCACTCCCAGTCCTTGGCGGGACCGAAGATCTTCTCGCAGAACAGGCCGTCCTTCTCGGGCTTGAGGGTACGGTAATTGATGGTCTCCGGCTTCTTGACCTCACCGTGCGACCAGGAACGGATCTGGTCGGCGGAGGCAAGGGAGATCTTTACCGAGTCAAAATCAGTAGCTTCGAAATCTGCCACAGTCAACTACTCCTTATCAGTGGTCGTGGCGGCGACAGCCTCGGGTGCCTCGGCGGTCTCGGCATCCTCGGCCTCGACGTCGGCGTCAACGCCGGCGAGCGCAGCCAGGTCGTCGAGAGCAGAGGTCTCTTCGGCGGTCACAGGGGCGGAGGCGTCCTCGTCGGCATCGTGCATGGGCTCGATGTCCAGTGCGAGGGAGCGGATCTCCTTGACGAGAACCTTGAAGGACTCGGGGATACCCGGGACAGGAACGTTCTCGCCCTTGACGATGGACTCGTAGGTCTTGACGCGGCCCACAGTATCGTCGGACTTGACGGTCAGGATCTCCTGCAGGACGTTGGAAGCACCGTAAGCGTACAGTGCCCAAACTTCCATCTCGCCGAAGCGCTGGCCGCCGAACTGGGCCTTGCCGCCCAGAGGCTGCT
>CATYEN010000002.1 GCA_958405565.1 uncultured Collinsella sp. | reverse complement strand
ATCCAAGGGTTATACCCTAAGAGCAAACCACCCCTTTTAGGGGTGGTTTTGATTTTGCGAGCGAAACGGCAGATTGCCGCCTAGGTCGTCCGTTAGCTATTGAGTTGTCGCGGCATGAAAAAATGCCGACATCCCGCCTCGGGGAGGAGGCGGGAACGCACCGAGTAGACGGAGGGGTGCGGAGCGCGGTCGCGTCTCGACTGACGACGTTGCCCATCGACGGGACTATTGTAGCGCATGGGTGGTTCTTGGTTTATCGTGCGAGCGCTTGCGTTGTGCCATTGCGTGTGCTGGCGGTGTGCTACACTCTTTCACTGCTGAGTGGGCCAGACGGTCGCGCGATGTACTGCTTGCAGTGCGCGTGAGGAAAGTCCGGGCTCCAGAGGGCGGGATGCCGGCTAACGGCCGGGCGGAGTGATCCGACGGAAAGCGCCGCAGAAAAGAAGACTCCCACCTGCGCCGCAAGGCGTAAAGGGAAAAGCTGAAACGGTGGTGTAAGAGACCACCAGCGTCGTGGCAACACGGCGGCTTGGCAAGCCCCATCCGGAGCAAGCGCGAATAGGAACGCTATGGGCCGGCCCGGTCCGCGTTCGGGTAGCGTGCGTGGAGCTGCACGGTAACGTGCAGACAAGATAAATGACCGTTCACGACAGAACCCGGCTTACAGGCCCACTCAGCTTTCTTGTTGACGCTGCGACGACGTCAGCTGGCCGATTTGGCGCTCATTCGTCGGTCGCCGCCATAAGGCGTGCTCCCTCCTCTTTCGGGCCAAATCGACTCAGCTGACGCCTTCTCGCTGTTGGTGACGGCATCATTGGCGTTTCCGTTCTTGTTGGCGAGGGCAACGGTACACCCTTTGCCGTATTATTGAGGCTGTTTGTTGCTTTGCTTGTTGTTGAGGGGCTTTGTTGGACAGCTATTTTACTCTGCAATCGAATACTGAGGCTTCGGGCGAGTTTGTCGACCGCAAGAGTCGTTTTATTGCCCAGCTGGTCCATATTGAGTCCGAGGACGAGGCAAATGCCTTTATCGAGATGGTTCGCAAGCGCCATTACGATGCTCGTCATAATGTGCCCGCATGGATTTTGGTCGATGGGCGCGAGCGCCAGAGCGATGACGGTGAACCGAGCCGTACAAGCGGCATGCCGACGCTCGAGGTGCTTCGTGGTGCGGGGCTCAAAAATGTTTGCTGTGTGGTGACGCGCTATTTTGGCGGTACCCTGTTGGGGCCAGGTGGCCTGGTGCGTGCCTATACGGCGGCGACGCAGGCGGCGGTTGCGGCGGCGCAGGAAGCCGGGCAGATCGTTGAGATGACGAGCGTTGTGCCCGTTGACGTGCATGTGGCTTATCCGCAGTATGAGCAGGTGCTTCGTCTGGCGCAGGACTCGGGCGCCAAGGTTTCGGACACTGACTACGCGGACGCTGTGACACTTCATTTGGTATTTAAGGCGGGGGAGCAGGAGCCGTTTTGCGCAAAGATGCGCGAGCTTATGGCTGGCCGCGAGGAGATCGAGGTCGGCACTCCCGAGTTTGCCGAGTTTTAACGGCGACGGCCGGCGTGCCATGGGATATCCCAGGCGCGCCGGCCGTCGCATTTTTGTTGTTGTCGTTTACTCGGCGAGCTGCTTCAGCACGTCGCAGGCGGTCTCGACGGCATCGTCGATGCAGCCGGGGCAGCTGCGGAGCGGACCCTGGTCCGAGCCAATGCCCTTGAGCGTGCCACAGACGGTCGTCGTGTTCTTCTCGGCAAAACGCTTGGCGATTTCGCGCGACAGCTTGTAGGTCTGGCCCTTGGTCTTGGGGTTCTCCATACCGTCGCTCATCACAAAGCCCATGATGGCCACGGCGCCCGAGATGGCGCCGCAGGTTTCGGTCATGCCGCCCATGCCGGCGCCAAAGCCCTCGGTGAGGGTAAAGGCGACCTGGGGGTCGAGTCCGACGGCGGGCGCGAACGTGCAGGCGACGGCCTGTGCGCAGTTAAAACCGCGGGCGTGGTATTCGGCAGCCTGAGCCTGACAGGCGGCAGTGTTGAGCTGGGTGGTATCGATCTGCTTCATCGGTGTCTCCTTGATTGCGGTGTACCCGCCTATGGTACCCTTGCCGGCGCATTCGCTTATCGAAACCGCAGTGCATATCTATTTTTTTTTCGCAATCTAAAACTTTATTAATATTTGGTAAAAATAAACCTTTTTAATTTGTCCAATAACCTATGGGGGGTTTGGGTTTTGTGGGGTGCGGGGTAGCGGTATCGTGAACCGAATAAAAACAAAACCCAAGTAAGGGAGTTGGATATGAGCGAGCAGACCATCGGTACTACATGTGTTCAGGGCGGCTATCACCCGGGAGATGCCGAGCCGCGTCAGGTGCCCATCTACCAGTCCACCACGTGGAAATACGACACGTCCGAGCACATGGGCAAGCTGTTTGACCTGGAGGAGTCGGGCTACTTCTACAGCCGTCTGCAGAACCCCACGTGCGATCTGGTTGCCGCCAAGATCTGCGAGATGGAGGGCGGCACCGCTGCGATGCTCACGAGCTCGGGTATGGCTGCGAACTTCCTCGCGATCTTTAACGTGGCCGGTGCCGGCGATCATGTGGTCGCGAGCTCTGCCATCTACGGCGGTACGTATAACCTGCTCGCCCACACCATGGGCCGCATGGGCGTGACCTGCACGTTCGTCGCCCCCGACTGCACCGATGAGGAGCTGGAGGCTGCCTTTCAGCCCAACACAAAGCTCGTCTTTGGCGAGACGATCGCCAACCCCGCCCTTGCCGTGCTCGATATTGAGCGCTTTGCCAAGGCCGCACATGACCACGGCGTGCCGCTGATGGTCGACAACACCTTCCCGACACCCGTGATGTGCCGTCCCTTTGAGTGGGGCGCCGACATCGTTACGCACTCCACCACCAAGTACATGGATGGACATGCTGCCTACCTGGGCGGCGTGATCGTCGACCACGGCCAGTTTGACTGGATGGCCCATGCGGATAAGTTCCCGGGTCTCACCACGCCCGACGAGAGCTACCACGGCGTGACGTATGCCGAGAAGTTCGGTCGCGAGGGTGCCTTCATTACCAAGGCCACTGCGCAGCTTATGCGCGACCTCGGCCCCATGCAGAACCCGCAGGCGGCGTTCTTCCTGAACAGCTCGCTCGAGAGCCTGCACGTGCGTATGCCGCGCCATTGCGAGAACGGTCTGGCGGTCGCCAAGTTCCTGCAGGGCCATCCCAAGGTGCGCTTCGTGAGCTATCCGGGCCTGGAGGGCGACAAGTACTACGACATGGCTCAGAAGTACATGCCCAACGGTACCTGCGGCGTCGTGAGCTTTGGCTTTACCGGTGGTCGTGCGGCGGCCGAGACCTTTATGAAGAGTCTTAAGCTCGCCCAGATTGCCACGCACGTGGCCGATGCTCGCACCTGCTGCCTGCACCCGGCAAACGCCACCCATCGCCAGATGAACGACGAGGAGCTCATCGCCTGCGGCATCTCCGCCGACATGGTGCGCCTGTCGTGCGGCCTTGAGGACACGGCCGATCTGATTGCCGACCTTGAGCAGGCGCTCGAGCAGTGCTAGGCTAGCGTGCGTGCGAGGCGTGGGACGGCTTTTCGGCTGACGACGTCCTCATAGTTCCGATTCCGTAGGCGGGACCCCGATCGTGACCGTTTGTAGGCGATTGGGGTCCCGTTTTTGCGTTGCACGATAGAAAGGATATATATGGAGAAAACTGCCGAGCAGCTGCGCCGCGAACACATTGCCCTGGAGGGCGACACCCACGGTAAGAATAAATGGGCGATTTTGTTCACCGTGCTCGTCATGACCTTTATGGCGTGTCTGGATGCGAGCATCGTGACGGTAGCGCTTCCGGTGATGCAAAAGGAGCTGGGTGTGGGTCTCGACCGCATTCAGCTCGTGAGCTCAGCGTATCTGCTCGCGACGTGCGTCGCCATGCTGCCGTTTGGCCGCTTGGGCGATGTGCGCGGCAAGGTGAATGTGTTCCAGCTTGGTGTGATCGTCTTTACGGGTGGCTCGCTGCTTTGCGGGCTTTCGGCTTCGCTCGAGGTGCTTATCTTGGCGCGTATCGTGCAGGGCATTGGCTGTGCCGCCGCGATGGCCAACAATATGGGCATCATCACCGAGTCGTTTCCGGCGCGTGAGCGCGGTCGTGCCATGGGCATTCTGGCGACCTTTGTGGCTCTTGGCATGATGTGCGGCCCCGTGCTCGGCGGCGTACTCGTGGCAAGTTTTCCCTGGGAGAGCATCTTCCTCATCAACCTTCCCATTGGCGTCATCTCGTTTATCGTGGGACTCTACACGCTGCCGCATGTCAAGCCGGAGGCTGGCGAACGCCCTATGCCGTTGACAGAGGCGGCGCGTCGCTGCTTTGCGAGCTCGGCTTTCACGATTAACCTGGCTTGCATGCTTATCGTGTTCGTGGGTATCGGTGCCTCCGAGTTTGTGCTGCCGTTCTACTTTCAGGATGCCCACGGCTTTAGCTCCGATATCTCCGGCCTGTTGTTTTTGGCGATGCCGGTCGTGAATGCCTTTGTGGGCCCGCTTTCGGGCTCGGTGTCCGACCGTGTTGGTTGTGAAGCGCCCACGGCCGTTGGCCTGGGCGTGTACGTGTGCGGTCTCTTTGCGGTGAGCACGCTTGACGAGCACTCTTCCATCTTGATGATCGTGTGCTGCGTCGCGTTTATGTCGTGCGGCACGTCGATCTTCCAGAGTCCCAATAATTCGCTGTATATGGGTTCGGCTCCGCGTGAGGCGCTTGGCTTTGCGGGCAGCTTGGGCAGCTTGGCGCGCTATGCGGGCATAGCGCTGGGTATTACGGCGGCGTCGCGCATCCTGTATGGACAGACGAGCGCGGCAATGGGTAAGACAGTCACGAGCTATGTGGCGGGCCGTCCGGATGTGTTCCTCTTTGGCTTCCGCTCGGTGTTTTATGTGCTGATGGCGGTTGCTGCCGTGGGCTTTGCGCTCACATTGGTACGTTTGGTGAGGACGCGCATCCGGCATTAGCGTGTTCGCGAGTCGCCTGCCAAGAATCACGCCCATCTACTACGTTTAACTGTGCACCTCAAACCATGACGCATTCGCTAAAAACAAAAGCTCAGGTAGAGAGCCTGCCGGTTTTTGAGAATCGGGGGTATGGACAGGGGTGTCAGGTTAAACGTAGTAAATGGGCCGATTTCGTGGCGAGCATCCTCCGCAAATCCGTGGGGAACGAAGGAAAAGGGCTCATAAAGGTAGTCCAAAGAGCCCCGTCCCAAATTGACTGGTCTTGCGGCTTTATGGTGCGATAGGGCTTGTGGGGCGGGCGGGGGTCGGTCCGTGGTAGACTATCGTGCAACGTTTGTTCATCGCGCGGTATCATTGCCGCGAGAAAGGGTTGCGCTATGCAGGAGCTTGAGGATCGTATTCGCCGTGACGGCATCGTGAAGGCCGGTAACGTCCTTAAGGTTGATGCCTTCCTCAACCACCAGTGCGACGTTGAGCTGTTCGACCACATGGGCGCCGAGTGGGCCCGTCTGTTCAAGAATGTCGAGATCAACAAGATCCTGACGATTGAGGCTTCGGGCATTGGTATGGCTTGCATTGCAGCCCAGCACTTTGGCGGCGTGCCGGTGGTCTTTGCCAAGAAGGCCCAGTCCATCAACCTCGACGGCGAGCAGTATGCCACGACCATCTACTCCTTTACCAAGCAGAAGGAGTACCCGGTCATCGTTGGCAAGCGTTTCCTGTCCGAGGGCGACAAGGTCCTGATCATCGACGACTTCTTGGCCAACGGCTGCGCGCTCGAGGGTCTTATCAAGATCTGCGAGGCTGCGGGTGCCGAGGTGTCCGGTATTGGCATTGCGGTGGAGAAGGGCTTCCAGGGCGGCGGTGATAAGCTCCGCGAGCGCGGCTTCCGCGTTGAGAGCCTGGCCCGTATCGCCGATATGGACTGCGAGACCGGCGAGATCACCTTCGCCTAAGCGCGCAACACAAGCGATTGGTATGCGATGTGACAAAGGGACCGTCCCTTTGTCACATTTTTTGTATGAGGGGAGGTGTTGATATGGATGAGAACAAGATGGGATGGCGCGAATATGCGCGCTATGCCGAGATGTCGGTCGAGGAGTTGGCGCGCGATTGCGAGGTGCAGGTGTTTCGCGCGACGGGTCCGGGCGGGCAGGGCGTGAACACGACGGACTCGGCGGTGCGTATGAAGCATGGGCCCACGGGGATTGTCGTGACGGCGCGCGAGAGCCGTAGTCAGTTTCAGAATCGCGCGAGCTGTCTGCGTAAGCTGCGCGCTGAGCTGGAGCGTCGCGGGCGTCCACCGCGCCGACGCGTAAAGACTAAGGTGCCTCTGCGCTCTCGCCAGCGCAGGCTCAATGACAAGCACTTCAATGCGATTAAAAAGGCTAACCGTCGCAAGCCGGGGAGCGACGAGTAGCCGATTGTTTCGCTGGTCTTGCTAGCGGGTGGGGTGCCAGACTTGGAGGGCGCCGGGTAGGATGTCGACTTCGATGCGCGAGGCGACGATGGGCTCGCCGTCGGCCTGGATGGGGTAGTCGGGCTCCTCAAAAGTTAGCTCGGCATGGCGGCAGCGGCGCATGCGAACCGGTGGCAACTTGGTATGGTGGCCGTCCTTGGCCGAAAGGAACATAGGCAGGGCTACCGCGCGAGGGACGGGGCCGCAGGCGTAGCAGACGTCGAGCATGCCGTCGCAGGGGTCGGCATCGGGGCAGATGCGATAGCCCGAGCCATAGGTAGGACCAAGCTGAATCGCCATGATGATCGCCCTCACGCGCTCGGCGGGCGCGCCGTCAAAGCTGACTGTCATGGGGTAGTTGCGATAGCGCAGGCCAAACTGCTCAAGTCCCGATAGGGTGTAGAGCGGAGCACCCGTCAAGCCGGTCTTTTTGCGCAGCTCGGTGGTGCCAAGGCCGATGGCGGCATCAATACCGACGGAGAGCGTCTGGTCGTAATACTCGACGATCGCCTCGCCGCTGCCGCTTGCGGGGTTCCATGAGCGAATCCGCCCGATGTCCTGACGCTGCAGCTCACAGGTGAGTAGCGCGCCAAAATCCTTGCCGGAGAAATCTTCGATATCGAGCGTCTGGGCAAAATCGTTGCCGGAGCCCACGGGCAGGACGGCAAGAGCGGGGCGGGCGTCCTCCTTTTGCGTCATAAGCCCGTTGACGACTTCGTGGATCACGCCGTCGCCGCCGAGTGCGATAACGGTGCGATAGCCCTGAGCCTGTGCGGCAAGCTCCTTGGCGTGTCCCATGTGCTCGGTTAGCACCAGGTCAAACTGGGATGCGCGCGCGGTCATATCCAAAAAGCGTTGCAGGCGCTCGGCAACTTCGCGTGCCGCACCCGACTGGGCGGCTGGGTTGGCGATGATGAGCGTGCGACCAAAATCAGTTGCGTGCATGGGGCGACTCCCGGCGTGTGACATGACAGTGCGGTCGCGCTCAGGTCGAATTGCCCCCGATTGTGGCTGCACGGCGATTATTACATCTACTCTATCAGGTCGTTGTGGCGCTCGATAGCATCCGCTACCGTACCGCCCTCATCCACAATAAGCGAGCGGCGCTTGGGTGAGATGATGCGCTGGGCGGGGTACACGCCGCGGTGTCCGCCGGTTAGGTAGCTGATAAAGGCCACGATGACAAAGAACCCGGCGGCCGTGCCGTGGAACAGGTCGATGGCCATCATGCAGGTGGTGATGGGCACGTTGAGGCCGGCGCAGAACACGCCGAGCATGCCGAGAGCCGCCAGAAAACTGGGGTCAAGCCCGGTAAGGCAACCGATCCAGCCACCGAGTGCCGCACCGATGCCAAACAGGGGCGTGACCTCGCCGCCTTGGAAGCCCGCGCCCAGGGTAAGCGCTGTGACGACCAACTTGATGGCTGCGTCCGCCAGGGTGGCGTTGCCTGCAAATCCGGCGCCGGAAAGCCACGTGGAAAGGCCGGCGTAGTTCCAGGCGTCGAGGAGGGCATAGGCGGCCAAAACCACGAGTGCGCCTATGAGTGCGCGGACGAGGTAATTGGCGATAAAGCGACTGTACAGGCTTTTGACGGTTCGAACCGACCAGGCAAAGAGGCGTGCCGTCAGGCCGAAGATAATGGCGCTGATAACAACGATGACAACTGTCCGTGGTGTCATGTTGGGAACGCTGGCGATGACATTCGCCTCGTACTCGGTTCCCAAGGCAAGCGACGTAAAGTAGCCGGTAAACGAGGCGACCAGGCAGTAGATGCCCGCGGTGTAGTCGATCTTGCCGATAAAGCACATCTCCATGCCAAAGAAAGCTCCAGCAAGGGGCGAACCGAATACGGCGCCAAAGGCCGACGAGATGCCGGCGAGCATGAGGTCGTGGTGGTCATGCTTTTTGAGGTGGGCGAGGCTCGAGATGTTGCTGGCGATGGTCCCGCCGATCTGCACCGCGGCTCCCTCGCGACCGGCCGATCCGCCCGTTAGGTGCGTGAGCGTGGAGCAGACGAAGGTGAGGACGGCCATGCGCATATGGATGAGGCGTGTGCCCAGAGCGGAGTCGATGACCAGGTTGTTGCCTCGTTTGGCAGCAAGGCCGTGATTTTTGTACACCCATGCGGTGGCAATGCCCACAACGGGAAGCAAGGCGTAGACCCATGCATGGTGCTCGCGATAGTCGGTCGCGATATTCAGCGAGGTCAAAAACGCCCAGGCGGCAACGCCCATGGCGAGCGAGACGATGACGACGAGTGCGAGCAACTTGGCGCTCGCGAGTAGGTTGCGGGCGTTGCGGCGCGTGTCGGCGGCCAAGAGATGCTCGGAGCGGGTGAGCTGATGCCTGCCGGCCATGATGACGTCGTTCAGGGAGAAAAAACCGCCATCGTCGAGCGACTGAGAATGATCCTGCGCTTCGTTTGCGCTTTCGGGTTTGTCGGTAAAAGTCATACGTTCCTCTTTTGGGTTGCAACACGAGCATTATAAAACGCGGTAAACGCGACGAGCCGGTGGGTTGGTTTTGGTTTTGTTTCGCGGCTTGCGGCCGACAGATGTATTTGCGGGTACAGGCCAAGTCGCCGTCGTGCGGCGGGGATTATACTGAGATAAACATAAAGAATCGGCGCCCGTGATGTGCGCCGCAGCATGCTAGAGGTGTATATGGCTGAGAAACTCATTCCGTTGGAGGACGCGCAGGCGATCGTCTTGTCGCACGTGAATCGCACCGAAGTCGTCGAGATTCCCGTGTGGCAGGCCGTCGGTCTTCCCTTGGCCGAGGATGCGGTGGCCGATATCGACATCTCGCCGTTTGCCAACAGCGCTATGGACGGATATGCCGCGCGCTCGTCGGACTTGGCGCAGGCATCTGGCGAGGCGCCGGTGACGCTCGACGTTATCGGACACGAGGCCGCGGGCCATGTGTTTGAGGGCGCAATCGGCGCGGGTGAGACGGTCCGCATCATGACGGGCGCGCCGGTGCCCGAGGGTGCCGATGCCGTGGTGAAATACGAGATCGTCGACGTGCTCGATGGCGACGGCAACGAGGGCTCGCGTGTGAGGTTCTCGGCGCCTGCCAAGGTAGGGGAGAACGTTCGCTCTGCCGCCGAGGAGGCCCATACCGGCGATATCGTGATGCGTGTCGGCGAGGTTGTGGCACCGGCGGGCGCCGGCTTGCTGGCGAGCGCCGGGTATGCGAGCGTGAAGGTGCATGCCGCTCCGCGCGTGGGCATTATCTCGCTGGGGACGGAACTGGTCACGCCGAGTAAGGTACCGGCGCGCGGTCAGATTCGCGACTCCAACTCGTCGGCGTTGATGGCCGAAGCGCTCGATGCAGGAGCCGAGCCCGTGTTCTACGGCATTGCGCCCGATGATGAGCGGGCGATTGCCGAGCTGGTGCATCGCGCCGTGCTGGAGTGCGATTTTGTCATTACGAGCGGTGGCGCCTCGGCAGGCGACTACGACTACGTGACGACGCTCGTCCGACGCGAGGGCGAGGTGCTGTTTGACCGCATCTCGATGCGTCCGGGCAAGGCCATCACGTTTGGCTTGCTTGGGGGTAAGCCCTACCTGGGACTTTCAGGCAATCCGGCCGCGGCGTATGTAGGCTTTGAGATGCTTGCGCGTCCGGCGATCCGCAAGATGCGCGGCTTTGCCGAGGGTACGCGTCCCGTGCAGCAGGCGACGCTCACGCACGGCGTGAAAAAGCGACAGCATCGCCGCTTCTTCGATCGCGCCACGGTTTTGCGCGACCCCGAGACCGGTGAGCTGTTGGTGACCGAGGCCAAGACGCAGAATTCGGCGCTGCTTGGAACTATGCAACGTGCGAACTGCCTGTTGCGTGTTGACGAAGGACCGTGCGACCTCAAGGCGGGCGACGTCGTGGACGTTGTTCGCGTCGACCTGCCCGAGGGCGCCGTGTTGTAGGAGGAATGCTATGGAGCTGAAGATATCGATCGTGACGTGCTCGGATACGCGCGATCTTGCCCAGGACGAGGCTGGAGCCGCACTCGAGGAACTTATCGAGGCGCAGGGCTGGACGGTCGCCTCGCATGTGGTCGTGCGCGACGACGTCAGCGAGATCGGTGATGCCATTGTGGAAGCCGCCGATGAGTGCCACGCCAATGTCGTGCTCACCTGCGGCGGCACGGGGCTTTCGATGCGCGATGTGACGCCCGAGGCGACGCGTACCGTCTGCGATCGCGATGTGCCGGGTATTGCCGAGGCGATCCGTGCGTACTCCATGACCAAGACGCGCCGCGCCATGCTCTCGCGCGCCGTGTGCATGCAGCGTGGGTATACGCTTGTCATCAACTTTCCGGGATCCACGAAAGCGGCCCGCGAAAGCTGGGAGGCCGTGAGCGACCAGCTGGAGCATGCGGCCCAGATGACGGCGGGCGGCGGGCACACCAAATAAGCGCACTACCTGCGGCGGAGCGACCTTGCGAGTCGCTCCGCCTTTTTATGCATCGACAGCGCGGGCCGTCTCGTGGTTATTGGTAAAAGAAAATTATCAGGCGAGAAATCTTTATCACTGATATTATTCGCACGAAAGTATAATCTAATTACAGAATAAAGCTCGCGGTGGGGTACCCGGGCACAAGGTCCGAAAGGGTTGAACATGTTCGATATGGTTTCTCGCCGCGGATTCGTCTCGCTTTCTGCTGTCGCCGCTGCCGGCCTTGGTCTTGCCGGCTGCTCGGGCAACAATACGTCCGAGCCGGCCGGATCCGATGCCGGTTCTGCTAAGGCATCTTCCAAGAAAGCTGTCGAGCTGCAGGTCTTTGCCGCCAACTCGCTCGAGAAGGCTCTGCCCGAGGTTCAGGAGCTTTTTACCGACCAGACCGGCACCGCCTTTGCCGACACGCAGTTCAAGGCCTCCGGCGACCTCGTCGAGCAGATGCGCGCCGGTGCCGCCGTCGACGTGCTCATCACAGCCTCCAAGGGTACCATGGATGACGCCGAGGCCGCCGAGCTCGTCGACGCCGACACCCGTGAGGATATGTTCGTCAACGACCTCGTGATCATTCGCGCTGAGGGCTCCGACACCAAGGTCGAGGCCATCGCCGACGTCGCGAATCTGGACGGCAAGATCGCCATTGGCGACGCCAAGACCGTTCCCGCCGGCAAGTACGCCAACCAGGCCCTGGCCTCCGTGGGCCTCTACACCGGCACCGAGGGCGACGACGGCGAGTACGCCCCCGAGATCGCCGACAAGGTGGCCCTGGCCGACAAGGTCGGCACGGCTGCGTCTTACGTCTCTACGGGCGACTGCGTGGCTGGCTTTGTCTACAGCTCCGACATCTACCGCTACGACGGCATCGAGGAGGCCTTTGTGTGTCCCGAGGACTCGCATAAGCCCATCGTGTATCCGGGCGCTGTCGCCGATGGCTCCGAACATGCCGACGAGGCCAAGGCGTTTATCGACTTTTGCCTGTCCAACAAGAAGGCCCAGAAGATTTGGGCCAAATACGGCTTTGAGCTTTCCGCGTAGTGCGGCTTGGCGCGATAATTCCATCGTTTTGTGTTTAACTCCGTCCTTGTATTCTCTTGGAGCTTTTTGTGCTTAATAGATTCCGCATGCTTGTCGCCTGTGCTTTGACCTTCGCGCTTTGCTGGGTGCCGGGATTTGCGTTTGCTGGGGACGCCGAGGACGGGGCCCAGGTTGCTGCGACCGCTCATGGGCTTTCCTATGGGATCGAGGGTTTTGAGCGGTTGGCCAAGGGGACCGCTCGTGCCATGGAGGGCCAGCCTGAGGGCTACCGGTTTCCCGTTGACGAGGACGTGGACCTTGTAGTGGCGCCTGCTGCCGATCGCGTTGTGGTGTGGATATCGCCCAAGGCGGTCGAGAAGTATGGATTGGATCCGCAGGACAACGAGTGCGTATCGGGCCTCAAGGCCCTCGTCTGTGAGCTCGACAGCGCAAACTGCATGGGAGGTGCGCAGCTGGGGGACGTGGATCTCCCTTGGTATGTCACGGCGGAAACAACGTTTGATGCCGGCGGGTATACCTATGGCTTTGACGAACGCGGTGCGGATGGGGACCGCTATGTGGTGATTGCATCGGCCTCGGGTGATGCCAAGGGCGGCGCGCGTTGGCTTGATAGCGCTCAAATGGTAGAAGCATCGTCAGTCGTGTTGCGGAATGAGCAGGGGCCCTTGACCTCTTTGGCCTCCTTTTTAGGCGGCATCGACTACCGCCCGTTTTGGGTGTCTATCAAAACGAGCGGCCTTGCCCTGCTGATTGCCTTTGCACTGGGCCTGTTTGCCGCGTGGAAGACTATGGGTACCTCGAGTCGCATCAAGGGCCTGCTCGATTCGGTCTTTACGATTCCTATGGTGCTGCCGCCCACGGTCTGCGGCTTTCTGCTCCTCATGCTGTTTGGCCGCTCGACCGGGGTGGGCCAGTGGCTCATCGCGCACGGCATCTCGATCGTCTTTACCTGGCCCGCGGCGGTCATTTCGGCCGTCGTTGTGTCGTTTCCGCTGGTCTACCGCACGGCGCTCGGAGCCTTTGAAAGCCTTGACACGCAGATGCTCGATGCCGCGCGAACCCTGGGATGGTCCGAGCGTCGCATCTTTACCAAGCTTATGATGCCGCTTGGCTGGCCCTCGATTGCCGCCGGCGCGGTGCTTGCCTTCGCGCGTGCCATGGGCGAGTTTGGCTGCACCCTGTTCTTCGCGGGCAACTATGCCGGCATTACGCAGACCATTCCCATCGCCATCTACTTTGAGTGGATGGGCGGCAATACGTCGGTGGCGCTCTTTTGGGTCGTCGTCGTAATCGCGTTCAGCTTTCTGGTCATCCTGTTCATCAACATGTACACGGCGCATTCGCAAAAGTACCGCGAGCGGGGTCTCTCCCGCGCGGAGCGCAAACAGGCCAAGGAGCTTGTCGGTCAGGGCGATTCGCTCGACCCCGTCGGTGGCGATGCCCTGCGTATCGATCGCGAGGCGTTGGCCGAGCTTATGCGTGACGACGCGGTCGCGAAGGGAGGTCGATAGGCCATGTCGCTCGTTCTGGATATCAAAAAGCGTTATCCCGGCTTTACCCTCGACATTCAGCTGGAAGCCGGCGAGGAGCGGGTGGCGCTGCTTGGCGCCTCCGGATGCGGTAAGAGCTGTACCTTGCGCTGCATCGCCGGCGTGGAGACGCCCGATGAGGGCAAGATCGTCGTCAATGGCGTGACCTTCTTCGACTCTGCCTCGGGCATCAACTTGTCGCCCCAGGAACGCAAGTGCGCCCTGCTGTTCCAAAACTATCAGCTGTTTCCCAATATGACGGTGGCCGATAACGTTTGTGCCGGCGTTGAGGATGCCGGCGACGCCGCAGCGCGCAAAAAGCTTGCCGAACGCTATCTGGGTATCTTTGGCCTGGCCGACTTTGCCGACCGCTATCCCGCGCGACTTTCGGGCGGCCAGCAGCAGCGTGTGGCGCTTGCCCGCATGGTGGCGGCGCACCCGGGCATCTTCATGTTCGACGAGCCCATGAGCGCACTCGATGCGTATCTCAAGAGCGCGCTTGAGCAAAACATGCTCGACCTGTTCGATGTCTGCAACCGCACCGTGCTGTACGTGAGCCACGATATCGATGAGGCATGTCGCCTGTGCGAGCGCATCTGTGTGATGCACAACGGGCATGTGGAGGAGATCGGTTCCGTCGAGGACGTGGTCCGCCGGCCGCAGACCTTAGCCGCGCTGCGCCTGACGGGCTGCAAAAACACGAGCCGTGCGCGCAAGATCGGGCCTCAGGAAGTTGAAGCCCTGGACTGGGGCATGACCTTCAATGTGGGCCGCGAGGTGCCCGATAACGTGGCGTACCTGGGCATCCGCGCGAGCTACTTCCATGTGGACAACCGTGCCGAGCGTGGTCGCAACAGCTACGACCTGCACGTGGCCCGCGTGAGCGATTCGCGTTTTGAGCGCTTGGTGCTGCTGGATGTGCCACGTGCCGATGCACCGACGCGCCTGCAGTGGAAGGTCAACAAGGTGAGTGTGCCTGTCGAGGAGTTGCCGCAGGCGGGGGAGACCCTGCGCATGCATTTTGATGCGAGCAGGATTCATCTGGTTTGCCGATAGCGCGGTGTGCGGTACGGTCGGGGGATTGGTTCCTTGGCCGTCCGGGTCCTTAACGGGCTGCCATTCGCCGAATCGGGGATGACAAAACCTTATTAATCTGATAATTATTTATCAGTCAGCGAGATACTCGCATCCCGATGCTGTCGTACGCGTGTCGGCGGTATTCGTCTGGACGACGACCGTTGATATAGTTACCTTCGACGAGAAAAGGAGGGCGCGCCGATGCCGCAGAAGACATATTCGCGTCGCGTTGCCGCGCGCGCCCTCTATATGGCTCGGAGCCGCATATGAGCAGGTATGTTCACGGCTCCGGGAGAGACGACGCACAAGTAAATAACCGTCCGCAAGGCAGGTTCCCCAAAATTCCGGGTTTACGCGCGGCTGGGTTTTCGCCACCCGCCGTGCAGCAATACCGTAGCTATTCACTTTTGGTTCGAGAGGGGAACCGCCATGGCTGAAGAATTCGATTTCCATCCGATGTGGGAGAGCCTCGGCATGAATCTTGCCGACCACGACATGCTGCTGGGTGCCGTGGGCCAGATGTACGGGGATATGTTCCTGACGCAGAACAATCGCCCCAAGTCCACGTCCTACCTGGATTTTGTTGCCACCAACATTCATAGCGGCCGCATTAAGGAGATGCTCGACAAGAAGGAGGCCGGCGAGGCCACCAAGATCGTCGGCTCGTTCTGCGTCTATGTGCCCGAGGAAATCGTGCTTGCGTGCGATGGTATTCCCGTGGGCCTGTGCTCTGGTGCCGACTGGGCAACGGACAAGGTTGAGGAGCATCTGCCGCGCAACACCTGTCCGCTCATCAAGAGCTTTGCTGGCTTTAAGTTGGGTGAGGTCTGCCCCTACATCGAGTCGAGCGACCTGGTAGTCGGCGAGAACACCTGCGACGGCAAGAAGAAGGCCTACGAGTTCTTTGCCACGCAAAAGAACATGTACGTCATGGATATTCCCAACGTGCACGATGAGTCGACGCTCGTGACCTGGAAGGCCGAGGTCAAGAAGCTCGCCGCCAAGATCGAGGATGAGTGCGGCGTCAAGATTACGCCTGAGCGCCTGAAGGCCGCCATCCACGCCGTCAACGAGAAGCGCCGTGCCCTACAGCGTCTGGCTGCGACCCGTGCCGCCGACCCGGCGCCCATCAGCGGCCTCGACAGCCTGCTGACCGTGCAGGCCGCCTTTATGGACGACACGCCGCGCCTGACCGGCGCCATCAACGACATGGCTGCCGAGTGCGAGGAACGCGTCGCCAACGGTGAGGGCGTGGCGCCCAAGGGCACCAAGCGCATCCTGTATACCGGTACGCCCATGGCCGTGCCCAACTGGAAACTGTTCAGCCTGATCGAGAAGGCTGGCGGCATCGTGGTGGGCGAGGAGTCCTGCACGGGCTCGCGCTACTACAAGGATCTGGTCGACGAGTCCGGCGAGACGGTCGACGAGATGCTCGACGCTATCGCCGAGCGCTACTTTAAGATCAACTGCGCCGTCTTTACCCCCAACGACCAGCGCATGAAGGACATCGTCCAGATGGCGCGCGACCTGCATGCCGACGGCATCGTCGACGTGGCGCTGCAGTTCTGCACGCTCTACGAGATGGAGTCCTTCGCCGTGGAGAAGGCCGCCGAGGAGGCCGGTATTCCCTTTATGCACATCACGACCGACTACGCCGGCGAGGACGCAGGCCAGCTGCAGACCCGCATTGAGGCCTTCTTGGAGACGATCTAGGCCGCGCGGCTTCCCCAGGCACCCGATCTTGCCGTTCAAACCGTCGCTTGCGTACCAGAAGTACGCTTCGTCGGGCTTGTCGCTCGGAATCTCGGGCATCTCAGACGCCAGAGGGCCGTTGTTGCAGCAGTGTCTGATCGTTTGATTTTCTTGCTGATTAGGAGAGGGCCATGATAGGGATCGGGATCGATATCGGGTCTACGGCGGCTAAGGCCGCTGTGGTCGATGGAGAGGGTTCGGTGGCGTGGACGTGCGTGCGGCCAACCGGGTATTCGTCGGTCGATGCGGCCGAGCGCCTGCGCGCAGAGCTTGCTTCGGACGGCTACGACGTGGCGGCCGACGACGTACGTGTGGTCGCGACCGGTTACGGCCGTGTTGCCGTGCCCTATGCGCACAAGGTCGTGACCGAGATCACCTGCCATGGCACCGGCGCTGTGGCGCTCTTTGGCGACCACGGCACCGTGATCGACGTGGGCGGCCAGGACACCAAGGTCATCCAACTTAAAGGCGGCCGCGTGGCCAAGTTTGCCATGAACGACAAGTGCGCTGCCGGTACGGGGCGCTTTTTGGAGATCATGGCCGATCGTCTGGGCATTTCTCAGCAGCAGATGGCAGACCTCGCCCGCTCCGGTGAGCCAACCAAGATCAGCAGCATGTGTACGGTGTTTGCCGAAAGCGAGGTCATTAGCCTGATCGGTCGCGGTGAGCCGCGCGAGAACATCGCGCGCGGTGTGATCGAAAGCGTTGTCTCGCGCGTGGCGACTATGGCCGGGCAGGCAGCGGGTGCCCCGTATTACCTGACCGGCGGCCTGTGCGAGAACGCCTATGTTGTGGAGCGGCTGGGAGCGCTGCTGGGCTCGCCGGTGACCACCTCGCCCGAAGCCCGTTTTGCCGGCGCCATCGGTGCGGCCATTCGTGCCCAGGCGCTCGGCTGATGAGCCGGCCGTAGATGCGCGTTCATGCGTATACTGAGAAGCATTGTTTGTGTTTGAGAGGAGGTATCGATGCTCGACGATCAGATTAGGCTCACGTCTATGACCGCTGCGAGCGGTTGAGCCGCTAAGTTGGCTCCTGGAGCCCTCGCCCAGGTCCTGGGTGACTTACCAAATGTGCCCAACGACAACTTGCTCGTGGGGTTCGATACCTCCGACGATGCGAGCGTCTTCCGCGTTGGCGAAAACCTGGGACTCGTTCAGTCCATCGACTTCTTCCCACCGATGGTCGACGACCCGTTCCTGTTTGGCCAGATCGCGGCGGCAAACTCGCTGTCGGACATCTACGCCATGGGCGGGCGTCCGAGCCACGCCATGAACCTGCTGTGCATTCCCAGTTGCCTGGGCGTTGAGGTTGCGGGGCAGATTTTGGCGGGCGGCGCCGACAAGTGCGTTGAGGCCGGCTGCACCATCGCGGGCGGCCACACCATCAATGACGATGAGCCCAAGTACGGCCTGTCCGTGAGCGGTTTTGTCCCGCTCGATCGCATGCTCGCCAACAGCGGCGCGCGCGTGGGCGATGCTCTGTTGCTGACCAAGGCGGTCGGCTCTGGCATCATCACTACGGCCATTAAAGGCGAGCTCACCGAGCAGGATGAGGCCGCAGCGATGTTTGACTCGATGCGCACCCTCAACGAAGCACCGATTCGCCTTGCCGAGGGGCTCGAGCTTCACGGCTGTACCGACGTTACGGGCTTTGGCCTGATTGGACATGCGTGCGAGATGGCTGAGGGATCGGGCGTGCAGATTGAGCTTGCGTCTGGGGCGGTGCCGCTCTTTGACCAGGTGCTCGACATGGCGCGCCTGGGCATTATCCCCGCCGGCGCCTACCGCAACCAGGACTTCTTTGGTCCGCGCGTGGCGGCCGATGACGACTTGGAGCCGGGCATGCTGGATGCGCTGTACGATCCGCAGACCTCGGGTGGCCTGCTCATCGCAGCGCCTGCCGCCGATGTGGATGAGCTTGCGCGCCGCCTGCATGCCGAGGGTCGCATCGCCGCCGTTGTCGGTCGCGTATGCGAGGCAGAGCCGGGCGGTCCCGCTGTTCGCGTTGTCCGCTAGCGGCGCGTTTATTGAACTATGTACTGTTTTAGAACGATGAACTCGAAAGGAAAACTATGTCTACCAAGATTGAAGTCAATGCCATGGGCGATGCCTGCCCGCTGCCCGTCGTCAAGACGCTCAAGGCCCTGAAGCAGCTCGATGGCGAGGGCGCTGTCGTGACCTCGGTCGATAACGAGACCGCCGTCAAGAACATTTCCAAGATGGCGCAGGAGAAGGGCTGCACGGCCTCGGTTGAGAAGATCTCGGATTCCGAGTGGCACGTGACCGTCGCGACTGCTGGTGCCGTTGCCGTGGCCGACCCTGAGCAGGACGGTGCCGCCTTCTGCGACGCCAGCGCCGGCAAGGGGAAGCTGGTTATCTCCGTCTACACCGACTGCATGGGCCGCGGTGACGACGAGCTGGGCCACAAGCTCATGAGAGCGTTCATCTTTGCCGTGACGCAGCAGGAGGAACTGCCCGCGACCATGCTGTTCTACAACGGCGGCGCCAAGCTTACCGTCGAGGGCTCGCCGGTGCTCGACGACCTCAAGGCCCTGGCCGAGCAGGGCGTGGAGATCCTTACCTGCGGCACCTGCCTCGATCACTTTGGCATTAAGGACCAGCTCGCGGTGGGCGAGGTCACCAACATGTACGTGATCGTGGAGAAGATGGAGCAGGCCGTGCGCGTCGTGCGCCCGTAGCGTTTGGGCGGGATTGCCATGAGAGAAAAGCGCCCGGCGCTGGTCATCACGTTTCCCACCACGGCGGCCGCCATGGGGTGCGAAACCCTGTGCGTCGAGCAGGGTCTTCCCGGGCGCACGATTCCCGTGCCCGGGGAGGTCGCGGCCGGCTGCGGCCTAGCGTGGAAAGCGCTGCCCACGGATGAGGACCTGCTGCGCGGCGAGCTTGCCGCGGCGGGCGTTCCCACCGAGGGCTTTACCGTGATCGACATGTGGGAGGTCGTGCGATGATCTACCTGGATAACGCGGCGACGACCATGCATAAGCCGCAGGCAGTGATCGATGCCGTGACGCAGGCGATGTGCTCGCTCGGCAATGCCGGGCGCGGTGCGACGTCGGGCGCGCTCGATGCTGCGCGCATCATCCACGGTTGCCGCGCCAAGCTCGCGCGCCTGCTGGGCTGCCCGCGGGCCGACCATGTGTGCTTTACGCCCAACTCCACGGCGGCGCTCAACACGGCCATCAACGGCGTGGTGCGCCCCGGCGACCGCGTGGTCACGACGGTGCTCGAGCATAACTCCGTGCTGCGTCCGCTCAATCGTCTTGCGGCGGAGCGGGGCGTTACCGTTGAACATGTCGGTTGCGATGCGAACGGTGTACTCGACTATGATGAGCTTGAGCGCCTGGTGACGCCTGGCACGCGCGCCGTGGTGGTGACTCATGCTTCCAACGTGACCGGCAATGCCGTTGACGTTGCGCGCGTGGCGGAGATGGCCCACGCGGCCGGCGCGCTCGTGATCGTTGATGCCTCGCAGTCTGCCGGCGCGGCAAAGATTGACATGGCGGCGATGGAGCTCGATATCGTGTGCTTTACCGGCCACAAGGGACTTATGGGTCCCCAGGGCACGGGCGGCTTGGCTGTGGCGGAGGACGTCGACGTGGCGCCGTGGGCCATGGGCGGCACGGGCGTGCACAGCTTCGATGCACTGCAACCGATGGAGTGGCCCACGCGCTTGGAGGCCGGAACGCTCAACGGGCATGGCATCGCCGGCCTTTCCGCGGGCCTCGACTTTATCGAGGCCCAAGGCGGAGTCGAGGCGATCGCTGCCCACGAGCGTGAGCTGGCCGACTGCTTCCTGGCTGGCGTACGCGAGATTCCGGGCATTACGCTCTACGGCTCCTTTGACCAGTCGACGCGCTCGGCGATCGTGTCGCTCAATGTGGGCGATATCGATTCTGCCGAGATCTCCGATGCACTCATGCAAGGGTGGGG
Organism: uncultured Collinsella sp.; assembly: GCA_958405565.1. Classification (GTDB taxonomy): domain Bacteria; phylum Actinomycetota; class Coriobacteriia; order Coriobacteriales; family Coriobacteriaceae; genus Collinsella. The sequence goes on along the minus strand of CATYEN010000002.1, from coordinate 71,320 downwards.
GATTGCGACCCGTCCTGGCGCCCATTGTGCCCCGCTTATGCACCGCGCGCTGGGAACCGAGCGTCAGGGTGTCGTCCGCTTTTCGTTTGGCTATTTCAACACGAACGAGGAGGTCGACACGGCGATTGAGGCACTGCGCGATTTGAGCCACGATTAACGCAACCATTTGCGCCCCTTGATAAACCGTTTGCGCAACCGACCCGCATTATTGCCAAAATACGGTACTGTGAAATGATGGCCCACCATGGGTCCTCGGTATCTTTACGAATTGCGGGAAGGTTCCTATGAACAGGATCACTGCTGCCCTCTATAGATTTTTGGTCGTCTATCTTTCGGTCGCGATGGTTGTGACCTCGATACCGCTTGCGCCTAGCACGGCTTATGCCGATGATAGCTCGGCGCTTGCCGTCGAGAGCGAGGCCCAAGAGGCCGACTCGGACTCTGACACTGATGCCGATGCGGTCGATGATTCATCATCGGCGAATGAGGGCAGCTCATCAGCAGCTTCCGACTCGACTGATAGCTCTCAGGACAAATCGTCAAGCTCGGATACCAACACTCTCGCGTCGAGTCTGGCGCAGGATCTCGCAGGTGCCGCGACCAACTCCGATGCTGCAAAGAGTTTGGCAGCTACGGCGGAAGCCTCGTCCGATGACAGCGAAGTCGACGCCCTCACATACGAGGATAATACGATCTATCAGTATGCCAAGCTTATGCCGAACGGCTATGTGTATCCGTGCGATCCAGACGGAAACATAGTGGTGAAGATCGACGAGAGCAAGCCGTATAAGAATTCCGTCGATGGTCGATGGGTAAGCGGCCTGATTGTCGATTACGGGACGGATGAGGTTCCCGCGCAGCTTTGCGAAGGCTCCATTTATCTGCATTCGGTGCGCTTTGAAAATAAATCCATCTCTAAAATCGGAAGAAACGCCTTCTATGGGTGTTCGAGTCTCTTCGATGTCTATCTTTCCGGTATGACCATCGGCGCCATCGAGAGCGGCGCGTTCTTTGGGTGCAGGTCGCTGGGGGGCCTGGGTTACGGTGAGATTACCACCATCGGTTCGATGGGCGAGGGCGCGTTTGCATGGAGCGGGCTGGGGTACACGGGACTCGACAAAGTTGTCGGCCTTACGTCGCTTCCCGAGAGCGCCTACAGTGGTTGTAATCAACTGACCGATACCGGTTTGGATAAGAATACCTCCATCACGTCAATCGGTGCCGACGCGTTCAAAAACTGTTCACGCCTTGCGACGACGGGACTCGAGAGCAATACGACGATTGAGACGCTCGGTGAAGGATGCTTCTGTGGCACCGACATGAGCGGCGGGCTGGCTCTGCCCCTTAATTCCAAAATCGAGGAGCTGCCGAACCGTGCGTTTTCCGGCACCAACCTCGAAGATGTGTACCTTGGATGCAACCATGTGGTGCTCATTTATTCCGAGACGTTTCCCAAACGCAACATGACCGTTAAGGTTCCCGCCGCGATGATGTCGCAGTACAGCAGCGGGCGTCCTAAACAGGTCTGGGAGAGTTGCAATGGTGGCCTGCCTGTCCCGGTGGGCGAGGTTCTCCAAAAGATTGAGATCTCGCGTGATCCCGACAAGATGACCTATGGGCAGGGGGAAAAGATCTCGCTCGAGGGTATGAACGTCTTGTTCCGGTACTCACATTCGACATCGATCCGCGACTATGAGGAGTTCATAAAAAGCGGGGACGGCGAATGCCTTACGGCGACCCCCTGCGACGGTGATGCCTTCGATGGCTCGATGGACGGAGAACCCATACAGCTTGTGTATGACGATGGCTACACACACCTTGTCGCGTATACCACGGGTGATCTGCAACAGGGGGCCTGCGAGTACGCTAAGCTCATGCCGAACTACTATCTGTATCCGTGCGATGCAGACGGAAATCTTACGGTAGAGATTGATGAGAACAACCCGCGCGAGAACTCCGTCGACGGTCGAATGGTAACGAACTTGATTGTCGATCACGGGGTGGATGAAGTCGACGCACAGCTCTGTGCCGACTCCACCAATCTGCGCTCGGTGCGCTTTGAGAACTCTTCCATTTCTATAATTGGAATGCACGCTTTCTATAACTGCCCGAATCTCACCGATATCAGCTTTTCCGGCATGACCATCGGTCAAATCGGGAAAGAGGCGTTCTTTGGCTGCGAGTCTCTTACGAGCCTGAATATCAACGAGACCGCTACCATCGGCTCTATGGGCTATGCCGTGTTTGCCGAGAGTGGGCTGGTGTCCACGGGGCTCGACAAGGTTGTTGGCCTCACGTCGATTCCCGATAGAGCCTACGATGGCTGCAAAGCTCTGACCGATACCGGGCTGGACAAGAACACCTCCATTACTTCGGTCGGCGTTTGCGCGTTCAGGCGCTGCTCGAGCCTTGCCACAACGGGACTTGAGAGCAATACCACGGTCGAAACACTTGGCCACACCTGCTTCTACGGCACCGACTTGAGCGGTGGGCTGACGCTGCCATATAACTCCAAGATCGAGGAGTTGCCGGAAAAGGCGTTCTACGACACCAATCTCGAGACCGTGTTTTTTGGATGCGACCATGCGGTGCTCATCAATACCGATACGTTCCCCAAATACAACATGACGGTCATGGTCCCCGCCAAGATGATTTCGAAGTACAGCAAGGGAGATCCCAGATCTGTTTGGATGAGGTGCAATGGCTGCCTGCCCGTCCCCGTGGGTAAGGTACTCAAGAACGTTGAGATCTCGTGCGATCCCGACAATATGACCTATGCGCCGGGGGACACCATTTCGCTCGAGGGCATGAGCGTCGAGCTCGATTACCCGCATACGGTATCGATTTGGAACTACGAGGCTCTTATTAAGGAAGAACTTGGCGAGTACCTTACGGCGACTCCCCGCGACGGCGACGTCTTCGATGAGTCTATGGACGGACAGCCCATCAAGCTCGTGTATGACGACGGCTATTCGCATTTCGAAACCCAGACCAAGGGCACGTTGCACCTCAAGAAGCCCGCGTCGTCACCGCTTACCATCTCCTATGTCCAGGCGAACAATCGGCGCGGATGCAAGTTGATGGACGGCGTTGAGCTGCCCGATGTTTCCGGCGCGATGACGATTAGTGCGGGCGACGAGGTCACGCTCGATGCCGGCGCTCTGGGAATGCTCAACGACAATCTGACCTTTAAGGGCTGGTATGACACCGAATCCGAAAGGTACATCTCCAAAGAAGCGGTCTACACGTTTACGCCGGATAGGGATCTGTCCCTGGAGGCGCGTTTTAAGCTCAAGGACTACGCGATCCACATCAATGATGCGCAAGCGACCGATTCGTCGCAGGATTATGCGCACCTGAGCGTCACTGCTCAAAACTGCTATCGCAACGCCGGCGAGACGGTTGAGCTTTCCGCCGCTACGGATAACGCCCTGTTCCTGGGCTGGTACCTGGGCGAGAGCGATGATGCGTACGCCGTGAGCGATCAGCTCGACTTTACCTATACGGTGAACGAGGCGGACGCGACTGTGTCCGAGGATGAGAGCGACTCCAAGATCGAGATCACGCCGCGCTACTGTGCCCCGCAGGCGAGCGTGGTCCTGAGCGTGGACGGGGTCGATGAGAACGGTCAGCCGCTCGGACAGTTCCTTTCCACCGGTCTGTACGGCATCGGGTCACGCGTAACGGTCGTGGCGGTGCCAATGCCTGGCTATGTGTTTGACTACGCGACCGATGCCCTCGGCAACGTCGTCTTTACCGGCGACGACGGTCCGTCCTACACGTTTGTGCTCGAGGGGGATGTGCAGTACACCGCGCATTTCCGCGAGGCGAATGGCCCCGATGAGTCACTCGCCGCGCTCAAGGCCGCGCTCATCGCGGCGATCACGGCTGCTGCCGTCCTCGCCACCATGTATGGCTTGGGCGAGATCGTCGACCCCATCGCGGCCGACGCGGTGATCGAGATCGGCATGGCGGATAACATCGAGGATGTGGCCGCGGTCGGCACCAAGGTGCTCAAGGAGATCAAGGACATCATCGACGACCATAAGAAGCCCAAGCCTCATGGCGACCATAAGATCGAAATTATTGCCACCGCGCAGCCCGAGGTGGGCGGCGTCGTCACTGGCGGCGGTATCCACTATGAGGGAACGGTCGCCACGCTGGAGGCTGTCGCCAATCCCGGCTACCGCTTCGTATGCTGGAAAGAGAACGGCGTCGAGGTCTCGACATCTCCCCTCAAGACGATGACGATCACGAAAGCGACGCCCGAGGTCGTAAAGATGACGGCTGTTTTCGAGAAAAAAGTCGAGGTCACTGCAGTTGCCGAAGCCGATGGCATTCAGGCCGATTTTTCGACGGGCTGCACCGCAAGCCCAGTGACGCAGAGCATTGCGCGTGGCGATCAAGCTATGGTCACCGCGAGCGAGGGGCCCGACTATGCCTTTGTGGGATGGTTTGAGGACGGCATCGAGGTCTCGCCCGAGCGTACGTATATCTTCAAGGCCGAGGTCGACCGCCATCTGGTTGCACGCTTCCGTAAGGCGGATAAGACCATCCTGGTGAATACCGATCCCTTCGACAGTGCCGAGGTCCTGTGCGATGGCGTGCCGGTCGTGGACGGCAAGGTCCGCGCGAAGGATGGGGACATCCTCACGTTTACGATGCGCCCCAAGACGCGCCCCGACAATCCGGAGAAGACGTACCGGTTTGTGGAGTGGCGCGAAACCGATGCGCAGGGCGTCACGATCGCCAACAAGCAAGAAGTTTGCGAATACCGCGTTAACGGCAATGCCCGGATCGAGGCCGTGATGGACGGCAGAGATACGCATACCGTGCGTGCCGAGGCCGACCCGCTCGAGGGCGGCACCGTTACGCTGAAGCGCGGCGAGACTGCCAGCATGGTGCTCGAGGTTCCCGAAGGCGAGCGCGTGACCGCGGAGGCAACGCCGACCGAGGGCTATATCTTTGACGGTTGGTATCTGAGCAACGGCGGCTCGGATGCCACCTCAACGCTGGTTTCGAGTGAGCGCTCCTATTCCTTTGAGCCCATTACCGACTGCGTGATCCAAGCGAAGTTTACGCGTGCCTGCAAGGTGGACGTGGTCGTTGAACCGGCCGCGGCCATGGCGGGCAAATACTTGGTGCATGGCGAGGGCTACTGCATGAAAGGCGAGCCTGCCACGCTGAGCATTGAGCTCACGGCCGAGGCGAGCAAACAATTTACCTTTAAGGGCTGGTATGACGCCAAGACGGACCTGCTACTGGGTACCGACCCGAGCTACCTCGAGTTCTATCCCGAGGACGTGGAATGCACCGTGCGTGCGGTGTTTGAGGAAAACACGTATACCGTGACGGCGAAGGCAAAGAAGACCTTTGTGGAGCGCGGTACGGTTGAGATCGAGGGGCATCCCGGGGCGTCTTCGGTTACCTGCGGATACGGCGATACGGTGATGCTCAAGGCGAAGGCCAACGACGGCTACCGCTTTGACCATTGGAAGGACGACTCCGGCAAGGAGTACGACACCGCCGAGCTGGTCGTTAAGGTCACCAAGAGCGATACCTATACCTCGATCTTCACCGACTCAAAGCCCGAGGTCATGGTCACGGCCGATTCGTGGCTTGGCGGTACCGTGACGTGCAACGGGACTGTGGTGAAGCCCACGACCGACAAATTCAAGCTGGGGGAGACCCTTCATCTGACGGCCAAGGCCCATCCTGGCTTTTTGTTCCGGGGCTGGTACGTCAACGGTCGCCTGAAGAGCCTTAAGCACGAGACCTCGTTGGTTGCCAAAGCGCGTGGCAAAACCGGACGTTGTGTTGTGACGGCCGCCTTCGCGCCTGTCGATACCGTCTGCGTGCCCCTCGCCGATCCTGCGGAGGGCGGCACCGTCAAGGCGAGCCGCATCCTTGCCGACCGTGGCGCGGAGGTTGCCCTTAAGGCAACGCCCAATCCTGGCTATGTCTTTACCGGTTGGTATACGGCCGATGGCAAGCTTGAGTCTACCGATGCGGAGTTCACCTGCCACCAGGAGCGCTGTCATGTACACATCGCTCGCTTTATGGCAAAGAGCTATGAAGTCGACGCCACGACGGTAGTCGATTCCGGCACCGGTTCGCTGGTCGAATCGAGTGCCGCCGGCTGGGTCGAGGGCACAGGTACCGTCGAGGCGGGGCATGCCGCCACGCTGACTGCGCATGCGCTTTCGGGCTATGCGTTTGAGTATTGGGCCGATGCTTCGGGCGCCGTGGTAAGCCGTGATAGCACCTATCACGTGGTGCCGACGTCTGACACGACGCTCCAGGCCGTGTTCTCGGCAAAGCAATATACGGTTGCGTCTCGTGCGAAGAGAGCTTGGGTACGGTCAAGGGCGCGGGGACATATGCCGCCGGGCAAGTTGTCACCGTGCGTGCAGTCGCCGCCGAGGATACGGCTTTTGTGGGCTGGTTCCGTAACGGAACGTGTGTGAGCTCCAAGAAAACCTATCGATTTACCGTGCGCGAGGATACGTCGCTCTACGCCGTCTTTGCGTCGGGTTCGTATGTCGTGAGCACGGTTGCCTCGCCTGCCGAGGGTGGAGCCGTGAGCGGCTTTGGCGGCTATGAGGCCGGCGACCGTGCAACGCTTCGTGCGATCGCCAACACCGGGTATTCGTTTGCCGGCTGGACGGACGACAAGGGCGAGACGATCAGTGAGAACGCCGACTGTACCGTTAAGGTCACGGGTGATGCCACCTATACGGCGACCTTTAAGCCTAAGTCCTATCAGGTCGTTTTGAGTGCGAGTGACGATGGCGTGGGCACCCTGAGCGGCGAGGGCTCCTATCAGTTCGGTGATACGGTCGAACTCAACGCTACGCCCATGGGGACCAAGCGTTTTGTCGGTTGGTATGTTCTGGACACCGAGGGCAATAAGTCGCTGCTGAGTTGTGACGCCCATTGCTGGGTTAAGCTCGACAAGGATATGGTCGAGGGGCTCGAGGACGAAACACTGGAGCTCCAGGCCGTGTTTGCCGATCCGTACGAGGTGACCGTTTTGGGCGAGGTCGTGGTAAAGGACAAGGCCTCGAGCAGGGGCTGCCGTGTTACGGGCAGCGGTAGCTTTGCCGTAGGCGATCAGGTGGAACTGACCGCTGTTGCCGGCATGGGCTATCGCTTTGTGGGCTGGAGCACCGATAAGGAGGGTATCTCGATTGTCGAGACCGCGACGACCTTCGATGTGACCGCCACGCAGGATATGACGTACTACGCGCAGTTCGAATCCGATGGACAGGTGACCATTACCGTCACGGGCTCGTCCATATTCCGCGGTACGGCCCTTCTGGTCGACGGCATTCCTGCCGGTAGCAGGTCGTACGACAGGGGCGACATGTTTATGGCGATCGCGATTCCGTGGAAGAAGTACCACTTCTCGCACTGGGTCGACGATGCGGGCGTCACGGTGAGCTACAGCGCGTTCTATATCGGCACCGCAAAGGAGAATAGGCAGCTCACGGCTGTGTTCTATGAGACGGGCTGCGATGTTCAGGTCGCTACGTATCCCAAGGACGCGGGCTTTAGCATGGTTGCGCTCGGCACCGGCGGCTCCTACCACTCCGCGGCGATTATGTTTACCGTGCCGCATAAGGGCTGGAAGTTTAAATACTGGGTTGACGAGAACGGCCTTCCCGTGGGGGCCACGCCGGTAATCAACCGCGTGGTGTTTGGCAACCGTACCTTTACGGCCGTTTATGAGCGGGCGTCGATGACGGTCACGGCGGTGGATCCACGAGAAGGCGGACACGTCGAGGGTTCCTCCGAGGACGAATCGCTGGGCTATGCCGTGACCAATGAGGTCGAGAACGGTGAGTCGACAACGCTGACTGCCGTTCCCGATGCGGGCTACGTGTTCGATGGGTGGTATGCGCGCAACGATGACGGGTCGTTGGGCGATGAGCCGCTGAGCACGGATGCAGTTTGGACGTTTGTCCCCGAGGACAACATGACCGTCGAGGCACGCTTTGCGGAGGCGCGCAAGTACAAGGTGGCGGCCCGAGCGGTCAACGGATCGGTTGATCCAGAGACCGCTTCGGTCGCTACGGATGGCAAGGTGACGCTTTCGGCGACGCCCGATGAGGGCTGCTACCTGACGCGCGCGACCGTTGCCGAAGAGGCTGGCGAGGACGGTTTGGCCGGTAATGCCTATGACCTGGATATTTCCGACTACCAGGGCGGGGCGTACGAGGTCACACTGAGCGGCGTGAGTGCTCCACAGCAGGTCACGTTTGAATTCGCGAAGGCTGCGGCTCCGGAGGTGCTCGCTCAGCCGCAGGATGCGAGTGCTTACGAGGGCGATCCGGTTGAGCTTTCTGTTACTGCCGAGGCGGGGCGTAATGTTCGCGTTCATGCCGCCGTATCTTCGGGTTCTGCCGCCGACGTTAAGCTGAGCTACCAGTGGTATCGCGTGTCTGCCGACGGCAATGTGAAGCTGAAGGGCGAGACCGGGGAGACCCTCTCGATTGCCCAGCTCGACAGCGACAGCGAGGGCGAGTATTTCTGCCGCATTACGCAGAGCTACCTGGGCACGGTGACAAAGACGGATACCGAGCATGCTACGGTGTCCATCGTGCTTCGCGAGGCTCTCGTGTTCAACGGGCGCGTGCTACCGGCGGCGACCGCGCACGATGACTACCGTGTCGCGATTGCCGGCGCCAGGGGCGGCAAGGCGCCGTATGCGTACAACTTGGATGAGGTTGAGGTTCCCGAGGGCATGCAGCTGACGCTGGGCGATGACGGAACGGGTGCCTTGGTGCTCTCGGGCGTGCCTTCGGTTACGGGCGTGTGCCGCTTCGAGATTAGGTGCACTGATGACCTGGGCAACAAGCGTGTTGCAAACTTCGCGCTGGTCGTGAAGGCGAAGGAAGCCCCGCTTGCGTTTGAAGGCCAGAGCTTTGTCTACAACGCGACGGCGCAGGCTCCTGAGCTTTCGGGCGTGCCTGAGGGCTGCGAGGGCAATGTCGCGGTAACGTATGTGGGCACGGGCGATACACATTACTCGTCTGATAAGGCGCCGGTGGACGCCGGTACGTATCGTTCGGTGGCGTCGCTCGACGCCAACGGATATGTGGGCAACGCGAGCTGCGACTTTGTCATCGAGAAGGCTCCTGCCGATATTTCGATTGAGACGTCCGACGTGACATACGATGGCGCACGACACGGTGCGACGGTTGCGGTTGTCGGCCTTGATGCGTCCGCCTATTCCGTTACGTATCGCGGTGTCGATGGAACCTCCTATGGCCCCACGGCGCTGGAGCCGTGCGACAGTGGCAACTACCGCGTTACGGTTAAGGTGACTGACCCTAACTATCAGGGTAAAAAGAACGCCGAGTTCTCGATTGCAAAGGCCAGCCAGGTCATTACGGGCACGACGAGCTATTCGGGCGTGTACGGTGGCGACCCCATTGTGTTCGATAACACTGCCCAGACGCCCGTGAGCTTTGAGCTCGTTGACTCCGCGGACGACAGCGCAAGCCCGATTTCGATTAAGGGACGTTGTGCGACGGTGAAGGCCGCCGGTACGGCGCGTGTTGTCGCCCATGCCAAGGCGTCTCGAAACTATCTTGCTGCCGAGGACGTTGAGCTTGAGGTTACTGTTGCGCCGGCTCAGCTGCTGGTGAAGGTCGACGATGCCGAGCGCTTTGAGGGCCAGGCGAATCCCGAGTTTACCTCCAGCCTGGTGAGTCGTTGCGATACCTCGGACATAAAGGTTACATACTTCTGCTCGGCGAATAAGAAATCGCCGGCGGGTGAGTACCGGATCGACGCGGCGGTCGCCGACCCGAACTTCGATGTCGCGGTCGATCCCGGAACGCTGACGGTCAAGAAGAAGCCCGAGCGCTACAAGGTGACGGCGAAGGCGGTTAACGGTTCGGTCGACAATGCTTCGGTTACGGTTGTTGAAGGCGGGGATGCGACCCTTTCGGCGACGCCTGACGAGGGTTGCTATCTCGAGCGCGTGACGGTTTCTGAGGTCGGCTCGGACGAGGCCGTCGACCTCGACATTTCTGATTACAAGGGCGGGGCGTACGAGGTCACGCTGAGCGATATCACCGCGTCGCAGAAGGTTACGTTTGAGTTCGCGAAGGCGGACGCTCCGCGTGTGGTCGCGCAGCCGCAGGACGTGAGCGTCCATGGGGGCGATTCGGCTGTGCTCTCGGCTGCGGCCGAGGCAGGCAAGAACGTCGCCGACCATGCGGCCTCGTCCACGGGTTCTGCTGCCAAGATTGAGCTTTCATACCAGTGGTTCCGCATGGCGAATGGCAAGGCCGTGGTGCTCGATGGCGAGACGGGGGAGACGCTCTCGCTCGCGGACCTCGATGACGAGCAAGCCGGCGAGTATTTCTGCCGCATCACTCAACGCTACCTTGGTACTGAGAAGCAGACGGACAGTGATTATGCCTCCGTCTCCATCGTGCCGTGGGACACCCTTGTGTTTAACGGCGACCTGCTGCCGGCAGCGAGCGCTCACAGCACGTACCTCGCAACGATTGCCGGGGCCGCGGGCGGCAAGACTCCGTACGAGTACACATGGGATGAGACGAAGCTCCCCGACGGGCTCAAGCTCTCCCGTACGTCGGGCGGCCTGACGCTCTCGGGCGTTCCGTCCAAGACGGGCGTTTCCGCCTTCGATATCACGTGCACGGATGCCCGTGGCGAGGCCATGACCGCCCGCTTTGCGCTCGTTGTCCAGGCAAAGTGCGTAAAGCTTACGTTTGCGGATAGCGACTTTACCTTTAATGGCGCGTCGCAGGCGCCCGAAGTTTCCGGTGTTCCCAAGGTCTGCAAAGGCGATCTCAAGATTAAGTACTACGGAACCGGAAGCACGCAGTATTCCTCGACGGAGGCTCCGTCTGATGCCGGCACGTACCGCGCTGTCGCCACGCTGCGCGGCCACGGCTACATCGGTGCCGCCGCCTGCCAGTTCGAGATCGCTCCGGCAAAGCTCAAAGTGAAAGTCGACGATGCCGAGCGCTTCGAGGGGGAGGCGAACCCTGCGTTCACCTCGAGCCTGGAGAGTGCGGTTGACACTTCGGGTGTGAAGGTCGAGTACTCCTGCGATGCCGATGAAAGCTCTCCTGCTGGCGATTACCAGATTGGCGCGACGGTCACCGACCCGAACTTCGATGTCGAGGTCGTGCCCGGAACGCTGACGGTGAAAAAGAAGCAGGAGCCCGTCGATCCCGACCCGGACAACCCCGACCCCGGTCAGCCTGACCCGGGCAACCCAGATCCCGATCAGCCTGACCCGGACCCGAATCCCAACCCCGACAACCCCGACCCGGACAATCCGGACCCCGACAATCCTGAGCCGGACCCCAAACCCGACCCCGATAATCCTGATCCGGACAAGCCCGAGCCCGATAACCCGGACGTGCCTGTCAATTACGAGGTGACGGTCAAGGCGGTCAACGGTTCGGTCGACAACGGCTCGATCACCGTTGCTGCGGGCGAGAGTGTGACCATCGCGGCGACGCCCGACGAGGGTTGCTACCTCGAACGGGCGACGGTCACGGAGGACGGTTCGGACAAGGTCGTCGATCTCGACATCTCCGACTATGAGGGCGGAGCGTATGAGGTCACGCTGAGTGGCGTCACCGCTTCGCAGGAGGTCACGTTCGAGTTCGCAAAGGTGGACGCTCCGAAGGTGATCGCCCAGCCGCAGGACGCGAGCGCCCACGAGGGCGATGCTGCTGTGCTCTCGGTTGCTGCCGAGGCGGGTAAGAGCGTTCTCGACCACGCGTCCTCGTCCACGGGTTCGGCCGCCGATGTCGAACTGTCCTATCAGTGGTTCCGCATGGTGGACGGCGAGGCCGTGGTGCTCGAGGGCGAGACGGGGGAGACGCTCCTCATCGAGAACCTCGATGACGATTGCGCCGGCGAGTATTTCTGCCGCATCACTCAGCGCTACCTTGGCACTGAGACGCAGGCAGACAGCGATCGTGCTGTCGTGTCCGTTGTGCCCCGGGATGCCCTTGTGTTCAACGGCGGCCTGCTGCCGGCGGCGCGTGCACATAGTGCGTACCGTGTGACGATTGCCGGAGCCGCGGGCGGCGAGTCTCCGTACGAGTACACGTGGGACGAGGCAGATCTTCCCGACGGGTTTAAGCTCACCCGCGCGGCTGGCGGCCTGATGCTCTCGGGTACGCCGTCCAAGGCCGGAGTGTTTAGCTTCGACGTCACGTGCAAGGACGCTCATGGAGAGACGGTGACCGCGCACTTTGTGTTGGTCGTCCAGGCGAAGCGAGTCGAGCTTGCATTTGAGGGCGGCAGCTTAGTCTACAGCGGTGATGCCCAAGCGCCCGAGGTCACGGGTGTCCCCAAGGCCTGCGAGGGCGACCTGAGGGTCAGGTACTACGGGACGGGCGGCACGCACTATTCGTCGAGTGAGGCCCCGACCGATGCCGGCACGTACCGCGCCGTAGCCACGCTGCGAAGCGACGGGTATATCGGCGCCGCCTCGCGCAAGTTCAAGATTACGCCGGCGAAGCTCAAGGTAAAGGTCGATGACGCCGAGCGCTACGAGGGAGAGGCGAACCCCGCGTTCACCTCGAGCCTGGAGAGCGCGGTCGATACCTCGGGCGTGAAGGCCGAGTACTCCTGTGATGCCGACGAGAGCTCTCCGGCGGGCGAGTACAAGATCGGCGCGACGGTCACCGACCCGAACTTCGATGTCGAGGTTGAGCCCGGTACGCTGACGGTGAAGAGGAAGCAGGAACCTGTCGACCCGGATCCGGTGGTTCCCGACCCGGATAAACCCGATGGACCCGATCCGGACCAGCCGGACAAGCCCGAGCCCGATAAACCGGAACCTGACCAGCCGGATAAGCCGGACCCGGATAAGCCCGGAACGCCCGATTCCGACCAGTCGGATTCTAAGGACCCGGCAAAACCCGGCAGCTCGGATAACTCCGCGGCTGATAAGACAAAGGCGAATGGCGCGGAAAACTCCGGACAGAAGGCTTCGTCCAAGTCGAGCGCTCAGCAGCTTGCCGATACGGGTGACAGGGCACCGCTCGCTGTTGCCGTCGCTGCGGGCGCCGTTGCACTTGTCGCGCTGGGACTCGAGCTGCTGCGTCGCCGTCGCTCTGACGCGTAGCGGCTCTAAATGGGCAATCAGATTGATACTTTGCACCATCTGGCCTGCTCAAGCGTTTATACTTGCGGGACGGGTATTTTGCCCGTCCCGTTTTTGTTTCGACCCGAAAGGTGGCCTTATGGCTTCATCTGCCCCGCGCGGCCTTCGCTCCGACCATGTCGTTACCGTCGGCATCGCTCTGTTCTCGATGCTCTTTGGCGCCGGCAACCTCATTATTCCGCCGCTTCTGGCACTGCAGGCAGGTTCTGCCACGCCGCTTGCCATGATCGGCTTTTTGATTGCCGCTATCGGCCTGCCCGTCATGGGCTTCATCGCCGTGGCACTTGCTGGAACGGCGCGCGAGCTGGCCGGCCGCGTGCACCCCAAGTTTGGCGAGTTCTTCGTCGCGGCAGTGTACCTGGCGATCGGTCCGTGCCTGGCCATTCCGCGTACGAGCTCCACGGCCTTCGAGATGCTGGTGCCGCTGCTGCCCGAGGGCATCTCGCTTGGCACCGCACGCCTAGTCTTCGCTGTCGCCTTCTTCGTGGTCGCGTTTGCGCTTACGCTGCGCCCGGGCGTTATCACGCGCGTGCTTGGTCGCATTACGGGCCCCGCGCTCATCGCACTCATTGTGCTGGTCGTTGGCGCTGCCGTGATCTCACCGCTGGGTCCGGCTGCCGCGCCGCAGGCTCCCTATGATGCGGGCGCTGCTGTGCAGGGCTTCTTGACCGGCTATCAGACGATGGACCTGCTTGCATCGCTCGCCTTTGGCATCATCATCGCCGAGACCATTCACGAGCTGGGTGTGACCGACGACAAACGCGTGGCCTTCGAGATCTCGCGCTCCGGTGTCATTGCCGGTGTGCTCATGGCCATCATCTACTGCGGCCTGGCTCTTGCCGGTATGCAGCTCGGCACCGTGATGCCCGACGCTACCAACGGTGCTGCCATCCTCGCTCGCTCGGCCTCCATGCACTTTGGGCTGGCCGGCACGGTCGTGGTCTTCGCGATCTTCTTCCTCGCCTGCATGAACGTGTGCATTGGCCTCATCAGCTGCTGCTCGCGTTACTTCTGCGAGACCTATGTGGTCGAAGGGGGAGCGGAGGCTTCCGAGGAGGCCATGCGCCGCCCGTTCGCGATTCTCGCCTTTGTGTTCGCCGCATTTTCGTGTGTGCTCTCCAATGTGGGCCTCGACGTGATCCTCATGTTCTCGGTGCCCATGCTTAACGCCTTGTATCCTGTCGCCATCGTGCTGGTGCTTATGGGTCTGGCCCACGGCTTTTGCGATGTGCACCCGCAGGTGTGGGTCTGGGTCGGCGGTGTCGTCGCGGTGCAGAGCGTGATCACCTCGGTCCGCGATGCGTTCTTTGCGGGTGTTTGGTTGCCGTTCGATGCGCTGCCCCTGGCGGACATCGGTGCCGCCTGGGCGCCGGTTGCCGTGGTGGCGTTTGTGATCGGCCTGGCCCATAGCCAGTTTGTCGCACATTCGAGGAGCTAGGGTTTCTGCGCTTGCGCAGGCGGGGAGTCTACCCTATAATTTCCTTCGCTTTGGGACACGCAAGGTTTAGACCTTAGCTGCTCAACACCTTCGGGACGTGGCGCAGTTTGGTAGCGCGCCTGCTTTGGGAGCAGGATGTCGCAGGTTCAAATCCTGTCGTCCCGACCATATCTTGCGGGCGTAGTTCAATGGTAGAACCCCAGCCTTCCAAGCTGATGACGCGGGTTCGATTCCCGTCGCCCGCTCCATAAGATAGACCAACGGCCTTGGCTCCTTTCGGAACCAGGGCCGTTTTCGTATGAGTGCCGGGTGACGGGAATCGAACCCGGCAGGGTGCGGAGCTGAGAAAATGCGTGAGCATTTTCCAGCGCAGCACGCAAGGGCCATCGGCCCGCAGCGGAACAAGGATTTGCGAAGCAAATCCTTGGACTTCCCGTCGCCCGCTCCACAAGATAGATGAATGGCTCTGCTTCCTTTTGGGAACAGAGCCATTTTCATAAGTGTGCCGGGTGATGGAAATCGATCCCGCACCGCAACTTAGGTGGGCATGGGGTTAGCTGCGGGGGCGATGGCGGAGCTTGTCGATGGTGGAGTCGATGCTTCGGCTGCGGGCTTCGGCTGCGGTTTGGCGCTTGCGGCGGTAGTCGATCATGCCTTGGATGATGGGCTTGCCAAAACTCACGACGTCGTCGTTGTAGATGGCGGTGCGGGCTGCGAGCAGGCAGTCGCTAAAGTCCATATGCGTCCTGCCAAACAGCTTGATGGCAAAGGCGATGACGGTGGGCTCGTCGACCATGACGTCGTCGAGCAACCTGGTCAGCGCCGCCGCGATTTTGGGGCGGGGGACCTTGTAGACATCGCGCAGCGTGACGGCGACACGGGTGATGATCTCGGGGTAGACGCGGGTGGTGCGCGTGGCGATAACCTTGGCGGCGCGCGGTGACAAAACTTCGTCGTCGTTAAGCAGGTAGCGTAGGATAACGGTCTCGTCGATGATGGTGCTACTCATGGATGTCTACTTCCTCGGGACCCAAGATCGAATCGTCGCTTTCTGCGGCGAGATATTCAATCCAGGCGTTGCGTTCCTCGGACCGGCGATTGGGGTCCCCGTAAGCCTTAAGCACTCCGTAGGCAGCCGTGCCATCCTTTGAGCGCACGGCGATCGGCTGAAAAGGCAGTTTGCGCATGAGGATGCTCTGCGAAACAAAAAGGCGAACGGCCTCGGCAAGCGATGTGCCCATGGCGTCGTAGAGACGCTCGGCATGCTGTTTGTCCTCTTCGCGAATGCGCACCTGTAGGATGGCTCGTTTTTGAGTCGATGACATCGCTAGCCCCCTTATCTAGTGCAACACGGATGGTCAAATTCGCCCTGTGCTTTCTTTTGACTATCTTATATCCACCACTTTATTTCACTCAAGTTAATGAGTGTAAACATAACTACAAGCGTAATACATCCGCAGAAGGAGAGCGTGAAAATCTCATATGCCTACGCGTGTAATACACTCGACTTTATAGTCCACCGAGAATAATCCCGACCTGCCAAAACCACTGCAATACACCCGTATTGCAGGGCTTATGCCCAAGTTCGCCCGTGGCAACTGCGTATATTCAGTGTGTATACCGTTGGAGAAATTCCGTCGATTGCCTGTTTCGCCGCGGGCACTCGATTTACCGATGCCAGGCCACGGGCGGCCTGGGGCAACGTCGGCAGGATCTCTCCGGCATGGGATTCAGGAGGGAGTGAACAACATGGGCAATAAACGAGTCGTAGCCGATTCCTCGCGCTGCATTGGGTGCCAAACCTGCATGGCAGCGTGTATCGAGGCACACGACATCCCCGGCAACATTGCCGCGCCGCGCTTGCGCGTAACGCGCACCTACGAGATCTCCGCGCCGGTGGCATGTCACCACTGCGAGGACGCCCCGTGCGCGAAGGCCTGTCCTACGGACGCCTTGTTCTTTGATCCAAAGAACCATCGTATCGGCGTCAACGAGGACAACTGCATCGGCTGCAAGAGCTGCGTCATGGCATGCCCCTTTGGCGCCGTGAGCGTGGCGACCACGCAGGTCCCCGTCTTGATGGGTGACGTTCGCGTGGGTTCGCAGACTAAGAGCTTCGTGCTCAAGTGCGACCTGTGCGTGGACCGTCCCGGCGGTCCGGCGTGTGCCGAGGCGTGCCCGACCAAGGGCCTCACCCTGGTAGACGAGGAGCGTCTGGCAGAACTGACTGCCGAGCGTGCCCGTTCCACCATCGAAAACGAGGCGTAGGCAGGCGGCCATACAGGCCCAACGATTGTCAAATACGTACCGATTAATCGGTAGCAGAGAAAGGAAGGAGGGTGTCATGGAGAAGCATAAAGTGATCTGCCCGTATTGCGGCGCCGGTTGCCAGTTTAACCTCTTGGTCCAAAACGGCCAGGTCGTGGGTACTGAACCGCTCAACGGCATCACCAATCAGGGCGAGCTGTGCCTTAAGGGCATGAGCGGCTACGACTTCATCAACGACACCAAGATCTTGACTCCTCGCGTACTGCACCCGATGATCCGCCGCACCAAGGGCGCGGATCTTGAGCGCGTAAGCTGGGACGAGGCACTGGATTTCACCGCATCTAAGATGCAGGCCATAATTGACGAATATGGTCCTAACGCTGTCATGACCACCGGCTCTTCGCGAGGCGGCGGCAATGAGGCGAACTACGTCATGCAGAAGTTTACGCGTGCGTGCATCGGCACCCACAGCGTGGACAACTGCGCCCGTACTTGACACGGCCCTACTGTCCTCGGTCTGATGGACACGGTTGGTTCAGGTTGCATGTCATGCTCCATCCCCGGTATGGAGGATGCGGGCTGCATTTTCCTCTTCGGCTATAACCCTGCCGATTCGCACCCCATCGTCGCAAGGCGTATCGTGCGAGCCAAAGAAAAGGGTTGCAAGATCATCGTCGCCGACCCGCGCCATATCGAAACCGCGCGTATCGCCGATCTCTACCTTCCGATCAAGAACGGTTGCAATGTTGCGTTCCTCAACGCCTTTGCCAACTGTCTGGTCAACGATGGCCTCTACGACAAGGAATTCGTCGCCGAGCACACGAACGGCTTTGACGAGTGGTGGGAGACCATCAAGAACTACACTCCCGAATCCGTACAGGACATCACGGGTGTCGATCCCGCGCTGATCCACCAAGCTGCCGAGATGTACGCCACGGCGAAGCCTTCTGCCATCATTGGCTGGGGCATGGGCGTATGCCAGCAGAAGCAGAACCTGAAGACGGTGCACACCATCGCCTCCATCGCCTGCGTTGCCGGCCAGATCGGCAAACCCAACTCCGGCCTCGCGCCCGTGCGCGGTCAGAACAACGTCCAGGGCTCCTGCGATATGGGCATGCTGCCCAACCTGTACCCTGGCTACCAGAAAGTCACCGACCCGGCTGCGCGTGCTAAGTTTGCCAAGGCCTGGGGCGTGCCCGAGGAAAAGCTCCCGCTCGAGGAGGGCTACAAACTCACCGACCTGGGTCACCTGGTCGACGAGGGCAAGGTGCACTGCTTCTACAACTACGGCGAGGACCCGGTCCAGACCGAGCCCGATTCGGCCGGTATGCGCAAGACGCTCTCCGAGCTGGATCTGTTCATTTGCCAGGACATCTTTATGACGCAGACGACTATGCTCGCCGACGTCATCCTGCCCGCTACCTCTTGGGGTGAGCACGAGGGTGTCTTTACCGCGTCTGACCGTAGCTTCCAGCACTTTGACGCGGCCGTTCCGCCCAAGGGAGAGTGCCGCCACGACTGGGAGATCTTCGCGGACCTGTCTACGCGCATGGGCTACCCCATGCACTACGACAACACCGAGCAGATCTGGAACGAGTGCATTAGCCTGTGCCCCAACTTTGTGGGCGCGACCTACGAGAAGATGGCTCCCGAGGGCGGTTACGCCCAGTGGCCGGTCAAGAGCACCGATGTGAACGACCATGGCACGGCCGACATGTTCGCCGGTGGCAAGTTCACCACCAAGGACGGCCGCGCCAACCTGATGGCGCACGACTGGGAGGCGCCCTCCGAGCTTCCCGACGATGAGTACCCGCTCATCCTGTGCACCGTCCGTGAGGTCGGCCACTACAGCTGCCGTTCGATGACCGGCAACTGCAAGACGCTGGCGCTGCTTGCCGACGAGCCCGGCTTTGTCCGCATGAATCCCGCGGACGCCCAGGCGCGCGGCATCAAGAACGGTGACATCGTCTCGATTCACAGCCGCCGCGGCCAGGTATACAGCCGCGCCGACGTGAGCGACCGTATCAACAAGGGCACGGTCTATATGACCTACCAGTGGTGGATCGGCAAGTGCAACGAGCTGACCATGCACAAGGTCGACCCGGTCTCGCACACGCCCGAGGACAAGTTCTCCGCCTGCCAGGTCGACGCCATTGCCGACCAGGTCTGGGCCGAGGGCGAAGTCGAGCGTCAGTACACCGAGCTCAAGCAGGCTCTGGTCGACGCCGCCGCTCCACAGGACGTTGAGCCCGGCGCCGCCAAGTTCGACGACGAGACGCACGTGAATCAAATCGTGTAGTCCCGTTCTCGTTGGCTTTTTGGGCCGGGCGTCCCGTACGTTCGGGAGCCCGGCCCGTTATTTTGAAAGGAAGTGGGGATGAACCGCTTCATCGACATCAACCCGGAGAGGTGCATCGGCTGCGGAACATGCCAGTCTGCCTGTGCCGACGCCCACCGGATGCAGGGTCTTCAGGATACGCCGCGCCTGGCGCTTGTGAAGACCGGCGGTATTTCGGCCGCCCTTGCCTGCCACCATTGCGAGGGTGCCCCCTGCGCCGAGGTCTGCCCGGTGAATGCCATCGAGCACGATGGCGACCGCATCCACGTCAAGGAGCAGGAGTGCATCGGGTGCAGGCTGTGCGCCATCGCGTGCCCCTTCGGAGCCATCCATCCCGATGGCACGTCTATCGCCGGTGTCGCAGGCATGTGCGACCCGACGCCTTCGTATCCTAAGTCCCTGAGCAGCCTGCTTACGTGGGCTCCCGGCCAGTACACCTGCGCTGTCAAGTGCGACCTATGCGCCTTCGATCCGGACGGCCCGCATTGTGTGGCGGCGTGCCCCACCAAGGCACTGACCGTCATGGGCGGCGCGGCCGATCGCGAGCTCGACGAGGCCAAGCGCCTGCGCTCGATCGAAAACGGTCCGGCTGTCGACGTTACCGCTGTGGCCCAGGGCCTGTCCGAGAAAGCAGAAGGGAGCGTAAACAATGGATAGCATGACGCTGTTTATCGCATCGCTTGCCGTCTCGTGCATCGGTGCGCTCGCCTCGGTTCTGCTGATCAAGGCCGATAACGCCGCCAAGACCGCTGGCTGCCTTATCGGCGCCGTCGCCGCGGTGCTTTCGTTTGTGGCCGGTATCCAGGCCGTGCTGGGCGATGTCACGTCGGTCGACACCATCGTGTTCTTCCCATTTGCCCATTTCCAGCTGCTGCTCAATCAGCTGTCCGGCCTGTTCGTGGCGCTCATCTCGGTGCTCGCGTTTGCCGGTTCGATCTACGGTCTCAACTACTTTGATGAGTATCCGGGCAAGAAGGGCCGCGCTGGCTTCTTCTTTAACACGTTCGTCGCCTCGATGATGCTCGTCATCACCGCCGACAACGTGTTTTGGTTCCTGGTCGCCTTTGAGCTCATGTCGCTGACTTCGTACTTCCTCGTCGTGATCGAGGAGAACGAGAACTCCATCCACGGCGGTTGGCTCTACTTTGTGATCGCGCACGTGGGCTTTGTGCTCATCATGGCGAGCTTCCTCACCATGACCAACTTCGCCGGCGGCTCGTTCGCGTTTGCCGATTTCCGCGCCACGCAGTTTAGCCCCGCGGTCGCATCCGTGTGCTTCGTGCTCGCCTTCTTTGGCTTTGGCGCCAAGGCCGGTATCATCCCGCTGCACGGCTGGCTGCCCAAGGCACATCCCGAGGCGCCGTCCAACGTGAGTGCCCTCATGTCCGGTGGCATGATCAAGATCGGTATCTTCGGCATTCTCAAGGTGGGTCTCGACCTGCTCTCCGCCTCGGGCGTTCAGGTCTGGTGGGGCCTCATGGTCATGGTCTTCGGCGCGATCTCGTCGGTCCTCGGCGTGGCCTTCGCCCTGCAGGAGCATGACATCAAGCGCCTGCTGGCCTACCACTCCGTCGAGAACATCGGCATCATCCTGCTCGGCGTGGGCGCCTCCATGGCCGCCATGGCGCTCGACTCGGTCGGTGTCGCCGTCCTGGCCCTGATGGCCGCCCTCTACCACACGTTTAACCACGCGATGTTTAAGGGCGAGCTGTTCTTGGGCGCCGGTGCGCTGCTGTACTCCACGGGTACGCGCAATATGGAGAAGATGGGCGGCCTGTTCCGTCGTATGCCGGCAACGGCCATCTGCTTCCTCGTTGGCGCGCTTGCCATCTCGGCCATCCCGCCCTTCAACGGATTTGTGTCCGAGTGGTTTACCTATCAGTCGCTGTTTAACGCCGCCATGCAGGGCGACAAGGCCGTCATGATCGTGGCCGTGTTCGCTGCCGTCGCGCTCGCCATTACCGGCGCGCTGGCTGTCACGTGCTTCGTCAAGGCCTACGGCGTCTCCTTTGCCTCCGCACCTCGCTCCGAGGCCGCGGCCAATGCCAAGGAGGTTCCCGCCCCCATGGTGTTTGCGCAGGGTCTGCTCGCGGCCATCTGCGTCGTGCTGGGCATTGGCGCTCCCGTGATCGCGCCCGTGCTGGTCGATGTCGCCGCGTCCGTGCTGCATCCGTACGGTGGCGTGTTTGCCGCCGAGGGTATGGAGCTCATGAACCAGTACTCCGGCGCTGCCACCTCCACGCCCGCGATCGCCATTGCGCTCGTGGTGCTCGTCGGCCTTGCCTGCGGTTTCCGCAAGCTCAAGACGGTCGGCAAGGTGCAGAAGTCCCAGCCGTGGGCATGCGGCTATGCTCCCAACGAGCATATGCCCGTCGTCGCCACGACCTTCGCTTCCGAGGTCTCTTGGTTTATGCAGCCCCTCTACACGCTGCGCGACCGCTGCACGGCCATCTGCTGGTCCATCGCCCACTTCTTCCAGAAGCTCACCGGCGTGGCCGAGGCCGTGGAGCCCGTACCCGACAAGGTTCTCGTCGATGCCCCGCATAAGGGTGTCGAGAAGCTCGCCGACCTCGCGACCAAGCTCGAGGGCGGCAACTACAGCATCTATATCTGCTACATCGTCGCGGCGCTCGTGGTGTTCCTCGTGCTCGCCGTCAAAATGGGTTAGGGAGGGGAGAGCATGAACAACATCGTACTTGCCGTTCTGCAGGGCGTGGTCGTCATGGCCGTTGCGCCGTTCTTCTCCGGCCTCGGCCGCGTGATCCGCGCCAAGATGCACAACCGTCGCGGACCGAGCATCATGCAGGACTACCGCGACATCGCAAAGCTCTTTGCGCGCCCCGAGTCCCAAAGCGAAGATGCGAGCTTCGCGCTTCGCATCATGCCGCCGCTGTTCTTTGCCGTCGCCTTTATGCTCGCCATGGGCCTGCCGCTCTTTACGGCACAAAGCCCCATTCCGGTCTTTGGTGACGCCATCACCATCATGTACAGCCTGGCGCTCGCCCGCTTCTTCTTCGCCCTCTGCGGCGTCGATTCCTCCAATGCCTACGCCGGTATCGGTGGTGTCCGCGAGCTGCTCATGAGCGTGCTCATCGAGCCGTCCATGCTGCTGGCGCTGTTCGCCGCAGCCCTTGTATGCGGCTCTACCGACATCGCCACCATGGGCCAGCACATCATGACGGGTGCCGTCGATGCGCCGGTCGCCGTGATCCTTGCCGGCATCGCTTTTGCCGTTGCCTGCTATATGGAGCTGGGCAAGCTGCCGTTTGACCAGGCCGAGGCCGAGCAGGAGCTTCAGGAGGGCCCGCTTGCCGAGCTTTCCGGTCCGTCGCTTGCCATGGCCAAGCTCGCCATGAGCATGAAGCAGGTCCTTGTCGTCGCCTGGTTCTGCGCGATCTTCGTCCCCTGGGGCGAGCCTGCTGCCATCGGCGCCGCGGCTGTTCTGGGAGCCGTCGTGTTCCTCGTGAAGTGCCTGATCGACTTTGTGATCTGCGGCGTGATCGAGAACTCCTGCTCGCGCTCGCGCTTTAAGGTGCTTGGCAACCAGACCTGGGCCGTCGTGGGCATCGCCGTTCTGGCGTTTGTCTTCGTCATCGTCGGCGTGTAGGAGAAGGGAGAAACAATGTCATTTGCAGTCAGCCTGTCCCTTCTCGGCTTGGTCGCTATCGCGGCCCCGATGGTGGCCTCGGTGCTTGTCGCCCTGTTCCCCCGTTCGTACGCCAAGTGGTTCAGCGTCTTGGGTGCTGCCGTCTCGACGGTCTGCACCATCGCCCTCGCCGCGAACTTCGCCGGTGCCGGCATGCCCGATACGCAGGTCCCTCTGATCTCGTTTGGGCAGACCCTCGTCATGGGATTTACGTTTGACCGTATGAGCACGCTGCTCGCGCCCGCCTTTGTGGGCATCGGCCTGCTTGTCGTGATCTACTCGATTCCCTATATGAGCGAGAACAACCGTGAGCACCCCGATGCGCCGCGTCGTCGCTTCTATGCGTACCTCGCGACCTTTATCGGTGCCATGGCCGGTCTTGTGTACAGCTCGACCCTTCTGGGCCAGCTCGTGTTCTTTGAGATCACGGGCGCGTGCTCTTGGGGCCTCATCAGCTACTACATGACCCCCACGGCCAAGAAGGCCGGCATGAAGGCCCTCATTATCACGCATATCGGCGCGCTTGGCCTGTACCTGGGTGCCGCTATCGTGTTTGCCCATACCGGTACCTTCGCCATCTCCGCGATTGCCGGCCTGGACTCTAACCTTAAGGCCATCGTCCTTTTGCTCGTGCTGTTTGCGGCCTGGGCAAAGTCCGCGCAGGTGCCTATGTACATGTGGCTGCCTTCGGCCATGGAGGCCCCCACGCCTGTCTCGGCCTACCTGCACGGCGCCTCGATGGTTAAGGTCGGCGTGTGCGTGTTCGCCCGCGCCCTCGTCTCTGCCGGCGACGTGCCCGAGATTGTGGGCTGGGTCGCCGTCATCGACGCCATGGTCACCATGCTCTTTGGCTTCTTGATGTACCTGCCGCAAAAGGACATGAAGCGCCTGCTGGCGTTCTCCACGATCGCCCAGCTCTCCTACGTGTTCTTTGGCCTGGGCCTTTCGGTCTTTGGCAGCCAGCTCGCCTTTGACGGCGCCGTGTGCCATATCTTTAACCACGCGTTTGCCAAGACCCTGTTCTTCCTGATCGCCGGCTCGTTCTCCTTTACGCTCGGTACGCGTATGCTGCCCAAGCTGCGCGGCATCGTAAAGAAGTACCCGATCTCGGGTGTGGGCTTTGGTGTGGCGGCGCTCGCCATTGCCGGCGTGCCGCCCATGAACACGTTCTTCTCGAAGTTCCAGATTATCGCCGGCGGCTTCTCCGTCGGTGCCGGCAACGTCGCGATCCTGGTGCTCGTGTGCATCATGGTTGCAGAGACCGTCGCCACCTTTGCCTGGTTCCTTAAGTGGATGGGCTATTGCCTGCCCGGTGAGCCGAGCGAAGAGGTCGCCGCGGGAGCACCGCTTCCCCGTGCGATGGCATTCGTGTTCATCGTGCTCATCATCATGGTCATCGTCAGCGGCCCGCTTTCGGCCAGCTGGATCGGTTAGGAGGTAGAACGACATGGGTTATTCGATCGTCAACATCCTTGGCGGCCTTCTGATCGTCACGTCCACCATGGTGGTCATCTCCAAGAACATCAAGCACTCCATCCGCTGGTATGCGGTTCAGTCGCTGGTGCTCGTGGGGCTGCTCGCCACGCTCGGTGTCACCACCGGTGCGCAGGAGCTCCTTATGTGGGCCGGCTCTGCCTTTATCACCAAGGTCGTCCTGGTTCCGTACATTCTCAACCGCGCGTACAAGAAGATGGGCGAGCCGAGCGACGCTTCGCTGGCTGCCGGCATTAAGCCTGCATGGGCCATCTGCATCATCGCCGTCGAGGTTGCCATCTGCTTTGCCGTCGTGACGCAGATCAGCCTGCCTACGGCCGAGGTCGCAACGCCTGCGCTCGCTATTAGCTTCGCTCACTTCTTTGTGGGCCTCACCTGCATCATCTCGCAGCGCAACATCATGAAGCAGATCTTTGGATACTGCCTTATGGAAAACGGCAGCCATGTGACGCTCGCGCTTTTGGCCCCCACCGCTCCCGAGATCATCGAGATTGGCATCGCCACCGACGCCATCTTTGCCGTCATCATCATGTCCATCGTCGTGCGTCGCATTTGGGACGACTCCCACTCGCTCGATGCGCGCGACCTGTCCGAGCTGAGGGGGTAGTCCATGGAAACGTTGATTCTCGCCCTGCTCGCGACTCCTTTGGTGTTCTCGCTGGTCATGGCGTTTTTGCCCAAGAACACGTCCTATAACGTGTTTGCCGGTCTCAACCTGGTCTCCGTCGCAGCCGTCCTGGTGCTGTCGCTTATGACCGCCGGCGACGTCCTTGTGAGCGGCAACACCGCCAACGCCCTTGGCCTGTGGTTCCACCTCGATTCGCTGGGCTCCATCTTTGTGCTGCTCATCGGCTTTATCGGTTTTCTCACGGGGCTGTTCTCGCTGCCCTACGTCAAGGCCGACATCGAGGAGGGTGCCATGCCCGCCGAGCGCGCCAAGCAGTATTTTGCGCTGTTTAGCCTGTTTGTGTTCACCATGCTGCTCGCGTGCCTGTCCAACAACATGATCCTCACGTGGGCCGCCGTGGAGGCAACCACGCTTTCCACCGTGTTTCTCGTCGGTATCTACAAGAACAAGACCGCCCTCGAGGCCTCTTGGAAGTACGCCATGGTCTGCACCGCCGGCGTGGCCTTTGGCCTCTTTGGCACGCTGCTGATCTATGCCAACGCCGCCGACGTGATTCCCAACGCCCACGAGGCCGCATTCCTGTCGTGCGTGCTTCCGTATGCCGACCAGTTCGACCCGACGCTCATGCGCCTCGCCTTTGCGTTTGTCGTGATCGGCTTTGGCACCAAGGCCGGCCTGTTCCCCATGCACACTTGGCTGCCCGATGCCCACTCCCAGGCCCCGAGCCCCGTTTCGGCCCTGCTCTCGGGCGTGCTGCTCAAGTGCGCCATGCTTGTGATCATGCGCTTCTATGGCTTTACCATCCAGGCCGTGGGCGCCGAGTATCCGCAGCTTTTGCTGTTGATCGTCGGCACGCTGTCCATTTTGGTGGCGGCACTTTCGATGTTCCGCCAGGACGACCTCAAGCGCCGCTTTGCGTACTCGTCTGTGGAGAACGTGGGCGTTATCGCCCTGTGCCTGGGTATCGGTGGCCCGCTGGGTATCGCTGCGGCCCTGCTGCATTGCGTGTTCCACGGCTTTACCAAGACGCTTGCCTTCTGCGTGTCCGGCAACATCCAGCACGCCTTTGGCACGCGTAGCCTGGCCAAGATCCAGGGCGTCGTCGAGGTTGCACCCGCAACCGCCGCGCTCGCCATCCTGGCGCTGCTCGGTCTTGCCGCCTTCCCGCCCTTTGGCATGTTTATTTCCGAGTTCCTGACTTTTGTCGCCGGTGTTACCGCCGGTCCCATGTGGCTGGTCGTCGTGGTCGCCCTCGGTCTTACCGTGGCCATCTCTGCGCTCACCCGCATCGCGCTTAAGTCGGTGTTCGGTCATGCTCCCGAGGGCATGGGTAAGCACGAGGCCCCGGCGCTCATGCTGATCCCCGAAATCATCCTGGCTGTCATGATCTTGTGGTTTGGCATCGCCACCCCGCTGCCTCTCGTGCACGGTGTGGAGACCGCGACCGGCATCGTGCTCGAGCAGAGCACCGAGGAACTTCACGCGACGCCGATGTACCGCGCTGTGTTCGGTACCGAGACCGCTCAGAGCGAGGTGGAGTAACGAATGATTGAAACTGAGAACAAGGTGTATGCCCGTCGCTGCGAGAGCCATGTCGAGGCCCTGCGCCGCGCCGTTCCGGGCTGCATCGAGAAGGTCGAGTGGCAGTGCGAGGACCAGCTGACGATTACCGTCAAGCAGGACAAGCTGCCCGAGGCCGTCCACTACCTGTATTACGAGCGCTACGGTTGGATTCCCGTGATCATCGGCAACGATGAGCGCAGTCTGTGCGGCCGTTACGCCGTGTACTACGTCATCTCCATGGAGGGGGAGGACCCCGGCTGGGTGACCGTGCGCACCGAGGTCGATCCCGCCAAGATGACGTTCCCGTCCGTGACGCCGTTCGTCCCTGCCTGCGTGTGGGGTGAGCGCGAGCTGCGCGATATGTTCGGCCTGATCCCCGAGGGTCTGCCCGATCGTCGTCGCCTGGTGCTGCCCGATGACTGGCCCAGCGGCCTGTACCCGCTGCGCAAGGACTCCATGGACTACCGCTTCCGTCCCGCTCCCGCGAGCGACATGGAAAACTACGAGTTCTTGGCCGACACCAAGGACAAGGAGACGACGCTCGTCCCCATGGGCCCGCTGCACATTACCTCCGACGAGCCCGGCCACTTCCGCCTGTTTGTTGAGGGCGAGACGATCGTGGACGCCGACTACCGTCTGTTCTACGTGCACCGCGGCATGGAGAAGGTCGCCGAGACGCGCCTGAACTATGACGCCGTGACGTTCCTCGCCGACCGCATCTGCGGCATCTGCGGCTGCGCCCACTCGGTGGCCTATGCCGAGGCCGTCGAGCGCGCCCAGGGCATCCATGTCCCGCCGCGCGCCCAGTACATTCGCGCTATCATGCTCGAGGTCGAGCGCCTGCACTCGCATCTGCTCAACATTGGTCTCGCATCGCACTACACGGGCTTCGACTCCGGCTTCCAGCAGTTCTTCCGCGTCCGCGAGAAGTCCATGGACCTGGCCGAGAAGCTCTCCGGTCACCGTAAGACCTACGGTCTCAACGTGATCGGCGGCGTGCGTCGCGACATTTTGGCCGAGCAGAAGCTTTCCACGCTCACGACCATCCACCAGCTGCGCTCCGAGGTTCAGGAACTCGTCGACGTCTTGCTCTCCACGCCCAACTTTATTGAGCGTACGAGTGGCATTGGCATCTTGGACCGCAAGATCGCACGCGACTTCTCGCCGGTCGGACCGCTTATGCGTGGCTCGGGCTATGCCCGCGACGTGCGTTTTGATCATCCCTTCGACGGCTACGCCGATCCGGACGTCCAAAAGATGCACGCCGCCACGGCCGACACCTGCGATGCCTTCGGCCGTACCGCCGTTCGCATCCAGGAGGTCTACGATTCGATCGACATGATCGAGACCATGCTCGAGAATTGCCCGTCGGGCCCCATCCTCACCACGGATTGGGAGTACACCCCGCACAAGTACGCCATCGGCGCCACCGAGGCGCCGCGCGGCGAGGACGTGCACTGGGCCATGCTCGGCAACAACCAGAAGTGCTACCGTTGGCGCGCCAAGGCCGCTACGTACAGCAACTGGCCGGTCCTGCGCTACATGTTCCGCGGCAACACCGTGGGCGATGCGGCGCTGATCGTCGGTTCGCTCGACCCGTGCTACTCCTGCACCGACCGCGTGACGGTGACCGATGTCGCCGCTAAGCGCGATCACGTGCTGGACAAGGAGCAGTTCGAGAACGTCTGGCGCGACAAGTCGCCGCTTGCGGGCGAGGGCTCCGTTGCCGCTCCGCTCGATGAGGAGGCGCTCTAATATGCTGAAGCTTTGGAAGGTCAACGCGAAGGCGGGCGACGCGACGGTCAAGTACCCGTTTGCGCCGTTCCCCACCAACAAGGACATGCGCGGCAAGCCCGAGCACAACGCGGAGCTCTGCATCGCCTGCGGTGCCTGCGGCGTGGCGTGCCCGGCCGATGCCATTCGCATGGACACCGACCTTGCGGCCGATACCATCACCTGGTCGATCGACTACGGTCGCTGCATCTTTTGCGGCCGCTGCGAGGAAGCCTGCCCCATGGAGGCCATCAAGCTCACCGAGGAGTTTGAGCTGGCCGTCATGAGCAAGGACGACCTCACCAGCAAGAGCGTCTATACGCTCGAGCACTGCTCGCGTTGCGGCAAGCCGTTTGCCCCGCACAAGGAGATCGACTACGCCAAGCGCCTGCTGCAAAAGGCCGGCGGCATGGAGGCCGAGCAGGCCGCCCGTACCGTCGGTATGTGCCAGGAGTGCAAGCGCGAGCTCGACGCCCTGCGCGCCGCCTCGGCCGTAAAGACCGGCAACGCGCGTGGCATGGCTGCCAACGAGACGCTTGCGTCCGGTGAGCCCCAGGGCCCCGGCATGGAGTATCTGGGCGGCCACGGCGTGAACCCGGAGTATATCGACCGCGAGCTCAACCCCGATGCGCCCGAGATCCCCGCCGGACCTGCGCCGGTCGAGGGCATCATCATGGATTTTGATACGAAGGAGGAGTAACCATGGCCGAACCCACGCTTTTGCCCGAGCGGCTTCAGTACCGCCCGACCAAGATCGAGCTCGACGAGAGCATCGAGAAGGCCAAGGCGACCCTTCTTAAGAAGATCAAACGCTCGGTGTACGTCTACCGTGTTGACTGCGGCGGCTGCAACGGCTGCGAGATCGAGATCTTCGGTTCTATTACGCCCGTCTTCGACGTCGAGCGTTTTGGTATTAAGGTCGTGCCCTCGCCCCGTCACGCCGACGTGCTGCTGTACACCGGCGCCGTGACGCGAGCCATGCGCATGCCGGCCCTGCGCGCCTTTGAGGCCGCACCCGATCCCAAGATCGTGGTGTCCTACGGCGCGTGCGGCTGCACTGGCGGCATCTTCTACGACAACTACTGCGTCTGGGGCGGCACCGACAAGATTCTGCCGGTCGATGTCTACATCCCCGGCTGCCTGCCCAGCCCCGCGCAGACCATCTACGGCTTTGCCATGGCGCTCGGTCTGCTTGACCAAAAGCTCCATGACGAGACCACGGTGGAGGCCGCCGGCGAGCAGGCCGATATCCTGCACCCCGGCGTGCCGTACAAGCTGCGCGTTGCCATTGAGCGCGAGGCTCGCGCCATGAGCGGTTACCGCTATGGTCGCGACCTGGCCAACGAGTTTATGGATACGCTCGAGGGCGCACCCAAGGGCGATATCCGCGGTGCCATGGCGCTGCTCATCGACAAGCAGGATGATCCCCGCCGCGTCGAGGTGTACTCGGCGCTGCAGGATCTGGTGCTGGCCGGAGGTCGCTAGATGGAGCTCACGGACCGCTCTGGTTACTTTGCGGGCCCCGGTATGCTCGGCGGCTCCTTTGGCGATGCCTCGCGCGCAAGCGACGAGGCCGCCGAGGGCGTCGCCGACCCCTGCCTGGGCCATGCGCCCGACCAGGTGGTCTTTTACGAGCTCACGCGTAAGTTTGTGGAGACCGAGGAAGACGTTCCCCAGGAGGCCTGCGACGTGCTGTACTACACGCTCGCCGTGGGCCACCACACCGGCGTGCTCGACTGCTTTGAGCCGCGCCTGTCGGTGCCGGTGAACGTCTTCTATTCGCTCGTCGACGCGCTGCCGGAGGGGGAGGCCCGGACTAAGTTTGAGGCCATCCGCTCCTTTGGCGAGTGCCAGCTCGACAAGGCGGCGGTGCCGTCGCTGCTTGAGGCCTGCGATGCGCTGCTCGACGAGCGCGGTTTTCGCGGGTCGGCCAAGGCCGGCATCTCGGTGTTCGACGACGACTTTGGCCTACATGCCCAGCAGGTCGCGTTCTTAATGAAGTTGCGCGATCTGGTTGAGCGCGTGCGCGATGTGTCGGGCGTGTATCTGACGGGGAGGTTGCAGTAATGGGTCGCGTTGTAGATGGACGTGTAAACGGCGCCTCGTTTGCGGGTATCGTGCTCACGGCGGGAAGCGTGCTGCGTGCCGACGATGCCGCCGGCCCCGTGCTTTCCAAAAAGATGGAAGACGCACCCATCGCCGGTTGGTACACCATCGACGGCGGCCAAACGCCCGAGGACGACATCATCGAGGTCAAGCGCGAGCGTCCGCCGCGTCTGGTCTTGGTCGATGCTGCCGACATGGCGCTGCCCGTCGGGTCCATCCGTTTGCTCGACAAGCGCGATGTGGCCCGCAAGTCGATGTTCACCACGCATTCGCTTCCTTTGTCTATTCTGATCGAAGAGATTGAGCAATCGTGCGATGATAACGTCTTCGTCGGGATTCAGCCGGGCGACACGGAGTTCTACAACCCCATGTCCCCGGAAGTCTTTGACGCCGTCGACGCCGTGTACGACGCCGTGGCCGCCAACGACTTTTCCCACTTTGTCCGCTTGGGGCAAGAGCGATAGGTGCGCTTGTCCCTGCTGATTAGGAAAGAAGTGATTGACATGGCAGATTCCAAGGTGGAGTATCCCGCTCCCGATTGCCTGGCGCCCGCCGCGATCGAGGCCAAGACCGAGGCCGCCGGCGTGACCAAGGCCAACCTGCCGGTCGCTAAGGCCTTTCTGTTGGCAATGTTCGCCGGTGCGTTCATTGCCTTCGGCGGCCTGTTCTTTACGGTGTTCTTGAGCGATAGCACGCTCGGCTGGGGCGCCCAGCGCGTCGTGGGCGGCCTGTGCTTTTGCCTGGGCCTGGTGCTGGTGCTGGTGTGCGGCGCCGAGCTGTTTACCGGCAATTCGCTTATGGTCTGTGCGCTCAAGAGCAAAAAGATCACCCTGGCTCAGATGCTCAAGGCCTGGGTCGTCGTCTGGGTCGGCAATTTTGTCGGTGCCCTGTTCATCGTCTTTTTGGTGTACATGGCCGGCATCTATAAGCTCAACGGCGAGGCGGTCGCCAATTCCATGGTGAGCGTCGCCGCCGGCAAGGTGACGATCGACTGGGTGACGATCTTCTTCCGCGGCATCCTGTGCAACATCTTTGTATGCCTGGCCGTGTGGATCGGTACCGCCGGCAAGACCGTGGTCGATAAGGTTGTGGGCATTCTGCTGCCCATCGCTGCCTTTGTGGCCTGCGGTTTTGAGCACTGTGTCGCCAACATGTACTTTTTGCCCATGGGTGCCGTGATGCACGCGTGCGGCTATGGTGCCGACGTCGCCGGCACCGATGCGCTCAACGTTGCGGGCATTGCGTTTAACCTGTCCGCTGCCACGCTGGGCAACATTGTGGGCGGTGCGGTTCTGGTCGCGCTCGGCTACTGGTTTATCTACGCCAAGAAGTCCGAGGCGTAAGATACCGTCTGTTTGACGTTGGGCCTCCCGCGGGGCGTTGCCGTGCGGGAGGCTTTTTTGGTCTGGGGCTCGTTGCCGGGCTGTTGACCTGTTGTGTTTGGCTGGTGAAAGGGGTAATCGAGATGGTATCTGCTGTGGAGCGTGACGGTCGCGCCGTGGTGACCACATGCGGGGGATGCTATGCCGATTGCGCCTTTGCGGCTCATGTTGAGGATGGGCGTGTGGTGGCTGAGTTGCCGGTTGTGGGACATCCGTGCGCGGCGCGTGCCCTGTGCGCTCGCGGACGGCATCGCCTGGCAATGCCGTTTGACGAGCGCGATCGCATTGTGCACCCCATGCGCCGACGAGCTGATGGCTCGGGGTTCGATGCTATTTCGTGGGACGAGGCGTTCGCGCAGATCGCGGCGCGCCTTGGGGGGATTGTTGACGAGCGCGGACCTCGTGCGCTGGGCATGACGCTCGGCGTGCCCTCGTTCGACCGCTACTGGGGCTATCGTCTTATGCACGCGCTGGGTTCGCCCAACGTGTACGGTGCCGATGGCGCCTGCGAGGTAAGCCGTCTCACTGGTTGGGAGCATAGCTTGGGCTATAGCCCCGCCTCCGACCTGGCGCATACCGATTGCATTATGTACCTGGGGCGTTCCATTGTCGATTCGTCGACGATGGGGGCCGTTGATACACTCAACGATGCGCGCCGGCGCGGGGCGAAGATCATCGTGGTCGACCCCCGGCGCAGCGGCTCGGCTGCGCTTGCCGACCGCTGGCTGCGCGTGCGTCCGGGCTGCGACTTGGCGCTGCTGTTGGGTATTGTCCACGTGCTGATTGCCGAGGACCTGTACGATCACGAGTTCGTGATCCGCTATACCACGGGTTTTGACGAGCTGGCGCAGGCGGCCCGTGCTTGGACGCCCGAGTGGGCCGAGTCGATGTGCGACGTGCCGGCCGCAGAGATCGCCGCCACGGCGCGCGATCTAGCTGCCGCGGCGCCTGCTGCGGTGGTGGACGCTGGCTTTCATGGTGGCATCGGTATCGCGTATGCGAACAGTACCCAGACGGCGCGAGCTATCTGCATGGTCGATGTGCTGCTGGGCTGTATTGGACATGCGGGCGGAGCGCTCAATCCACCCACACCGCTTGCGCTGGGCGACCTCGATCCCGCACGCTTTGCGACGCCGCCGGTGCCGCGCGGGCCCAAGCTGGGGTCCGAGCGCTATCCGCTGGTCGATCCGGTGCGCGGCCTGTGCACGACTATCGGTCAGTCGATTCTTGCCGGCGATTTGCGTGGGCTCATCGTCTATGCCAGTAACCCCGGTGCGGGCTATGGCAATGCACAGGCTTGGTTGAGTATTTTGCAGCAGCTCGACTTGCTCGTGACGATTGATATTCGCTGGTCCGAGACGGCGCGTGCTTCCGACTTCGTGCTGCCCGACGTGACGTATCTGGAGGCTGACCGCGGCGTGGGCACAGCCGTGGGCGCCAATGATTCGCGCGTATTCTACCGCAACGCCGTGCTGCCTGTGCAGCATGACGACACGCGTCCCGGTCGGGAGATCTTTGCCGGTCTGGCGCAGGCGTGTGGCGTGGGCGAGTACTTTCAGTTTACGTCTGACGATCTGGCGGCTGCCCAGGTGGCACCGTTTGGGATCAATCTGGACGAGCTCAAGGAGCGCGGTTGGGCCGACACGGGTGTTGCGTTGCCGTCGCGTACGGGCGAGCCTGCGATTCCCTTGGATGGCGGCAAGATTGCGCTGGCAAGCGACATATGGGAGCGAGCCGGCATGGGTCGTGTGCCCAACTGGATCGCTCCCATGGTGGAGCCCGGCCCGGGGATGTTTCGCCTCATTAGCGGCAACCGTCCCTTTGAGTCGCATACTTCGCGCAGGCTCGCTGCCCAAGGTGCCGCCGAGGCTGGATCGGACCTGGATGCCGTGCAGATGAATGCCGATGCTGCTGCGCATATGGGCATCGCCGACGGCGAGGTCGTCGAACTCGTGAGCGATATGGGCCGCGACCGCGTGCGCGTGGAGACGACGCCGTATCTGCATCCGGCGTGCATCTTCACCTCGGCCGCTCCCGGCGGGCGTTCGTTTGGCGCCGATGCCGGTGGCGCTCAAGCCTTGGGCGTGGGTCCGCTCGACCATACGCCGTTGCGTTGGGACCCGTTGACGAGCGCTGCGCTCACCCAGGAAAACGCCGTTCGCGTGGAAAAGATCGCGGCACGCGAGGATAATAGCGATTGAATGATTCAGCAGATTGATTCGGCTGGTTTTTGATGAACGATCGACTGATCTGCCCTTGGTTTTGAAAGGCTGCACATGAGCGATAGCCAGAACATGTCCGATGAGGTGCGCGCCCGCCTGCGCGCCATTCCATCCGTCAACGAGCTGCTTGCCGAGTGGCCAGTGGTGAAGGCGGCGGGGGAGACCTGCGACGCGGTGGTGCATGCCGCCGTCACGGCCGAGCTCGACGAGGAGCGCGCCGCCATTCGCGCCGGTGCCGCCCCGCGCTCTAAGCGCGACCTGGCCTCGGCCATCGAGTGGCGTGCGCATCGCTCCGCGCTGCCGAGTCTGCGTCCTGCCGTCAACGCCACGGGTGTGGTTATCCATACCAATTTGGGTCGCGCCCCGCTCGCGGAGTCGGCCGCCAAGGCCGTGGCCGAGGTCGCGCGCGGCTACAGCACGCTCGAGTACAGCGTGGACACCTGCTCGCGCGGGTCGCGCAAGGAGCACGCCGCGCAGCTCATCCGCTCGCTTACCGGTGCCGAGGACGCACTGGTCGTTAACAATAACGCCGCCGCCGTGCTGCTGGTGCTGGCGACCCATGCCGCAGGCAAGGAGGTCATCGTCAGCCGCGGCGAGCTTGTCGAGATCGGCGGCAGCTTCCGCATCCCCGATGTAATGGAGGCTTCGGGCGCCAAGCTCGTCGAGGTCGGAGCCACCAACCGCACGCACCTGGCAGATTATGAGCAAGCCATTACGCCCGATACGGCCATGATCCTCAAGGTCCATCCTTCCAACTATCGTATCGAGGGCTTTCACGAGGAAGTGGGCTCTCGGGAGCTTGCCGCCCTGGCCCACAAGCATGGCCTGCTGTTCTATGAAGACCAGGGTTCGGGGGCGCTATTGCCTGATGACATCCTGGTGCGCGGCGGCGAGGAAACCACGCCGGCTTCGGTCGCGGCAGGACTCGATATCGTGTCGTGCTCGGGCGATAAGCTGCTGGGCGCGGCGCAGGCGGGCATTATCATGGGCCGTCGTGATCTGATCCAGGCCTGTGAGTCGCATCCGCTTATGCGCGCCCTGCGCCCGGGCAAGTTGGCGCTCACGGCGCTCGAGGCTACGCTGCGTATCTACATGGACGGCGCCGACGTGGCCCATCGCGATATTCCGGTGCTCAGCATGCTCACGCTTCCACAGGCTCATTTGGAGCGTCGTGCCCGCAAGCTGCGCGATCGTATGGTCGCCGGACTCGATAAGGCCGGTTGCCCGTGCGCCGTTCAGGTGGAGATTGTCGAGGAGTCCTCGACGCCCGGTGGCGGTTCGCTGCCTACCGTTGAGCTGCCGACGATGTGCGTTGCCGTGCGTCTTGTTGACGAGCGCCTGACGGTCGACGCGCTCAAGCGCTCGCTTGTCCAGGACTTCGACACGCCGGTCGTCACGCGCACTTCGCACGATCGCATTTTGTTTGATGTGCGCACGCTCGTGGGCGACCGCGATATCGAGACGGCGGCGTCGACGCTTGCCGCATGCGTTGAGAAGGCGATTGCTCGATGAGTGAGGTTCAGGCGCTGATGGAGTGTCCCGTTATCGTTGGCACGGCGGGCCACGTCGACCACGGTAAGTCGGCACTGATCGAGGCGCTGACCGGTAAGAATCCCGACCGTCTGGAGGTTGAGCGCCGTCGCGGTATGACCGTGGAGCTGGGCTTTGGCGAGCTAGCGCTGCCGAGTGGCAAGATCGTTGGCCTGGTCGACGTGCCGGGCCACGCGCATTACTTGCGCGCCATGGTGCAGGGCGCCACGGGTATCGACGTGGCCGTGCTGGTGGTTTCGGCCGTCGAGGGCGTGATGCCGCAGACCCGCGAGCACGTGCATGTGCTGGAGCTGCTGGGCGTTACGCATATGGTGGTGGCGCTGACTATGTGCGACCTGGCCGATGCCGAGATGACCGAGCTTGCCGAGCTCGATGTTGATGACTTTTTGTCGGACACCGTGTTTGCGGGCGCGTCGACCGTGCCTGTGTCGTCCAAGACCGGCGCGGGAATCGATGACCTGCTGGCTGCGCTCGACGAGCAGGTTGCCGCTTGCTGGGATGCCTGCCGTGCCCGTGCCGAGACCACCGATGCCGCGCCGCGGCTGCCCATCGACCGCTGCTTTACGATCAAGGGCGCCGGTACCGTGGTGACGGGAACGCTGCACGATGCGCCGGTTGCGGTGGGTGACGAGCTGATGGCGTTACCGTCGCGTACGGTCTGTCGTGTGCGCGGGATTCAGGTACATGACGATACGCCGCGGGCGTTGCCCGGCCAGCGTGTGGCGCTCAACTTGGTGGGCGATGCTGTCGCCGCGCTCGATCGCGGTGAGATGCTCGGCGTGCCGGGCCGTTTTGGCCAGTCGATGCGCTTTATGATGACGTTTACGTATTTGGGTCGCGAGGGAGCCAAGCCGCGTGTGCTCGAGTCGGGTGCGCGTGTGCACGTGATGGCGGGTACGGCCGAGGTTGTCGGTCGCATCATGTTCATGGAGGACGAGGCCCCCATGGCAGTGGGCGAGACCCGTATCGTTCAGGTTCGCTTGGAGGAGCCGTTGCCGCTGCGTGCCGGGGACCATGTTGTGGTGCTGTCCTATTCGCCCGTGATGCTTATTGGCGGCGGGCGCGTGCTGCTTTCGCGCTGCCGTCGCTCGCGCGAGCTTTCGGCCGGCGAGCGCGCGCTGTTTGCGGCGCTCGAGTCCGGCGATATCGCGGGCGGTGTGGGCGCTTGGCTGGCGTTGCAGACGCTGCCGGTTACGGCGATTGATGTTGCCGAGGCTTTGGATCTTGGTGTCGGCGAGGTCGATGCCGCACTGCGCGGGTTGGTGGCGCAGGGCTCCGTTCGCAAGCTTGCCGTGGGCGATGCGGGCCTCTTGGCGGACGCTGTGGTGCTCGACGCCGCGATGGATGCACTGGCGGCGACCCTGTCGGCCATGCACTCGGCGGCTCCCAAAGAGACGGGCTTTACGCCCGGCGCCGTTGCCCATGCTGCGTGGCCTGCCGCTGATGAAGGCGTTGCCGCGGCCCTGATTGCCGAGGGCTGCTCGCGTGGCGTGTGCGCCACCGAGGGTGCCGAGGTATTCGATCCGCATTCGGCCGCCGCGGCGGCACGCGTGGTGCGCGAGGCATGCGAGCGGATCGTCGCGCTGCTTGACGAGACGGGCCTCGACGCACCGACGTTGCCCGAGGTGGGCGAGCGACTACAGCTCGATCGCGACACCATGACGCGCGCCCTGCGCGAGCTTTCGCTTAATCGTTCCATCGTGAAGGTCGAGCGCGACGTTGCCCTGTCTGCTGCCGCTGAGGCCCGCGCGCGTGAGCTCGTCGCTTCCGCCATTGCCGACGCCGGTGGCGCTGCCACCACGAGTGTGTTGCGCGAGGCCCTAGGCGTGTCGCGCAAACGAGCCATCAGCATCCTGGAGCACCTGGATGTCGTGCGCTTCACAGCACTAGATAAAGAAGCCGGCGGCCTGCGCTCCCTGCGCTAGGGCCCCTCATCAGTTGCGGTGAAATACGGACTGTTTACCCCTATATCTAGTCCATTTAGTCCGTATTCCACCGCAACTTCCAGAATGACTACTCTGGTGTCCTGTGCGGCTGCGGGCTGCCTGGTTTGGTAAAATATCGCCGCACTTGGGAACGGATGGGCTCCGGTGGGCTCCGCGGTCCTCAAAACCGTTGCGAGGCGTGCAAAACGTCTTGGATGTGTTCGATTCACATACGTTCCCGCCATACGCTACCAGCGCTTTTGTGCTCGCGGTCTTGCTGCGTGCCGCAAAGGCGCTGTTTTGTTTTTGCACGAGCTTTTTGTAGCGCCGCTATTTTGGCGGCTGTATTTAGCTTCGTGCACCGGGTTTCGAGCATGCCGATGGAGGTGTTTTGCCGTATGACTACCGTAAGACGTGCCGATCTTTCTTGTGTCGTCCAGGCGGGCGGGCTGTCCTCGCGCATGGGCTGCGATAAGGCGCGCATGGCGTTTTGCGGCGAGCCGCTCATCGAGCGCGTGCTTAGCCGACTGGCGCCAGTTGCCGGCGAGTTAGTCGTGACCACTTCGCGTCCCAGCGAGCTTGCCTACCTTGAGGAGCACACGTTTGGCGGCCTGGTGCCGCGGGTGGTGGCGGACCTTGAAGGGTCGGCGGGCGCCATGCGCGGCATCGCGAGCTCGTTGGCTGCGGCTCGGCTGCCTCTCGTGGCGATCGTTGCCTGCGATATGCCGTTTGTCTCGCCGGAACTCATCGGCGCGCTTGCCGATCGTGTTGAGGCCGAGGCGCTCGATGTATGCGTGCCGCGCGAGGAGCGGGGGATTGAGCCGCTTTGCGCTGTCTGGCGCCGTGACGCGTGCGCGCCGGTTGCCCAAGAGCTGCTCGCCTGCGACCGCCAACGCATTCGCTGCCTGATCAATCGCGTTCAGGCCGGTTATATGGATGAGCCGCAGATCATTAAGGCCGCGGGCTCGACGCTCTGCTTCGAAAACGTCAATACGCCCGAGGAGTTTGCGGCAGCCGAACTGCTCGCCTAGACGATGGGAGATGCCATGTCTCACGATATTTGCCCCGATACCGGGGAACCTTGCACTTGTGACGGGTCCGAACCCTGTACCTGCGGTTGCGGTGGCTGTGGGCATACCGCGGAAGAGGAAGCGGCCGCCGCGGCGTATCGTGAGGCACACCGCGGCGGCCCGTCCGGTGATGCCCTCGACCACGAACGCAAAATCATCGTTTCGTTCGACAGCACCTTCGATGTGATGGAATGCGAGCAGCTGTGCCTTGCCGCCGGTGTGCCCGGGCGCATTATGCCTTTGCCCGGCTCCATTACCGCTGGCTGCGGGCTGTGCTGGGCCATGCCGTTCTCGGGCGATGCGCTCGCCGCATTCCGTGCCGCCACCGAAGGCCGCATAACCCCCGCCGACTACCATCAGCTCGTCCTTTAACCACCAACACCGCCACATTGGGGACAGGCACCTTTGTGGTGGTTTGGAACACGTGGACGAAACAGGTTTGAAACACGGGTTTTGCACCTCAGGCACTCAAAAACGCTTCTACCTGCATCGTAATCAAAACGAAACATCTGCTCGTCGGCTTATGCGAAACTTTGCTGCAACAGTGCGATATTATCCATACTCGATAAAGCTCGCGGCGCATGGGGCGCCTCGAACGACACTTTTCTTTTCCATCAATTGGAGGAAGCATGAGCTACACGCAGAAAGTTCTCGACGAGCTCAAGGCCCGCTATCCCGAGCAGCCTGAGTTCATCCAGGCCGCGACCGAGATCCTCGGCACCATCCAGCCGGCGCTCGACGCCCATCCCGAGTACGAGGAGGCCGCCCTGCTTGAGCGCCTCGTCGAGCCCGAGCGCATCGTTATGTTCCGTGTCCCCTGGGTCGATGACCAGGGCAAGGTCCAGGTCAACCGCGGCTATCGTGTCGAGTTCAATTCTGCCATTGGACCCTACAAGGGCGGTCTGCGCTTTAACCCGACGGTCACCCTGGGTATGCTCAAGTTCCTGGGCTTGGAGCAGATCCTCAAGAACAGCCTGACCACCCTTCCCATGGGCGGCGGCAAGGGCGGCTCCGACTTTGACCCCAAGGGCAAGTCCAACAACGAGATCATGCACTTCTGCCAGTCCTTCATGACCGAGCTCTACCGCCACATTGGCCCCAACACCGACGTTCCTGCCGGCGACCTGGGCGTTGGCGGCCGCGAGGTTGCCTACATGTTCGGTCAGTACAAGCGCCTGACCAACGAGTGGACCGGTGTCCTCACCGGCAAGGGTCTCTCCTTTGGCGGTTCGCTCGCTCGTACCGAGGCCACCGGTTACGGCCTGGTTTACTTTGTGGACGAGTACCTCAAGAGCCGCGGCGACTCCTTCGAGGGCAAGAACGTCGTCGTTCACGGCTCCGGTAACGTCGCCATCTACGCCGTCCAGAAGGTCGCCCAGCTCGGCGGCAAGGTGCTCGCCTGCTCCGACACCCACGGCTGGGTCGAGGATCCCGACGGCATCGACTACACCGTGCTCGAGCACGTCTACAACCAGAAGCGCTCCGGCCACGACAAGGGCGTCACGCTCGCCATGTATGTTGACGAGAAGCCCAACGCCGTGTGGCACGAGGGCGACGGCCGTGGCGTGTGGCAGCTTCCCTGCGACATCGCGCTGCCCTGCGCTCGCGAGAACACGCTGCTGCTCGAGGACGCCCAGGCGCTCGTCGCCAACGGCTGCAAGGTGGTCGGCGAGGGCGCGAACATGCCCACGACCATCGAGGCCACGACCTACTTCCAGGAGAACGGCGTCGCCTTCATGCCCGGTAAGGCTGCCAACGCCGGCGGCGTGCTCGTGTCCGGCCTCGAGATGAGCCAGAACGCCGAGCACCTGTCCTGGACCTTCGAGGAGGTCGACGGCAAGCTCGAGCAGCTCATGCGCGGCATGTTCCACAACGTGGACGACACCGCCAAGGAGTACGGCGAGGAGGGCAACTTCGTCATGGGCGCCAACATCGCCGGCTTCCTGAAGGTCGCCGACGCCATGCTTGCCCAGGGCGTCTGCTAAATCCTGCCTGACATAGCATTCGAAAAGGCTCCCAGTCATCGCGGCTGGGAGCCTTTTCTCTTTCGCGGAGGCGTGGGACAAATTAATCAGTAGTTCTTGTCCCAGGTGTGAGAGTCATTTCGGCCATGTTGCCGCAGGCGACCCTGGGACAAAAACTACTGATTAATTTGTCCCACGTGGCGTTCTTGTCGTTCGACGGCGTGCGGCTCCTCGTTTGGTACACTTAAAAGTACTGGACAAGTGAAGAGATGGGGGAGAACGTGCTCAAGTTCGGTACCTACGTACGTGTTGGAAACGCGGCCGAAGCCTATGAGCTCTTGCAGAAAAACCGCAACAACAAGATTGTGGGCGGCGGCATCTGGATGCGCCTGGGTTCGCGTCGCGTGGCGACGGCGATTGACCTTTCGGCCTGCGGACTCGATCAGATCGAGGAGACCGAGACCGAGTTTCGCATCGGTGCCATGTGCACCCTGCGCCAGCTCGAGCGACATGCCGGGCTCAACGCGCTTGTCAACAATGTCTTTGAATTTGCCGTCCACGATATCGTGGGCGTGCAGCTGCGCAACACCGCCACGGTGGGCGGTAGCATCTACGGCCGCTTCGGTTTCTCGGACGTGCTCTCGGCCTTCCTGGCGCTTGATTCCTATGTTGAGCTGACGGGCGCCGGCCGCGTGCCGCTCGCCGAGTTCGTCGACATGGGCTACGTGCGCGACGTGATTGAGCACGTGGTGGTCGTCAAGCACGACTACCGCGCGAGCTACGAGGCCGTGCGCAAGGCTGCGACCGATTTCCCCTCGCTCAATGTCACCGCCGCCTGGTGGGATAATTCCTGGCACGTTACCGTGGGAGCCCGCCCGCTGCGCGCGACCCTGTTACAGGGCGAGGCGTGCGGCCTCACCAGCGAGCAGCCTTCCGAGGACGAGCTTCGCGCTCTCGCCGCATCCGTGCGCGCGCTGAGCTACGGCACCAACCTGTGGGGCTCGGCCGAGTACCGCCGCCGCATCTCGGCTCCGCTGGCGATCCAGGCCGTGCGCCGCGCCGCCGGCATCGAGCTTTCGGCCGCGCTTGCCTGCGAGCTCGAGACCGTTCAGGTCCCTAAGTTTGCCACGGACGAGTATTCCTGCCGCCGCGTGCCCGGCGTCGATTCTAGCGAGGTGCGCTAATGGCTGCCAAACTCATCGATCTTTCCTTTACGCTCAACGGCCGTAAGGTCAAGGTTCAGATTGCCCCCGACACCATGCTCTTTGCGCTTTTGCGCGAGCAGGGCTGCTCGTCGGTGCGCTGCGCCTGCGAGACCACCAACTGCGGTCTGTGTACGGTATGGCTCGACGGCGACCCGGTGCTGAGCTGCTCGGTTCCCGCCGCCCGTGTTGAGGGCCACACCATCACCACGCTCGAGGGCCTCAAGGCCGAGTCCGAGGCGCTTGCCTGCGCTATGGCTGCCGAAGGCGCCGAGCAGTGCGGTTTTTGCGCCCCCGGCCTCATCATGAACGTGCTGGCGCTCGCCCGCGCCGCCAAGGAGGACCCGAGCCTCGTCGCCACGCGCGAGGAGCTCTCGCGCCAGCTGGCCGGCAACC
The DNA here is from genome assembly GCA_958405565.1 of uncultured Collinsella sp. GTDB lineage: Bacteria > Actinomycetota > Coriobacteriia > Coriobacteriales > Coriobacteriaceae > Collinsella. The sequence continues at coordinate 29,183 of CATYEN010000002.1, read as the reverse complement.
TCTGCCGCTGCAGCGGCTATGAGAGCCAGCTGCGTGCCATCGTCCGCTTCCTCAACGAGTCCGGCGTGCAGGTGGGCTTCGAGATGCCCGAGCTGCCGGTCAATAACACCAGCTGCGATGGTGTCTCGTACAAGCAGATCACCCACAAGCAGCCCAAGAAGGACTCGAAGGCGCTGCTCGAGGGTCGTCCCGTCTACACGGGCGATATGGTGCCCGCCGGCGCGCTCATCGTCAAACTCAAGCGCAGCCCGTATGCCCGCGCCAAGATCCGCTCCATCGATACGTCGCGCGCCCTGAAGGTGCCCGGTGTGGTGGGCGTCTACACCTACGAGGACGTGCCCCAGCGCCGCTTTACCATCGCCGGCCAGAGCTATCCGCAGCCGAGTCCTTACGACCGCTTGATTCTCGAGAACCTCGTCCGTTACCAAAACGAGGAGGTGGCGATCGTCGCCGCCGAGACCGAGGAGGCTGCCGACAAGGCGCTCAAGCTCATCAAGGTCGACTACGAGGTACTCGAGCCCCTGCTCGACTTTACCAAGGCGCTCGATAACGACATCGTGGTCCACCCCGAGGGCGACGTGACCTTTATGTTCCCGCAGGGCGGCGATGTTCCGCGTAACCTGGTATGCAGCGGTACCAGCGATTTTGGCGACTTGGACGAGGCCTTCGCCCAGAGCGACATCGTCTTCACCCGCACCTACACCAGCCAGGCAACCCAGACCGCGCCGATGGAGACCTTCCGTGCCTTCGCGACCACCGACGCGTTCGGCCGCATTTCGGTGACCACCTCTACGCAGGTGCCCTTCCACGTGCGCCGCATGGTCGCTCAGTCGCTCGATATCCCGCAGTCGCAGGTGCAGGTCATTAAGCCGCGCATCGGCGGCGGCTTTGGCTCCAAGCAGACGGGCTGCTGCGAGATCTTCGTGGCGTTCGTCACCCAGCAGACCGGCCGTCCGAGCTACTGCTGCTACACCCGCGAGGAGACCATCACCGCGGGCAACTCGCGCCACCAGATGCAGATGACCGTTAAGCTGGGCGCCATGAACGACGGCACCATTACGGCCATCGACCTGCATACGCTGTCCAACGCCGGCGCGTACGGCGAGCACGCTACCACGACGATCGGCCTTTCGGGCCACAAGAGCCTGCCCATCTACAACCATGTGAAGGCAAGCCGCTTTAGCTGGGACGCCGTCTACACCAATACCAACCGCGGCGGCGCGTATCGTGGCTACGGTGCCACCCAGGGCCAGTTTGCCGTGGAGAGCGCCGTAAACGAGCTCGCCGACATGCTGCACATGGACCCTGCCGACCTGCGCCTTAAGAACATGGTGCACGAGGGCGAGGTCATGCCGCAGTACTACAACGAGAAGCTCAATGCCTGCGCGCTCGACCGCTGCCTGCTGCGAGCGATGGACATGATCGGCTGGCGCGACAAGCCGCTGGCCGTGGACCTGGGCGACCGCGTGCGCGCCCTGGGCTGCGCGCTTACCATGCAGGGCTCGGGCATCTCCAACGTGGATATCGCCGGCATCGATATGCGCCTGGAAGAGGATGGCTTTATTACGCTTTCGACCGGCGCCACTGATAACGGCATGGGCGTCGACACGATCCTGGCGCAGATTGCCGCCGAGGAGCTGGGCGTGGAGAGTTCAATGATCGTGGTACGCGGCGTGGACACCGACGTGTCGCCGTTCGACGCCGGCTCGTACGCGAGCTCGGGCACGTACGTGACGGGCCTGGCAGCCAAGAACGCCGCGACTGAGCTGCGCGAGAAGATCTGCGCCAAGGCCGCCCAGATGTGGGACGTGGACGCCGCCGATGTGGTCTTTGATGGTCAGTATGTGCGCCTGTCCGACGAGCGTGCCGCGCGCGAGCAGAACCGCTACCTCACGCTGCGCGACTTTGCCAACCTGTGCGTCAAGAACATCGCGGGCGGTGACGCGCTCACCTCGCATGCCTCTGCCTGCCTGCCCGTTTCGCCTCCGCCGTTTATGGCCGGCATTGCCGAGGTCGAGGTCGATAAGGCCACCGGCAAGGTGACCGTGGTGGACTACGCGGCGGCTGTGGACTGCGGCACCGTTATTAACGAGGCGCTCGCGCGCGTCCAGGCCGAGGGCGGCATTGCCCAGGGTATAGGCCATGCGCTCTACGAGATCGTCGAGCACGACGACCGCGGTCGCCTGCGCACCGGCAACTTTATGAGCTACAAGCTACCCACGCGCCTGGATATCGGCAGCATTCGCGTGGCCTTTGAGCCGAGCTACGAGCCGACGGGCCCGTTTGGCGCCAAGTCGATCGGCGAGGTCGTCATCAACACGCCGCTCGCCGCCGTTGCCTCGGCCGTGGCACACGCTACCGGACATCAGGTTCGCTCGCTGCCGATCACGCCCGAGAAGGCCCTGCTGGGGGAGTAGGCGAGGAGGCGCTGTACCCGCTCATTGCCTAGCCCGGGGAAACTGCAGCCCACTTTTCAACTGAATTGTGGGCTGCAGTTTCCGTTTGAGGGCCTTGGCGGAAAGTGCATCCCGGAATAGGGGCTCAAAACGGGTTGCAGTTTCCGGTTGATGGCTATAGCGGAAATTGCATCCCATTCCGAGGCCCCAAACCGGGACACGCTTTCCGGCGCATGGCCAGCACCGCCTGACTGCCGGGTCCCATCGAAGTTGCGGTGGAATAGGGACTGTTTTGGAGGACTGGAGCCCCAAACAGTCCCTATTCCACCGCAACATACCATGGGCGGCGGGGGATCTGATGCGTACTCGTGGTGAGGTCGTGAGCTTGTAAAAGGTGTGCGTGCGCTTGTCGTTCGTATCTGCTATCATTCCTAATCTGTGCGCTCATGCGGGCGTGGCGGAATTGGTAGACGCGCCAGATTTAGGTTCTGGTGGGATTCCCGTGAAGGTTCGAGTCCTTTCGCCCGCACCAACGCACCTGCGTCGGCTTCGGCCGTCGCGACTCTTTGTTGCATAAAGGTACCAGCACCTCAGATAAGCTGGGCAGTATGAGGAGGAACGTGTTGAACATCACCGCTTCTGACGTCAAGGACGCCAAGCTCACCGCTACGGTCACCATCCCGGCCGCCGACGTCGACGCCGCGATCAAGAAGGCCTACAAGGAGACCGCCAAGAAGTACCGCTTCCCGGGCTTCCGCGCCGGCAAGGCTCCCCGTCCGGTCATCGACTCCGCCCTGGGCGCCGAGGCTACCCTCGCTCAGGCCACCAACGACCTGATCGCCGCCAACGAGCCCGCCGTCCTCAACGAGCTGGACATCGTCCCCACCAAGAGCGGTGACTACAAGGAGCTCGACCTCGCCAAGGATCACGAGGACTACACCTACACCGTCGAGTTCTCCCTGCGTCCTGCTGCCGAGCTCTCCTCCTTCGACGCTGTCGAGATCGAGATGCCCCCTGCGGAGGTCACCGAGTCCGAGATCAACAACCAGGTCGAGATGCTCCTCAACTACCGTGCCACCTTCGAGGACGTCGAGGGCCGCGCTGTCGAGTCCGAGGACTACGTTACCGTCGACCTCAAGGCCGTCGAGAACGCCGACAACTTTGCCGCCGAGGGCCGTATGCTCATCGCCGGTAGCGACAGCAACCCCGCCGAGTTCAACGAGGCCCTGATCGGCGCTAACGTTGACGACGTCAAGACCGTCACCTGGACCGACGAGGTCGAGGAGGGCGAGGAGGCCGAGACCCACACCGTCGAGGTCACCGTCAAGGGCATCAAGGTCCGCAACACCCCCGAGCTCACCGACGAGCTCGTCAAGTCCGACTTTGGCTTCGATAGCATCGAGGCCATGCGCGACGCCATCAAGATCGAGATCGAGCAGGACAAGGCTTCCCGCCTCCCGGCCGAGAAGGAGAACCGTTGCGTCTCCGCTCTCGCCGAGCGCCTGCAGCTCGACGAGATGGATGCCGACTACGAGCAGTCCGTCTTTGAGGAGCTTGGCCAGAACTTCCTGTCCAACCTCGCTGCCCGCGGCATGACGCTGGACACCTGGCTGCCCGCTTCCGGCCTGACCATGGAGCAGTTCATCGGCGACCTGCACAAGCAGGCCAACGACGTTGCCCGTGAGTCCCTGGCGCTCGACGCCCTCGCCCGCGAGCTCAAGATTGAGGTCACCGAGGACGACATCAACGCCGAGTTCGAGAAGGCTGGCGTCAAGGACGTCGAGGCTTCCAAGGCCGAGTTCATCGCCGATGGCCGCATGCCTGCCGTCCGCGAGTCCATCCGTCGCTCCAAGGCCGTCGACCACCTGGTCGAGAACGCCAAGGTGACCGAGGTCGACGAGACCGCCAAGGACGCCGAGTAATTCTCGCCACCTTGCCCGCGAGCGCATGCGTGCGCCCGTGATGGGGTAAAGTTATACACCGGTTATCCGGTTGCTTCGTACGGTGCCAGCCAATGCATAGCATGCGGGCACCGTACGTTTATCTAGAACCAATTTGGTCCGCAAGAGAGAAATGGAGATGCGTATGATCGCCAAGTTCGATTCCGCCCTCGTGCCATACGTTATCGAGCAGACGCCGCGCGGCGAGCGCAGCTACGATATCTATTCGCGCCTGCTCAACGACCGCATCATCTTCTTGGGCGAGGAGATCAACTCCGTCAGTGCCAACCTGGTCGTTGCCCAGCTGCTGCATCTTGAGAGCCAGGATGCCGAGAAGGATATCTCGCTCTACATCAATTCGCCCGGCGGCGAGGTTTACTCCGGCCTGGCGATTCTTGACACCATGAACTTTATCAAGCCGCAGGTTTCCACCATCTGCGTCGGTATGGCCGCGTCCATGGCCGCCGTGCTGCTTTCGGCCGGCGCCAAGGGCAAGCGCTTCTGCTTGCCGCACTCCAAGGTCATGATTCACCAGCCCAGCGGCGGTGCCCAGGGCCAGCAGACCGAGATCGAGATCGTGGCCGAGGAGATCAAGAAGACCCGCCTCGAGCTCAACCAGATCCTGTCCGACGCCTCGGGCCAGCCGATCGAGAAGGTCCAGGCCGATACCGAGCGCGACAACTACCTGACCGCTGCCGAGGCCCTCGACTACGGCCTGATCGACCGTATCGTCACCTCGCGAGATCTCGCCGCGAAGGATGCCTAGGATGGCAGGTAACATGCAGGACAACTTTGACGAGAACGGCAATCCCATCCGCTGCTCCTTCTGCGGAAAAGAGCAGGGCCAGGTCCGTCGCCTCGTAAAGGGCCCGACCAACATCTTTATCTGTGACGAGTGCGTCGCCGCCTGTTCCGAGATCCTTGAGGAGTCGCTGGCTTCGGACTTTATGGACGCTGCCCGCAACGGCAAGCTGCCGGGCTTCCTCAACGACCACGGCCAGGCTGCTGGGCAGCCCGCCGTGGACCCCGAGGCCGAGGGCTTTGAGCTCGAGGACGACCGCCAGGTCATCACGCACGTGCCGACGCCGCACGAGATCTATGACGAGCTTTCGGCCTATGTTATGGGCCAGGAGGACGCCAAGCGCGCCATGTCGGTTGCCGTGTACAACCACTATCGCCGCGTGATCGAGGGCGGCGCCGCGGTGTCTGCCTTTGACGACGGCATGGGCTCGCAGTTCAACGACGATATGGACGAGGTAGAGCTCGCCAAGTCCAACATCCTGCTGCTCGGCCCCACCGGTACCGGCAAGACCCTGCTCGCCCAGACGCTCGCGCGCATCCTCGAGGTGCCGTTTGCCATCGCCGACGCTACCGCGCTTACCGAGGCCGGCTACGTGGGCGAGGACGTGGAGAACATCCTGCTCAAGCTCATTAATGCTGCCGATGGCGACATTGAGCGCGCGCAGGTCGGCATTATCTACGTGGACGAGATCGACAAGATCGCCCGCAAGGCCGAGAACCTCTCCATCACCCGCGATGTTTCGGGCGAGGGCGTTCAGCAGGCGCTGCTGAAGATCCTTGAGGGCACGGTGGCCAGCGTTCCGCCCACCGGCGGCCGCAAGCATCCCCAGCAGGAGCTGCTGCAGATCGATACGACCAACATCCTGTTCATCTGCGGCGGTGCCTTTGTGGGCTTGGACAAGATCATCGCTGACCGCGTGGGCAACAAGGGCGTGGGCTTTAACTCCGAGATCGCCGGCCCCACCTCGGTGGACGAGAACGACCTGCTGCGTCAGGTGCTCCCGCAGGACCTCAACGCCTTTGGCATGATCCCCGAGTTCGTGGGCCGTACGCCCGTCGTCACCCAGACGCAGGCGCTCGACGAGGACGACCTGGTGTCGATTCTGACCGAGCCCAAGAACGCCGTGGTGCGTCAGTACCGCAAGATGTTCCAGCTCGAGGACGTCGACCTTGAGTTTGAGGACGCAGCCCTGCACGAGATCGCCCGCATGGCGCTCGCCCGCAAGACCGGCGCCCGCGGCCTGCGCGCCATCTGCGAGGACGTGCTGCAGCAGACGATGTTCGACCTCCCCAGCGAGGAAGGCGTAGCAAAGGTCGTCGTAACCGAAGCGGCGGTCAAGGGCGAAGAGCAGCCCCAGCGCATCTACGGCTAAATCAGCTTTAACCAGGGTCCCGCGGCAACCACCGCGGGACTTTCCATTTAGGGACAGGTTTATTTTGGTAGGTTTTACGTGCGGAAATGACGTTTCCCCTGATAAAACCTGCCAAAATAAACCTGTCCCTTTTTGGCAGGTATGCCTGTGCTATTCTGTGAGATTGTCTAGTTAGTACCTTCAGACTGAAGTAATCAATACCTAAGGCGTGTCCGCCTGCTTGGTTTTCGTAGATTCCGCACGAGCCGAAGAGCACTTAATGTGCTCTTCGTGCGAGCCCAGGACCTGACCGAGCGAAAACCAAGCAGGCGGACACGCCGACGGGCAAGGGAGAGATATATGGAAGAAATGCCCAAGAACTACGATCCGTCGACCAACGAGCCGGCGATCCTGCAGAAGTGGCTCGACGGCGGCTACTACAAGCGCCGTGAGGGCGTGGGCGACTGCACCGTCACCATTCCGCCTCCCAACGTGACCGGCAAGCTCCACATGGGTCACGCCACCGACGACTCCATCCAGGATGCCATCGTCCGTATGGCCCGCATGCGCGGCAAGTCCACGCGCTGGGTGCTTGGCACCGACCACGCCGGTATCGCCACGCAGACCAAGGTCGACAAGAAGCTCAAGAGCGAGGGCATCAGCCGCCTGGAGATCGGTCGCGATAAGTTTGTCGACGCCTGCTGGGACTGGACCCACGAGTACGGCGGCATCATCGTCGAGCAGATCAAGCGCATGGGCTGCTCCGTCGACTTCGACAACGAGCGCTTCACCATGGACGAGGATTACGCCCAGGCCGTGCGTAAGGTCTTCTGCGACTGGTACCACAACGGCCTGATCTACCGTGGCAAGCGCATCGTCAACTGGTGCCCCAACTGCACCACCGCCATCTCGGACGACGAGGCCGAGTATAAGGACGAGAAGGGCCACCTGTGGCACCTGCGCTACCCGCTGACCGAGCCGGTCAACGGCCAGGACTACATCGTCGTCGCCACCACGCGCCCCGAGACCATGCTTGGCGACACGGGCGTCGCCGTCTCCCCGAAGGATCCCGAGAAGGCCGCCTTTGTGGGTAAGACCGTCATGCTGCCGATCGTCAATCGTGAGATCCCCATCTTTGAGGATTGGCATGTCGACGCCAACTTTGGCTCTGGCTTCGTCAAGGTCACCCCGGCCCACGACCCCAACGACTACGCCATGGGTCAGGCCCACGACCTGCCGCAGATCAACATCTTCGATGAGCACGCGGTGGTCGTCGAGGGCTACGGCGAGTTCACCGGCATGAACCGCGACGAGTGCCGCGAGGCCGTCATCAAGTGGTTTGAGGAGCACGACCTGCTCGATCACGTCGAGGACCTCGATCACTCCGTCATGCACTGCTACCGTTGCGACTCCGCGCTGGAGCCGTGGCTGTCCGAGCAGTGGTTTGTGGCCGTCGACAAGCTCAAGGGGCCGGCGCTCGACGCCGTCAACTCCGGCAAGGTCACCTTCCATCCCGCGCGCTGGACGCAGACCTACACCACTTGGATGGAGAATCTTAAGGACTGGTGCATCAGCCGCCAGCTTTGGTGGGGCCACCGCATCCCCGTGTTCTACTGCGAGGACTGCGGCTGGGAGGACGCCCTTACCGAGGACACCGACGTGTGCCCCAAGTGCGGCGGCCATCACGTGCATCAGGACGAGAACGTGCTGGACACCTGGTTCAGCTCGCAGCTGTGGACCTTCGCCACGCAGGGCTGGCCGCAAAAGCCGGAGCTGCTCGACGGCCATCACCCCACGACGGCACTCGTCACCGCGCGCGACATCATCGCGCTGTGGGTCGCCCGCATGGTTATGAGCTCGCTGTATTTCTTGGACGAGGTGCCGTTTAAGGACGTCGTCATCTACCCGACGATTCTTGCCAAGGACGGCAGCCGCATGTCCAAGTCCAAGGGCAACGGCGTTGACCCCATGGACCTCATTGGCATGTACGGCGCCGATGCCATGCGCTTCAACCTGCTCACGTTGTGCACCAACAATCAGGACGTCAAGTTTGACGCGAACATCGACAAGAAGACCAAGAAACTTATCGACAGCCCGCGTACCGAGCAAGCCAAGTCGTTTGTGACCAAGATCTGGAACGCCAGCCGCTTCCTGCTTATGAACATGGAGGGCTACACGCCCGGCGAGCCCGTCGTGGAGACGCCGGCCGACGCCTGGATGTTCAGCCGTCTGGCCAAGGCAGTCAAGATGGTCACCGAGGGTATTGAGAACTACACCTTTGGCGACATGGCCCGCGGCGTGCAGCAGTTCTTCTGGAACGAGGTCTGTGACTGGTACGTCGAGGTCACCAAGGCCCGCCTGAAGGGCGAGGGCCGTCTACAGGCACAGCGCAACCTGATCTTTGTGCTCGACACCTCCATTCGCCTGATGCACCCGCTCATGCCGTTTGTCACCGAGGAGATCTGGGACAACATGCCGGCGAGCGTGCTCGATCTGGACGCCGAGGGCAACATTGACCGCGCCGAGGCGCTCATGATCGCCAAGTGGCCGGAGCCCGCCGACTACGCCAAGTATGTCGACGAGGACGCCGAGCGCGCGTTTGAGCTGTGCCGTACCGTGGTGTCTGCTGCTCGAGCCACCCGTTCGCGTTATCGCTTGAGCCCCAAGGCCGAGCTCGACGTGGTCGTGCGCGCCGGTGCCGAGGACATCGAGAAGCTCGAGAGCCTGCGCTCGACCATCGAGCCGTTGGCGAACACCTCCTCGCTGGTCATGGGTACCGACGTTGAGAAGCCGGCCGCGAGCATTGCCGTGGTCGACAGCGGCGTCGAGGTCTTTGTGGTGCTTGAGGGCAAGGTTGACCTTTCGGCCGAGAAGGCGCGCCTGGAGAAGGAGATCGCCGCGGCGCAGAAGGAGCTCGCCGGCTGTGAGAAGACGCTTGCCAACGAGGGCTTTGTGGCCAAGGCTGCGCCTGCGGTGGTGCAGAAGAAGAGGGACCGTGCGGCTGAGCTCAAGGAGATCCTGGCGGCGCTGACGGCTCAGGTTGCTGACTTCTCGTAGGCGGTACTGGGGGACGCGGTTTGGGGCATTGCTCGCTACTGCGAACAGTCCTGCTCGCACGAAGGCCACATTAAGTGGCCTTCGGCTCGTGCGGAACTTGTATCGAGCAAAGCCCCAAACCGCTCCCACAGCGGTTACGGGGGCGTCCGCTGCCTGCCCGGTGAGGGCCACTTGGTTGTGGCCTTGACTCCGCTGCAAGCGGATAGTGACTGATATTTTGAATGGGAGGGGCTCGTTGTTTTTGATGGGCCTCTTTTTATGTTGAGGGGACTTTGGTTTATGCCTAAGCGTTCGGGGTCGTATTTGGTGCCATTCTCGTTTGATTTGCTTTCGTTTGGTGAGGCTGTTGGGCTGGCTGCTGATACGGGGCGGATTTCTGGGGATGCTGGTCCGCTGCTTGAGACGGTTGTCGATATGCTTGATGAGCTGGGGCGTCCGGATGAGTATTTTGATTGCATTCAGGTAGCCGGCACCAATGGCAAGACTTCGACTACGCGTTTTTCGGCTGCTATCCTTCGCGGCGAGGGGCTCAAGACCGCGCTGTATACGTCGCCGCAGCTTGTTCGCTATCCCGAGCGCATGGAGGTCGACGGGCGCGTTGTGAGCGATGAGGCGTTTGCCCGTGGCGTTTCTGCTGCTGTGGAGGCGGGGCATCGCGTGAATGCGCGCCGTGTGGCGGCGGGGGAGCGTGCCTATACCATCACACCGTTTGACCTGCTGACGGCCGCTGCGCTTGTTGTGTTTGCCGAGGCTTGCGTGGACGTGGCTGTGCTCGAGGTTGGTATGGGCGGGCGCTGGGACGCCACGAGTGCGACCGATCCCGTCGCCGTTGCCATTACGGGTATTGGGCTCGACCACACACACATTTTGGGCGATACGCTCGAAGCCATTGCGGGGGAGAAGGCTGCGGTTATCAAACCCGGGCGCTTGGTTGTTTTGGGCGAGGGCACGCATGAGGCGAGCGTTCAGCGTGTGATGGATGCCCGTTGCCGCGAGTGCGGCGTCGTGCCGCTCGTGGTGAGCCACGCCACGACTAAGGTGCCGGCGCATGTGGGCGACACGGTTGAGTTTAGCTGCACCACGCCGCGTGCGATCTATACGTCGAGTATGGTCAAGCCGGCCTATCAGCCGCAGAATGCCGCGTGCGCGATTATGCTTTGCGAGGGGTATCTGGGTCGCGAGCTCGATCATGACAAGCTCGATGCGTCGCTTATGGGCTGCCCCACGCCGGGTCGCTTTGATGTGCTGGGAACTGATCCGCTCAAGCTGATCGACGCCTGCCATAACCCTCAGAGCTGCGAGAACTTTGTGAACGCGCTGGACGAGATCGATCCGTGCGTGGAGAATCGCCCCACGCTGCTGTGCGCCGCGCTGGCCGACAAGGACGTGGCCGGCATCGTTGACGTTTTGGTTCCGGCGTTCCCCCGCGTGGTCGTGACCCAGACCGATTCCGATCGCGCTCTGCCGGCAGAGGAGCTCGCCGCCCTGGTGGACGTCGATAAGCTCGCGGGTGTATACCCGAGCGTGCCCGAGGCCCTCGCTGCCTTTGATGCCGCGGGCGAGTCCTTCGTAGCAGCCGGCACCATCACCCTAGCAGGCGAAGTAGCCGGCCTGCTCCGCTAACCCCGCCAACGGGGGCAGTCAATTTGGGCTGCTTGCCACGAAATGGGCCTATCTACTACGTTTTACCGACTACCCTCGACCACACGGAACATCGCGAAATTAAAACCGCAGGTAGACGGCCTGCGGATTTTGCGAAAACACGGGTATGGTCGACCCATGCGGGTTGAACGTAGTAGATAGGCCGTTTTTGTGGCGCGGTATTGGTGGGATGCGGCAAAGGAGCTGTCCCTTTGCCGCATTGCCTAGTCTAGGCGGATCGGATCGTGGGGGTAGGCGTTGAGAATCTCGACGTCGGACTCGGTCACCAGGGCCAGGTCTTCGATGCGGACGCCGGTGCGTCCGGGGAGGTAGATGCCCGGCTCGATGGAGAAGGTCATGCCCGGCTCGACAACCTGCTCGTTGACGAGCGAGACGTCGCCCGGCTCGTGGTCCTGCAAGCCGATCGAGTGACCCAGGCGATGCGTAAAGTACTGCCCATAGCCCGCGTCTTCAATCACATCGCGCGCGGCGCGGTCCAGGTCGCACATGCGCACGCCCGGTGCGATGAGCGCTTCGGCGGCCTCGTTGGCGCGGCGCACGATATCGTAGATGCGTGCCGTCTCCTCGTCCGGCTCGCCCCAAAAGAACGTGCGCGTCATGTCCGAGCAGTAGTTGCAGCAGCGTCCGCCAATGTCGAACAGCACCACGTCGCCGCGCTTGAGCGCGGTGTCGTCGGGCTCGTGATGCGGGTCGCCGGCATTGGTGCCAAAGCTCACGATGGGCGGAAAGCTAAAGCCCTCGCAGCCGTGCTTGCGGTACAGGCCGAGCATCTGGTCGGCAATCTCGCGCTCAGTCACGCCTTCGTGGACGAGCTTGATCGCATCGGCCATCACGGCGTCGTTAGCGGCCGAGGATACGCGCATGAGCTCCTGCTCGGCAGCATCTTTGTACGTGCGTGCTGCGGTGACGGCAAAGTCGCCCAAGAAGAACTCGCTTGCGGCGTGGCGATCCGTAAGGGGCATCAAAAAGCCGGAGCGCATGACGGTGTCGATGCCGAGCGGCTTGGTCGGATCGACCTCGCGCGCGATGGCGTCGGCCACGACATCGGTATCGGTGTGGTAGGCGACGCGGGCATTGTCGTACTCGGGCAGCTGATGTAGGGCGTTGACCATGATCACGGGCTCGCAATCGCGCACGAGCAGCACGCCGCAAAAACGCTCGAACATGTCAGCATAAAAGCCGGTCAGGTAATAAATCGACCACGGGTCATTCACGAGCAGCTGCGCACCGGGGTGCTGAGCCTCGAGCGCATCGAGCACGCGCGCCACACGCTGGTCATCGACATGTGCCATGAAACATCCTTTCGCTAGGTTGCCACCATGGTATCCCAAGCCCGGCACATAGGGACGTTCCTTTTATGCCGGCACCTGGGGACACTCCTTGCAAAAGCAGCTAAAAGAGTCCCGTCCCAAATTAGCTACTCGATGTCCATGCTGGCGATTAGGTTGATGTTGGTGTTGAGGAGGTCCTTCAGCACGATGTCGCCCATGCGGATGGGGGCCTCGACGACAACGCCGCGGATGAGGTCCATGGCTTGGGCGTGGAGTGCCAGCGGGATGGCTTCGGCCGTGCGCACGGGGAGCAGGGCTTCGTCGCCGCCGGAGACGGCCACGGTCGTCGTGAGCACGCGCATGGGGCAGATGAGTTCCTGGTGGGCAAACTTGTCGCCTCGCGGGCAGTTGTTGCCGGTTACGGAGCGGACCTCCACCACGGCACCGTCGTCGCCACGCTCGACCTCCACGGTCAGGAGGCACTCGGACGGGCAGGTCGTGCAGTTGAACTGCAACGTCTCAATCACGTTGTCGCTCATGCTTTATGCCTCCTCGCGGGGTCGACGGACAGGACAATCTCGTTGGCACCCAAGTCGAGCGCTTGTTTGATGACCTTTGCCGGCAGCGGGAAGCTTTCCATGACGCTCGGCTTAAACGCGCGGACTTTGCCGGCGAACAGCTCTTCGCTGTCGGCCAGGATGCGCACTCGGGCGGCGTCGACCGGTCGGCGCACGCGGAAGTTGAGCTTGGTGAGCCCGACGGTTGTGATGTGCCCCGGAAGCGCGTAGCCGGCAATGCCGTCGGGGGAGACCGTGAGATTGCACCTCGAGTCTGCCACTCTCGCCCCGGCACCCGCGCCGGCCCCCAGCGCCCATGCCGCCGCAGCCGCGCCGGCGCGCTCGGACTCGGTCGTCACGTTATCGGCCAGGTCGTGCACGTGCAGCACGTTGCCGCAGGCAAAGATGCCCGGTACGCCTGTCTGCAGGCTCTGGTCCACCACGGCGCCGCGCGTGCGGGGGTCCAGCTCTACGCCCGCGGCCACCGAAAGCTCGTTTTCGGGAATCAATCCCACCGAGAGCAGCAGCGTGTCGCACGGAACGATGCGCTCGGTTCCCGGAATGGGCGCCAGGTGCTCGTCAACTTGGCTCACCTCGACGGCCTCCACGCGGCCATGCCCGATTACACGCGTGACGGTGGTGGACAGATGTAGCGGAATGCCAAAATCGTCCAGGCAATTTTTCACGTTGCGGCGCAGGCCGTTGGCGTACGGCATGAGCTCGTACACGCCCTCGACCGAAATCCCCTCGAGCGAGCAGCGGCGTGCCATGATCAGCCCGATATCGCCCGAGCCCAAAATGACGGTGCGCGAACCGGGTTTGAGGTTTTCGATATTGATGTATCGCTGCGCCAGGCCGGCCGTAAATACGCCGGCGGGACGGCTGCCCGGGATCTTGATCTCGCTGCGGGTGCGCTCGCGACAACCCATAGCAAGAACGACCGAGCGTCCGGTGAGCTGCAGCATACCGGTGGGGCTCATGAGCGTGACGGTGTGAACCGCGGCACCGCCCGTGTCCGGTGCGCCCGAGTTCCCGTCGATCCCAATCACCATGCTGTCCAAGAACAGCGCAATGTCGGTCGCGTGCACCTGATCGATAAAGCGCTGTGCATACTCGGGACCGGTGAGCGCCTGCTTAAAGTGCGACAGGCCAAAACCGGGGTGGATACACTGGCGCAGGATGCCACCCAGGTGCTGCTCGCGCTCCACGATGGCCACGCGTGCGCCGGCCTTGTGCGCGGCAAGCGCGGCCGCCATGCCGGCAGGTCCGCCGCCGATAACGACCACGTCGAAAGCCTGTGTCGGCACGGCGCCGCCACGGCAGCAGCCAGCACCCGGCACCACGCCCATCTCGATATCCGTCGCCATCCTAGCGCACCCCCTTCAAAGGTCCCTCAACGAGCCAGGAGCCGGCGTCCTCCAGCAGCACCTCGCTGGGGTCGCAGCCCAGCTCGCGTGCCAGAATCGCCACCACGCGGCTCTGGCAAAAACCGCTCTGGCACCGGCCCATGCCGGCGCGGCAGCGGCGCTTGACGCCCTCGACCGAAACCGCCCCCGGCTGGCGTCGAATCGCTGCTACGATCTCGGCCTCGGGCACCGTCTCGCAGCGGCAGACGATTTGTCCCCACGCAGGGTCGGACGCAATTAGTTCTTCCTTACGCGCGAGCGGTGCACGGTCGAAGTCGTCCGGTGCGCGGCGAATCGGGTCCCAGTCGTCCCGTTCGCGCAGAGCCACGCCGGCATCGCGCAGCACCTGCTCCATGCGCTCGGCAATGGCCGGCGCGCTCGCCACGCCCGGCGACTGAATGCCCGCCGCCTGGAACAACCCCGGCACCACGGCCGACTGTCCAATAAAGAAGTCGTTCGTTCCCTGAATGACCGGGCGCCCGCCGGCAAACGCGCGCACCACGCGGCGCGTGTCCAGGTCGGGCACCAGCTTGCGCGCGCCGGTCAGCAGCGCGTTCACATCGCTCGCATAGGTCTGCGTGTCGCCCGGCTCGCGTACGGCAGCCGTGGCGGTGATCACGGTGTTGCCGTGCACGGTGCCCGTCACGATAACGCCCTTCGACACCGGCGTCGGTACGGGGTAGAGCGGCATGAGCATGCGTGGCTCCTTGTCCAGCACCACGATGTTGCCCTGACGCCAGACCATCTGGAACTCCTCGGCGCCCGCCATATGCGAGATGTCGGCGGCGCCGTTGCCCGCGGTGTTGATGAGGTAGCGGCAGTGCACGTCGCCGGCGGGCGTCACCAGCGTAAAGCGCGCGGAACCGTCGCCCGAGCCAGCAACCTCAATCGCCTCCACCGGCGCGGACCGCATAAACGTCACGCCGTTAGCCACCGCATTCTCCAGCGCGGCGATGGCGACTTCAAACGGGTCGACAAACCCGGTCGAGGGGCACCACAGGGCGCACGTAGCATCGGCGCTGGCGCGCGGCTCAAGCTCGTGGATGCGTTCGGGGCCAATAATCGACAGCTCGGGTACGCCGTTGGCCAGGCCGTTCCGGCGCAGCTGCTCCAGATGCGCGCGGTCCTCGTCGTTAAAGCCCAGCACCATCGAACCGGTGCGGCGGAACAAAAAGCCCAGCTCCTCGGCCCACGTACTATACAGCTCACATCCACGGGCATTGACCTGGGCTTTTACCGTGCCCGGCGCCGGATCGTAGCCGGCGTGCACCAGACCGCCGTTGGCTTTCGAGGCGCCCAGCGCGATATCGTTGGCCGCTTCGACCACGCAAATCGAAAGGTCATAGCGCGCGAGCTGCCGCGCGATGGCGCATCCGGTGATGCCCGCGCCCACAATCGCGATATCAAACGTTTCTGTCACAGTGCCTCCCAGACGAGTTGACAGGCTGTCAATAAGACCATCCTACGGTCTGTGTGTCCCCAACGAGGCGGCAATGCGGCGAACAGCCCCGCAACATCCGCCAACGGCAGACGAGGTGAGACCTACTAATGGCGACAACTGCGCCTGCCGGCTTAACGTTAAAGTTTTGTCTCGTCCTGTAACAGTAAGCAGAGGATTCGGGTCCTAGATGTTACAGATCGAGATAAAAGCCGGGGCGGGATTCTTCTGTCTCGATCTGTAACAGGTGGACCCGTTTTTGGTGAGTAGATGTTACAGATTGAGACATTGGGATTGGACGTTTCCCTTTGTCTAAATCTGTAACAGTAAGAAGGTTTTTTGGACCCTAGGTGTTACAGATTTAGATGATTGGCGGGATGGTTTTCGTTTGTCTCGTTCTGTAACAGTAAGGTGTGGATTTGGGTCCTAGGTGTTACAGATCGAGATTGAAGTCGGGGAGGGACCCCTGTGTCTCGATCTGTAACATCTAGACCCGGATTCCGCCCTCACCTGTTACAGATTGAGATGTTTGTGTCCGCGCCAGCCCCGTCCCTAGCCGTGGTCCCATATAAACAAACCCCGTGGTAAACTTGACCGGACTGTTAATATTCCGAAAGGTACCCCTAATGTCCAAGTACATCTCCGAGCTCATGTCGCCGCAGCTTATGGGCGTCGTCTATGCCTTCGTTGGCTTTATCATCGCCCTGTATGTGCTGTCGGTCGTCTATGTGTTCATCGACGCTCGCCGCCGCGGCGCCAGCGCCTACGTGGCATGGGGCATCATCGCCCTCATCCCGTTTGTAGGCCTCATTGCCTACCTGGTCCTGCGCCCGCACTCCTACGCGTCCGACCGCGAGGAGCAGGAGCTGGACATGGCCCTGCGCGAGCGCCAGCTTGCCCAGTACGGTACCTGCCCGCAGTGCGGCGCGCCCATCGAGAAGGACTTCGTCGTCTGCCCGGTGTGCGATACCCAGGTTCGCAACGTATGCCCCAGCTGCCATCGCCCGCTCGACGCGCACTGGAAGGTCTGCCCTTACTGCCGAACTCGCATCCAGTAACGCATCCATCGCCGGGGCGGCCGCAAGCCACGGGCACCGCGCATTCCGCGCAACCGCCCCACACCACGGACGCCGCGCACGCGCACCCCGCACCCCGCCCCACACGATGAAGCATGCGTAGAAAATCGCCCGCCGTGCCATTAAGGTGCGGCGGGCGCTTGTATACCAAGGCAACCTGCCTATAATGATGCAAGTCAAAAACGCCGCGCCTGCAAGCGCCGCACCAGCGCCAGGCGCACGCACTTGCACCAGGCATCCGAGAGGAGAAAACATACCCATGAAGGCACTCTACAATGACGGTTCGGTGGCCGAGCTCCCGCAGGACGAGGTCACGCACGTCATCCGCCACTCCGCCGCGCACATCATGGCGCAGGCCATCAAGCGCCTGTACCCCCAGGCCGACTTTGCCTACGGCCCCGCGACCGACAACGGCTTCTACTACGACGTCGACCTGCCCGAGGGCGTCAAGATCAGCGAGGACGACTTCCCCGCGATCGAGGCCGAGATGAAAAAGATCGTCAAGGAGAACCTCAAGTTTTCCGTGTACGAGAAGCCCCGCGCCGAGGCCATCGCCCTTATGGAGGAGCGCGGCGAGAAGTACAAGGTCGAGCACATCGGCGACCTGGACGACGACGCCCGCATCACCTTCTACCAGCAGGGCGACTACATCGACATGTGCGTCGGCCCCCACATCTGCTACACCAAGGCGCTCAAGGCCTTTAAGCTCACCGGCGTCTCGGGCGCCTACTGGAAGGGCGACAAGGACAACAAGATGCTCACCCGCATCAACGGTGTCGCCTTTGCCACCAAGGAAGAGCTCGACGAGCACATGCACATGCTGGAGGAGGCCAAGAAGCGCGACCACCGCAAGATCGGCCGCGAGATGGACCTCTTTATGATGCGCGACGAGGCCCCCGGCTTCCCGTTCTTCCTGCCCAACGGCATGATTCTTAAGAACACGCTGTTGGACTACTGGCGCGAGATTCACCACAAGGCCGGCTACGTGGAGATCTCCACGCCGCTCATCATGAACAAGCAGCTGTGGAAGACCAGTGGCCACTGGGACCACTACAAGGACAACATGTACTCCACCGTCATCGACGACGAAGAGTACTGCATTAAGCCCATGAACTGCCCGGGCGGCGTGCTGGTGTACGCCTCCAAGCCGCACTCCTATCGCGAGCTGCCCATCCGCGCCGGCGAGATTGGCCTGGTGCACCGCCACGAGCTGCGCGGCGCCCTGCACGGCCTGTTCCGCGTGCGCTGCTTTAACCAGGACGACGCCCACCTGTTTGTGCGCCCCGACCAGCTGACCGACGAGATCGTGGGCGTGGTCAACCTTATCGACTCCGTGTACCAAAAGTTTGGCTTTAAGTACCACGTTGAGCTTTCCACCCGCCCCGAGGACTCCATGGGTTCGGACGAGGACTGGGCTCGAGCCGAGGAGGGCCTGCGCACCGCTCTGGAGCAGCTGCACATGGACTACGAGGTCAACGAGGGCGACGGCGCCTTCTACGGCCCCAAGATCGATTTCCACCTGGAGGACTCGCTCGGCCGTACCTGGCAGTGTGGTACCGTCCAGCTCGACTTCCAGATGCCGCTCAACTTTGACCTGGAGTACGTGGACGCCGACGGCACCAAGAAGCGCCCCATCATGCTGCATCGCGTGTGCTTTGGCTCCATCGAGCGCTTCATCGGCATTCTGATTGAGCACTTTGCGGGCAAGTTCCCCACTTGGCTGGCTCCCGTGCAGGTCAAGGCCCTGCCCGTGTCCGAGAAGAGCCGCGACTACGCCCACGAGGTGTGCGCCAAGCTGGAGGAGGCCGGCATTCGCGTGGTCTGCGACGACCGCGACGAGAAGATCGGCTACAAGATCCGCGAGGCCCGCAGCATCGACCGTGTGCCCTACATGCTCATCCTGGGCGAGAAGGAGGTCGAGGCCGGCAACATTTCCGTCCGCGATCGCTCCAACGAGACCGTTCAGATGAGCGTTGACGAGTTTGTGGCCAAGGTGCTCGAGGAGATCAAGACGCGCGCCTAAGGCAACCCAACAGAAACAACGAAAGGCGACCGTTCACAAAGGGCGGTCGCCTTTTTCATGCCGAAATAAGAAAAGCCGCTGGTTGAGCGGCTTTTTTTGTTGCACAAAAAGGTACACGTTTTTGTAGAGGCGTATGGAGATGTGTCTACTGGCAGTACATTTTGCGCAATCTGCGCAAACGCTGATTAATTGCTCGTATAATGAGTCACGTCGAAAGATACAAAAACCTGTACTTTTGCGACTGCGCCTAGCTGCGAGCGAGAAGCCTGTTCTAAACGCCCCTGCATTTGCGTGCATCGCAAAGCAAAAAGAGGGGGCGAGAACATGGAACAGACGGCACGGCGCCAAGAGCAGCTGCCGGGCGCATTTAACGGCGCCACCACCAACAGCCAGCACGGCCGCGTCCGCTGGTATCTGGTCCACACCCCCAATGGAAAAGAGCGCGAGATCTGCGAAAAGGTCCGCTGTATTATCCCGCACAGCCTTATGCAGGACGCTTTTGTGATGCAAAAGGAGTTCTGGTTTAAGCGGGACGGCGCCTGGTCGCTCCAAACCAAACCTATGTACAAGGAATATTTCTTCGTCGCCACGCACGATGCCGCTGCGCTCGATAAGGCTTTGGCCCAGTTGAGCTTTGGCTGTCGCGTCGCCGGTAGTAGGGAGCGGGCGTACATGCCCATGCCGGACGACGCGCAGGACTGGTACCGCAGCGTGCTGGACAACGACGGCGTGGTGCGCAACAGCGTCGCCCGCATAGAAGGCGGCGTGTTGCACATAGAGCAGGGTCCCTTGGTGGGGCAAGAGGCCCGTGTAAAGAAGATCGACCGTCATAAACGCTGGTGCCTGGTAGACGTGGGCGAGGGTGACTCCACATTTAGGGAGCTGCTTCCGTTAGACGTGCCCAGCAAAACGTAAGGGAGACGTTGCGCCGGCAATTCGTTCGCATTTTGAATTCATAGACGGGGGGGGGTTCCTGGGGACAGGGACGTAAGTTTTATTGTGGCTGCTAAAGAAGTAACAGAGAGCAATGTGCCCGCGGGGGCGGTACTGATTGCTCAGGCCATGGACCGGCGTGAGGGCGCCGGCCGCTACAAGGCCATGCAATCCATCATGGACTGGGACCGTTCGCGACTGGCCTACAGGGCCGTCAAGCGAGCGTTCGACATCGTGTTCAGCGGTGCCGCGCTCGTCCTTATCGCGATTCCCAGCTTGATTCTCGCTGCTGTCATTCGCTTAGAGAGTGAAGGCAGCCCCTTCTACAGCCAGATCCGCGTGGGCCAGACCCGTCCCGACGGAAGCCTGACCACCTTCCGTATGTGGAAGTTCCGAAGCATGTACAAGGACGCCGACGAGCGCCTGGCCGAGCTCAGGGAGCGAAACGAGATCGCCGGTGCCATGTTCAAGATGAAGGAGGACCCCCGCGTCACCAGGATCGGCAGGTTCATCCGCAAGCATTCCATCGACGAGTTCCCGCAGTTCCTGAACGTGTTCCTGGGGCAGATGTCCGTCGTGGGACCGCGCCCGCCGCTGCCGAATGAGGTGGCCGAATACACCGAGTTCGACCTGCAGCGCCTGGCCGTCAAGCCTGGGATCACCGGCTGGTGGCAGGTCACGGACCGCAACGATACCGACTTCGACGGCATGGTTCGACGTGATCTCGAGTACATCGCCAAACGCGGTCCCATCACGGACCTGAAGATTGTTCTCCTCACGGTCGTTGAGGTCTTTACCGGTGGCGGTGCTTGCTAAATGGCTGAACCGATTAGAGTAGCTCAGGTTGTTGGCAAGATGGTTGGCGGCGGCGTCGAGGCCGTCGTCATGAATTACTACCGCCATATTGATCGCAGCAAAGTGCAGTTCGATTTTCTTGTCGATTCCGATTCGACGCTTGTTCCCCGCGAGGAGATTGAATCTTTAGGTGGCAGGGTTTTTGAGATTCCTCCCTACCAGCATGTTGTCGAATACCAGCGAGAGCTTCAGCGTCTCTTTAAGGAAGAGAACTGGAAGATTGTGCACAGCCATATCAATGCGCTTTCTGTCTTTCCGCTTCGCGCTGCTAAGAAGGCGGGCATACCTGTGCGTATAGCCCACAGCCACTCTACAAGCGGAAAGGGGGAGTTTGCTAAAAATGTCATCAAAGGCTCTTTGAAGCTGTTCTCAACAAGGTATCCGACTGATTTGGCAGCCTGCACCGAGCATGCTGGAAAATGGCTGTTCGGTTCATCCCGTTTTACTGTTTTTAATAATGCTATCGATTTGAACAACTTTTCTTTCAATCGATCGATTAGGGACGAGCGACGTGCTCAGCTCGGAGCGAAGGACGATACGCTGGTATTGGGGAATATCGGTAGGTTCATCTCTCAGAAGAACCAGTTGTTTTTGCTTGATGTTTTCAAGGCAGTGCATGCTCAGAATCCTGATTCCATCCTTGTCGTCTGCGGCGATGGAAAACTGAGACCTCAAGCGGAGGAAAAGGCATGCTCACTTGGCATTGCCTCGGCGGTGCGTTTTCTCGGCCAGATTTCTGATGTGCAGGACGTCTATCAGTCGCTCGATTTATTCGTGCTCCCCAGCCTGTACGAGGGCCTCGGAATGGTCGCGATTGAGGCCCAGGCTTCCGGTCTCCCGTGCATCTGCTCTGAAAGGGTCCCCAACGATGTTGCGTTATCCAGTCGGTGCAGCTTCCTTCCGTTGAGTATGGGCGTCGAGGGGTGGTCCAACGCGATCCTTGCCGCCCGCAGGGATGTCTTTGATCGCTCCCATCCTCATTCATCTCCGGGGTTTGAATCTTATGACATCTTTAAGGCGGCGCCCAAGCTTGAAGAGTACTACCTGAAGCTATTTGAAACGGTGAATTAATGAAAATCTGTATTTTAACGTGGCTCCATAACCAAAATTTCGGCACGTTGCTCCAGGCTTATGCTCTGCAGCAGTTCTTGAAGTCCGAGGGTCATGATGTTGTTGACGCCGACTATCTCCCCTGCGTCAAAGAAAAGCTACTGAACTGGGCGATCAACCGAAATTCCTTCGATTTGTTTGCCGGTAAAGCACATGAGCTGCTCAATCGTAAGAAGGAGCATGACGACTTCGGTTCCTCGACCGCTGATGTTTTCAATCGCTTTTTAAGCCAGAATATCGTTACTACTGAACGGATTACCGATACAGACGGACTGGTCGGCTTGCGGGGGAAATACGATGCGTACGTCTGTGGATCGGATCAGATTTGGTCGCCATATCTTTTGAACAGGAATTTCTATTTCTCCTTTCTGAGCGACAGTGATAAGCGAATCGCGTATGCGCCCAGCTTCGGTGTTACGAACACCACAGAGAGGAAGAAGAGGATCATTGCTAATCTTCTTAAATCTTTCAGTTCCGTATCTGTTCGCGAAGATGCCGGTGCGGATTTTGTCGAATCACTCGGTCTTGAGCGTCCCTCACAGGTCGTGGACCCTGTCCTGCTTCTGTCGAAGGAGGACTGGGCCCCTCTCATTGACGGAAAATGTTCTGAGCCCGGTAAAATTGTCTGCTACTTTCTTGGGGATAGGCCGTTTTACAGGAAAGCGGTCGAATCGATTTCGAAGGAGCTCGGCTGCGAAGTTGTGACGCTTGTTGGTTCAGGTAAAAATGCAGTCGACGAGGAGCTTAATCCACGCTACGGGCTTGGTCCCGATGAATGGCTCGCGTATTTGGCGAGTGCGCGGTTCGTGCTGACCGATTCGTTGCACGGTACGCTATTCTCTCAAATCTTTCGCAAGGACTATTACTGCTTCAAGCGATTTGAGGAGACCGACAAACGCTCTCAGAATTCCCGAGTCGAGAGCCTCGCGAGGCTCTCGAACACTGAAGATCGCCTACTCGATGGCTATGAAAGCCACATGCATGCTACTGAAATCGAGGGGTATGAAAGACGTCTGTCGGATGTGGAGTCACTCATCTCGTTCTCGAAAAATTGGCTCTTGGATGCTCTCGAACAATAGGGGGAGTCAGCTTGAACAAAAACATCGCCATAATTTCTCATCAAGCCTGTTTTGGATGCGGAGCATGTGCGGCCAAATGCCCTTTTTCGGCTATTGAAATGCATCCTTCGCCCGATGGTTTTGATTATCCCGTGGTGGATGCAGCCAAATGCACTTCCTGTGGCCTATGCCTGCGCTCCTGTCCGGCGGAAAACCGAGTTGATGCGGACTCGGAGGTCATTCGCGCCGCTGTTTTGCAGAGTGGTGATTCTGACGAGCTCGCGCAGAGTTCGTCCGGCGGCGTCTTCTCTCTTCTCGCGAAGCGGGTTCTTGAGAAAGGTGGGCGTGTTTACGGCGCCGCTTGGGACGGTGTTGATTGCGTTAGGCATATCGGTATATCCGATCTTGCCGATATTGCGCTCCTTCAAAAGTCCAAATATGTCCAGAGCGATGCGAGTGAATCGTACCCCGATGTGCTCAACGATCTGAAATCCGGCAAGCATGTACTGTTTAGCGGTACTCCCTGCCAGGTTTCCGCGCTGCTTCTCTATTTGGGTAAGCCGATGGATGGGCTGACAACCGTCAGCGTTGTTTGCCACGGTGTACCAAGCTCTTCCATGTTTCGTTCCTATGTTGACTGGCTTGAGCTTCGGGAGAAGTCCGATGTCACCGCACTGACTTTTAGAGATAAATCGAAATTCGGTTGGGGCCATAACATAAAGATTGAGTTGTCCGACGGCAGGATTATAAAGAGGCCCGCCGCATTCGACCCGTTTTATGGGTCCTATATCAAAGGCATGATCAGCAGATCGTCTTGCTATAGTTGTCCCTTCAGAGGGTGCGACAGTCCCGCTGACATTATCCTCGGCGACTCCTGGCGTTCTGAGTCAGCCCGAGACTGCGTGTATCCTGAGAAGGGCATTTCAGCCGTTATCGTGAAGACCGAGCGCGGCGCCAAGCTGATTGATGAGATAGTCGATTGCGTTGCCTATTCTAACAACGACGTCGCAGCGGATGACGTGCTCCTGCATGAAGACCCTAATAAGCGTTCAGGACTTGAAGAGAGGCGCGATGCGGTCATCGCTCAGTATGAGGCACTGGGGTCGGGGATCTTTGATTCTGTCTTGGTTCCCAAAGTGAGCCTTTTCGACCGTGTGAAAAAAATGCTTCCGCCGTCGATGCGGTTGGGCGTAAAACGTTTGGTCCGATCCATTATACCTGGGAACGCGCATGAGTAGCCTTACCACAGCGATTACGATTTGCGACCGTCCCCATATCGGGGGTGGAGCTTCAAAAATCGCAATCGAGACAGCTTCGGCATTGGCAAAGATGGGGCTTAACAGCTATTTCTTCTCAGCGCTGGGAGATCCCGATCCGGCTTTGGTCGAATCGGGGGTTATTTGCGTTAATTGCGGGCAGGGCGACGTCTTGAACGGTGGCGTCTCTGGTGCTGTTCAGGGCATCTGGAACCGACGCTCGGAAACGGCGCTGGATGATTTGCTCAATCAGCTTGACCCAGAAACGGCGGTCGTTCATGTGCATTCTTGGACGCACTCCCTTTCTCCCTCTATATTCAGGGCAATAGAGCGACGGGGCTTCAAATGTCTCATTACTGCCCATGAGTACTTCCTTGTTTGCTCTAACGGTGGGCTCTACGACTATGTGAATCATTGTAACTGCGGAATCGCTCCCGGTTCTCCGAAGTGCCTGCTGCACAACTGTGACAAGCGCTCGTATGCCCAAAAATTGTACCGGTCCGTTCGTTTCTCCGTGCAGAACCATGTCTTAGGCTCGCTTCGCCCGGCGGTCGCCTTTGTCTCCGACTCCAGCCGTCGATTGATCGAACCTCATCTAGCGTGGAATTCTGAACGGTATGACTGCTTAAACTATGTTGATGCGGCTAAGTTTCAAGATGATTCCGAAGGAGATTCTTCGGCATACCTATTCGTCGGCCGCTTAAGTCCAGAGAAAGGCTGTGACTTGTTTTGCGAAGCGGCCTGTCGGGCGGGCGTGAATGCGATCGTCATTGGCGACGGTACCGAATTGAAGAGGTTGTCGGATAGCTATCCAGATATCAGATTCATGGGCTCCTTGCCTCATGATGAAGTTCTTTCCGTCATGAAACAATCTCGCGCTATCGTCATGCCTTCTGTTTGGCGAGAGACGTTCGGGCTCGTCGCTTATGAAGCAATGATTGCCGCCGGCCTGCCATGTATTGTTTCGGATGTCGGCGATGCGGCCTCCTTTGTGATGTCAAAAGGTCTCGGCGAGATCTTCAACGCAGGTAGTGTGGAGTCGCTATCTGACGCAATGGTCAATATGCTCGATTCTGATGTTTACTCGCGTTACAGGGAGGCAGTTGAGAAGGCGGACTTTAGCCATCTCAAAAAGATCGCGTATGTTGAACGTCTTATCAATATTTACGATCAGCTAATGGCTGAACTTTAATTGGACGAAGGTTTTTAATGGTTACGGTTGTGATGTCAGTCTATAACGGCACACGATATCTTACTGAACAGCTAGACAGCTTGCGACTTCAGACCGTGTCTCCGGATCGGGTGGTGATCGCGGATGATTGCTCGACAGATGGATCGTTCGATCTCATCTGCGAATACATCGAGGAACACGCACTCGCTAATTGGACCGTCAACAAGAACAGCTCGAATTTCGGCTGGCGCAAGAGCTTTAAACGGCTTCTTGACCTTGCATCTATAGACGATGGAATCGTCTTCCCGTGCGACCAGGATGATATTTGGGAACTCGATAAAATCGCTGTGATGTCCTCAATCCTCGAGAAGGACCCCTCGATTGAGGTTCTCAGCTGCGCCGTCGAGCCGTTTTATGAGAGCGGCGGTAAAAAGGTAACAGTCTATGGTGCTGTCGATGATTCCAAACCTCTGGACGATTTGGAGACCCCGGTTTTCGATAGCAAGTTTATGTCGGTACGGCGCCCTGGATGTTCGTATGCCGTTAAATCTAGTTTTATAAGGGAAATCATGCCATATTGGCAGGATGATTTTGCGCATGACGGTATGTTATGGCGCTTCTCATTACTGAAGGGGACTCTCAGACTTCTAAATCAGCCCTTGATTCGGTTCCGCAGGCATGACTCTAATGCAACTGAGATGCGACATATTGACAAGAAATCTCGTGTTGCTGAGATAGGGATGTGCTTGAGATTTTCTAAGGTTTTAGAAGAATACTGCAGTAGTAATCCTGGCGATTATCGTATATCTTCTTCATATATAGAGCATTACGGTTCTGTTTTAAATGCCCGTTTGCACTTGCTCGTAGGTGGCCTAAAAATAAGTGATTTAGGCACCATTCTAAAATACCGTAAGTATGAACTGTCAAATCGTTCCCTGCTTGGTGATTTTAAGGTCTTAATCAGTTCCTGTGACAGTAAGTAGGTGTTTAGAATGCTTGAGCTATTTACTAATGAATTCACTATTTTGATTTTTGCCGCAATCTTAAGTGTCATTTCTCCCGTTAAAGGACTATTTTTTTCTGTTCTAGGATTGCTCGTTTTCAAAGAAGTTCTTTCTGGGCGCCTCTACAAAGTGTTTTTAAATAACGCTATTCCCATTGTCGTTATGGGCGCGATGGTTTTCTTTTCTGCCATTGCGTTTACGTCCCGAAGCATTAATGAATCCCTCCTTACGGTCTGCTCGTATTTCTTTTGCATCCTTCTTGGTTATATTTACGGCAAAGTAAAGAACGATGACTGGGTTGAGTCTGCATTGCTTATGCTTCGCAACGTTATGGTGTTCGCCTGCCTATTTAGCTTTGTCCTTGAAATTGTTTTAGGTCAACGACTAGTTACAAATGGTTCCTTTTCTTTTCTGCAAACTGTAACGATTGATAATCCATCCTTGTATCGACTGCGTAGTTTTTTCGGTCATGCAATCGTATTTGGCCAAATGATAGTTATTGCTGTTGTAATCAACTATAAATTGGAGACGGGCAGGATGAAACGTCTCTTATACTCTGTAGTTCTTTTGGTCGCTCTGCTTCTGACAAAGAGTCGTAGCGCGTGGATTATTCTCATTGCTTTAGCATCGGTGTACCTGATCTTTCGCCTAAAGAACCCCGAGTATTCTAAATGGAATTTAATTGCGCTTTTAGTTCCAGCTGTATTGCTACTCGTTTTCATTCTCTACAAGTTTGGACTGTTTAACTTTGTGGCTTCTCGATTTGGTGAGCTTGAAACTGATGTTTCATATAGCCAGCGTTCCGGAGCCATTGCCTATATTATTCATAGCTTTTTAAGCAGGCCGCTGTTTTGGCTTACTGGAAATGGTTATGGCAGTAGTCGCATGACTATGCTGGGCACGACGGTTGAAATTAGCGGTTTTTCAACGGTGGATAATGGTTTCCTTGCAATGCTGTATGAATATGGTTTTCTTGGAATTTGTAGTTTTGTATTCTTGCTAATTTCCGCTGGTATCGGTTCGTTCAGGTCGGGTTGCGAACTCGATCAAGTACTATTTTCTGTTTCCTGCATATGCTGCGCGGAGCTCATGTTTTATTGCGAGCTTGGTTGGTGGGTGCCAACGGTCATCTTGTTTGTTTCCTGTGGACTCGTTCTGGGTAGAACGAGTGCTCGGTATTCAGATTTGTGCGAGTCAGGCCCTATTTTGATTTCTGAATAAATCAAGGTTGCTAGTTTAAACAAACGAGGTTGAATGAATTATTCGTCTATCGCACGCAACACTATGATTGCGTTTGCTGCACAGTTTATTTCTCTATCGGTCAGTGTCGTCATGTCGCTGCTCGTGCCGAAAATCGTTGGCGTTGCTGATTATGGATACTGGCAACTGTTCATGTTTTATACGACCTATTCCGGCTTTTTTCACCTTGGCCTGAATGATGGTGTCTACCTGATTAACGGGGGTCTCTCTCGTGATGAAATCGATAAGAGCTCAATCAAATCCCAGTATATCTTCGGTGCTTGTTTCCAGGCAGTGATTTGCCTCGGCATCACTTTGGCTTCGCTGCCTCTCGTCGATGATGCAAATCGGTTATTTGTTATCGCGTCTTTCGCGCTTTACACCGTCGTATATAACCTGACAAGTTATTTGGGCTTTGTCTTTCAGGCCATGAACGAAACTAAGCTTTTTTCGTTTTCTACAATGCTAGACAGGCTGGTGTTTCTGGCTCCGCTCCTTGTTTTAATTGGATTTAAGGTTTCGGACTACCATCCCTATGTCTACGCGTATCTCGTTTCGAAAATTATTGCGCTCATATATTGCTCTTGGATGGGCAGGGATATCCTACGCGCTAAATCAGTGTCTTTTGGCAATTCGCTTAAGGACGGCATCCGCAGTATCATCGTCGGCGTGAAGCTGATGATTGCGAACATCGCCGACACACTAATCCTCGGGGTATCTAGGTTTCTTATCGATCATTTTTGGGGTATCGTCGCCTTTGCAAAAATTTCGTTCTCCCTCTCTCTGGTGAATTTCTTCATCACCTTCGTCTCACAGGCGAGTATGGTTTTATTTCCTGCCCTTAGGACAGGCTCTGAAGATGAGAGGGTTCGTTTTTACATTGGCATAAGGAATTCTATCGAGCTTATTTTCCCTGCGATCTATTTACTCTATTTCCCTATGGTTTGGTTTTTGGGGATATGGCTTCCTCAATATGCCGAAAGCCTCAAATACTTTGCGCTCTTACTTCCGATATGCGTCTTCAATACAAAGATGAGCCTTTGCTGTACTACCTATTTCAAGGTACTTCGTAAAGAACAGCTGCTCCTGAAGTTGAATATCGTCACTGTTATTTGTAGCGCTGTTTTTTCGATATTCGGTGTTCTTGTTCTTAACTCGCTCGACGCCGTCCTGTGTGGCGCCGTTATCTGCATTATTGGCAGGTCGTTGTGGTCCGAGCTCTATCTGAACGAACAGCTTTGCGCCCCGGGTTCAACTAGGCCGTTTCAGGAGATCCTGCTTACAGTCGCTTTCGTCTTGTTCGCTGAGCTTTTATCTGGTGGAACTGCGGCGATTCTGTATGCATTAGTCTACGTTGGCTATCTCTTGCTCAATCATTCTGCGCTGAAAAGCGTTGCTTCATGTTTGACCAAACTTAAGAAGCAGCGATAGCTACATCAAAATGGATTGGATTTTAATATGAAAGGCATCATCCTCGCTGGCGGGTCAGGCACGCGCCTGTACCCGCTCACGCTCGTGACCTCCAAGCAGCTGCTGCCGGTCTACGACAAGCCCATGATCTACTACCCGCTGTCCACC
>CATYEN010000001.1 GCA_958405565.1 uncultured Collinsella sp. | reverse complement strand
CAACGTCTTCCCCGTGCCCGACGGCGACACCGGCACCAACATGTCGCTCACGCTCGCCTCGGTGACCAAGGAGCTCTCCGCTCTTCCCGCCGACGCCGACATGGAGGCCATCGCCGGCGCCATCACCCACGGCTCCCTGATGGGCGCCCGCGGCAACTCCGGTGTCATCACCTCGCAGATCCTGCGCGGTGTGGCCGAGGGTCTCGTTTCTGCCGATGAGCCCATTACGTCCGCCAACATCGCCTATGCGTTCCGCCGAGCCGTCAAGGTCGCCTTCCAGGCCGTCCGCAAGCCCATTGAGGGCACGATCCTCACGGTGCTGCGCGATGTCTCGACCAAGGCCGACGAGTGCGAGAAGAAGAAGTTTTCGACCGAGGACGCGCTCGATGCCATCGTCGTCGAGGCCTACCAGTCCGTCGCCCGCACGCCCGACCTGCTGCCCGTTCTGAAGGAGAACGGCGTGGTCGACTCCGGCGCCTTTGGCTTTGCCATCTTCCTGGAGAACTTTGTTGCCGCCGCGCTTGGCCGCAGCACCGTTGTCGAGGATTTCTCCGCCACGTTTGATTCCGCTGGCTCTGCCCGCGATGCGGCCCTTGGTCGCGTTGAGATCGAGGCCAATGACGATTGGGAGGGCTCGGAGTTCCGCTACTGCAACGAGTTCCTCTTTAAGGCCGACGCCCCGTTTGACGAGGACGAGTGCCTTAAGTTCCTGGGCTCCATGGGCGACTGCGAGCTGCTCGTGGGTGCCTACCCCGACTACAAGATCCACGTGCACTCCAACACCCCTAACTTGGTGCTCGAGCACATGCTGCAGCTCGGCCAGATATACGAGGTCTTTATCCATAACATGGAGATGGAGGCCCACGACCGTACCGCCAAGATTCATGAGGACCAGGAAAAGGCCGCCGAGCCCGCCAAGGCGCTGGGTTTTGTCGCCGTTGCCGCCGGTTCCGGTGAGGCAGACATCCTTAAGTCCCTCGGCGTCGACGTGATCGTGTCGGGTGGTCAGACCATGAACCCTTCGACTGCAGACCTGCTGGGCGCCGTTGACCAGGTCAACGCGACCTCGGTCATCATTCTGCCCAACAACGGCAACATCCGCATGGCCGCCGAGGCCGCTGCCTCTGCCTGCACCGATAAGAAGGTCGCCGTCGTTCCCACCAAGACCGTTCCCCAGGCGTTCTCCGCGCTGTTCGCGGTCCTGCCCGATTCCGAGCTCGAGGATGCCGTCGCCGCCATGGTCGACGCCATCAGCGAGGTCCGCGATGGCGAGGTCACCCGTGCCGTGCGCGACTCCAGCGCCTCCGACGGCTCGCCGATTCACTCCGGTGACGTCATGGGCATCATTGCCGGCTCCATCGATGTGGTCGGCTCCGACGTGAAGCAGGTCACGCTCGATTGCATCAACCGCATGCAGGAGGAAGAGGAGGGCGATGCGCTGACGATTCTGGCCGGCGAGGAGCTGTCCGATGAAGCCTTCCAGGAGATCGTCGACGCTATCGAGGAGGCTCAGCCCGACCTGGAGATTGACGCCCATCGTGGCGAGCAGCCGCTCTATCCCGTAATCTTCTCGATCGAGTAGGCATCTGCCCATGTCCGAGCTGTGCTCCGTGCCGCGCGTCTCGGAGCGCTTTGCCCAGAGCAATGCGCTCGACGAGGATATCGCGCGACTCAAATATGTTTCGGGTAAACGTGAGGAGGCCCTTCGCCGTCTGGGAATTCGGACGGTGGGGGACCTCCTTCTCCATATCCCTCATCGATACCTCGACTTTACGCGCTCCTGGTCCATCGAGATGGCGCCCATCGGTATCGTGTGCACCATCATCGCCACGGTCGACCGTATCGTCCAAAAGCAGCCGCGTCCGCGCATGCAGGTGACCGAGGTCTCACTCGTTGACGAGACGGGTGTACTGCAGGTCGCCTTTTTCCGCCAGCCCTGGATTGCCCAGCAGCTTAAGCAAGGCGACCGCCTGGCCGTGATGGGCAAGGTCGAGTTTGCCTACGGCTTTAAGCAGATGGCCTCGCCGCACTTTGAAAAGCTCGATGAGGGGCGTGCTGCGGGCACCATTTTGCCGGTCCATTATGTGAGTGACGGCGTGAGCCAGGCGTGGATGCGCCGTATCGTAAGTGGCGCGCTCGAGGTCGTCGGTAATCCCTTCGATCCGATTCCCGCACGCTTGCGCGTCAAGCGCCGCCTGATGAGCAATGCCCGTGCGCTTCGATCGATCCATTTTCCCTCGAGCATGGCTGAGCGCGATATCGCGCGCGCACGGCTTGCCTACGAGGAGTGCCTCTACCTGCAGCTGGCGCTGCGCCTGCGCAACGACGGCGGCCTGGTCGATGTGGTACCCTATGCCCACGCCGCGGGCGAGCACCTGGCCGCGCTTAAGCAGGCCCTGCCGTTTTCGCTGAGCGACGAGCAACAGGCCGCGTTCCAAGATATCCTGCGCGATATGTGCGATGGCGGGCGCGTGATGAACCGCCTGCTGCTGGGCGATGTCGGTTCCGGCAAGACCGCTGTTGCCGCCTGCGCGCTGGCTGTGGCTGCCGATAGCGGCACGCAGGCCTGCGTTATGGCGCCCACGGGCGTGCTGGCGCGTCAATATGCCGATAAGACCGGCCCCTTGCTCTCGCAGGCTGGTATGACCTGGGCGCTCCTGACGGGCGCCACGCCGGCGGCCGAGCGCGAGCGGATCCATGCCCAGCTGGAATCGGGCGAGCTCGATGTCCTCTTTGGCAC
The DNA here is from genome assembly GCA_958405565.1 of uncultured Collinsella sp. Taxonomy (GTDB): domain Bacteria; phylum Actinomycetota; class Coriobacteriia; order Coriobacteriales; family Coriobacteriaceae; genus Collinsella. The sequence continues at coordinate 126,888 of CATYEN010000001.1, read as the reverse complement.
CCACGCGGTCCTTTCGGATAACGTGGCGTTTAAGTATCTGTCGCTCGTAGTCATCGATGAGCAGCACCGGTTTGGCGTCGGCCAACGTAACGCCCTGCGCGCTAAGGGCCCGGGTGCCGATCTGCTCGTTATGACGGCGACGCCCATCCCGCGCACGTTGGCACTTTCGGTCTACGGCGATCTGGACACGAGCATCATCCGCCATCGGCCCGTCCCTGGCGCTGGCGTGACGACACGCGTGCTTACCGAGTCGAGCCGCGACCTTGCCTATGGCGCCATCCGCGAGGCGCATGAAAAGGGTCAGCAAGCCTACGTGATTTGCCCGCTCGTGGAGCCGAGCGACTCGGCCGATGATCTGGAGGACGTTCCCGGTATCGCCCGCGACGACGAGGGCCGCGTGACGGTCCCCGTGCCGCTGCACGATACGGCGACCGAGCTCGACCGCCTGCGCCTGGCGTTGCCGGGTCTTGCCATCGAGCGCCTTCACGGCCGCATGCCAGCGGGGGAGAAGGACCAGGTCATCGATGCCTTCAAGCGTGGCGAGATCGACGTTCTCGTCTCGACTACGGTGGTCGAGGTGGGCGTCGACGTGCCCAACGCCACCGTTATGGTCATCGAGAATGGCGAGCGCTTTGGGTTGGCGGCCCTGCACCAGCTGCGCGGGCGCGTGGGCCGCGGCAGCGTGTCGGGCACGTGCCTCGTCATGACGCACTCCAAGGGCAACGGCGGCGCATCGGCGGCGCAAGACCGTCTCCAGTCGCTCGAAAAAACCTCGGACGGCTTTACGCTCGCCCAGATGGATCTGCGTTTGCGCCACGAGGGCGAGATTCTTGGCTACCGTCAGCATGGCGGCGTGACCCTGCGCTTTGTGGACCTGGACGCCGACGAGGAATTGATTGAATGGGCCCATTTGGACGCGGTCGAGCTCTTGCGTTATGCTTGCGACCTTGACTCTGTGGCGACGCGCCCCCTACGCGATGCGGTCGCCATGCGGTATCGACATATCTTTAAGGAGGTCAGCGGAGGATGAGAATCATCGGCGGCGAATGGCGCGGTCGTAAGATCGAGGAGCCCCGTGGTCGCGATGTCACCCGCCCCACGACCGATCGTGTGCGCGAGGCATGCGCATCTATGGTCATGTCGGCATTTGACTTCGATCTGGACGAGGTCCGCGTGCTGGACGCCTTTGGCGGCTCCGGCGCTTTGGGTATCGAGATGCTCTCACGTGGTGCCCGCTCGCTCACGACGTTCGAGATCGATCGGAATGCCGCGCGGCTCATTACCAAGAATATCGAGTCGCTCTGCCGTGACCGTGCGCGTTGGCGCGTGATAACGGGCGACATGCTGGCGAGTGCCTCGCGCGGTCGTGTGCCGGGCGGCCCCTTTGATCTGGTCCTGCTCGACCCGCCCTATGTTTTTGGTGCCGAGCCGGTCGAGGAGCTGCTGCAGAACCTGGCTCAGCAGGGTCTGCTTGCACCTGGCGCTTATGCCCTGTTTGAGCATGCCGCCGCCGATGCGGGCGCGCATCCGGCAGGCTTTGAGATCGTGCGCGAGAAGCGCTACGGCATTACCTCGGTCGACCTGCTTCGTTGGGTCGACGATAACGATGGTGAAGGCGACAGCGCCGGCGCAAATGCCGAGAACAACGATGCCACGACGTTTCAGGAGGACGCCCATGAATGACACCATCAACCGCGTGATCGTCCCGGGCACCTTCGATCCCATCACGTTTGGCCATATCGACGTCATCCGCCGCGCCCGCCGCATCTTTCCCAGCGTGATCGTCGCTGTTGCCGAGTCGCAGGGTAAAAACGGTGTGGGTACCACGTTTATGCTCGATGAACGCGTGGCGCTGGCCCGCGAGGCGCTCGGTGATATCGACGGCGTCGAGGTCCTGCCCTTTACCGGCCTCTTGGTCGACTTCGCTCGCGAGCAGGGGGCGGGGGCCGTGGTCAAGGGCCTGCGCGCCATGACCGACTTTGAGTACGAGCTGCAGCAGGCAGATCTCAACTATCGCTTGGATAACGAGCTGGAGTCCATCTTTGTCATGAGTGCGCCGCAATACGGCTATATCTCGAGCTCGGTCGTTCGCCAGATCGCCTCGCTCGGCAGCGATGTATCGACGTTTGTCCCGCCCAACGTGGTCGAAGCGCTCAGACATCGCTTTTCGTGACGTTTCTTATTGCCTGGTGGCATGTGGTAAACTAACACGATGATATGTTACCTATGAAAGGAGACCGGATGCCGGGCGAGAATTTTCCTGGCGATAGGATCGTCAGCTTGGTCGATGAGCTCGAAGGGCTGATCGAGGAAGCCAAGCCGCCTTTCGGCAAGAACGCTCAGTTCAAGGTCATCGACGCCGACGTGTTCTTCAACATCCTCGACGAGATCCGCATGAGCTATCCCGAGGAGTGGCAGAAGTCCCGCCGTATCCTTAAGGAGCGCGAGGAGCTTATGGCTTCCGCCGCCGCTCAGGCCGATTCCATCATCGCCGACGCTCAACAGCAGGCCCTCACCATTGCCGGTGAGCAGGAGATCGTCCGCTTAGCACAGCAGCAGGCCGACGACATCCGCGATCGCGCCCAGCAGTACGAGCGCGAGACGCGTTATGCTGCCGAGGACTACGCAGAGCAGGTCTTTACGCACCTGGAGGAGAACCTCAAGAGCCTGACCGGCACCGTTACCCGTTGCCGTCAGCAGCTCAACGAGGGTGCCGCCCAGCAGAATGGTCAGTGGTAATGGCTGAGTTCCCGAGCGTTACCGTCGATCTTTCCGAGCAGCTCGAATTTCCCGGAGATTCGTATCCGCTGACTGGCAAGGTTGATGTTGCCACCTATACGGTGGGCGAGAAGGAGTACCAGCTACAGGACGGCATTGACTACGATGTGGTCTTTACCAATGCCGGCACCGGTGTTCTGCTTACGGGCATGGTCCGCGCGCACGCCACCGGCGAGTGCGACCGTTGCCTGGAGCCCGCCTTGTTTGATATCGCCGGCGAGATCGAGGAGTTCTACCTCTTTGAGGAGCCCGAGGATCCCGAGGCCTACGAGGACGGCTACGAGCTCCTGGGTGAGGACCGCATCGTCGATCTGGGTGAGCCCATCAATGACGCGGTCGTTATGGACACGCCGTTTGTGGTGCTCTGCAAGCCCGATTGCCGCGGTCTGTGTCCCACTTGCGGTTGCAATCTCAACGTCGAGCAATGCGATTGCGCCGCCCAGGCAGAGGCAGAATGGGCCGCTGCCACGGAAAATCCATTTGCAGCATTGAAGAATCTCAAGCTCGATGAGTAAAACTGTGGTAGTATCGCTACTTGCGCGTAATCGCCACACTGGATAGTTCATAAGGAAGGTCACTATGCCCGTACCTAAACAAAAGCAGGGTCGTATCCGCACTCACACCCGTCGTTCCGCCAACATGAAGATCTCGGCTGCGGCTCAGTCCACGTGCCCCCGTTGCGGCGCTGTCAAGCTTCCGCACCACGTGTGCCCCAGCTGCGGTTTCTACAAGGACCGCGAGGTTATCGTTACCGAGTAACGGTATACTCTGGATGCGATGCCGTTCCAAATGGAACCACAATGGCCGGCTCAATGAGTCGGCCATTTTTGTATAAGGAGCATGTATATGAGTAACGTTCGCGTTTGTGTAGACGTTGTGGGCGGAGACGAGAAACCTCAGGTTGTTCTCGATGGTATCGAGGCTGCACTTGCCGCCGATCCCGATATCGAGGTCTTGGCAGCTGGCCCCGCTGAAATCGTCAATCCCTTTGCTGCTTCCCATGCACGTGTTGAGGCCCTTGAGGCGCCCGACGTTATCGCCATGGATGACGATCCCATTCGCGCCGTGATGACCAAGCGTAAATCGTCGATCGTGCTGTCGTGCCGCGCCATCAAGAAGGGAAATGCGGACGCGTTCTTCTCCGCCGGCTCGACCGGTGCCATGACTGCTGCCGCCACCGCCTATGTGACGCCGTTTAGGTATCAGGCCGAAGGCAAGAAGCAGCCGGTACGTCCCTGTCTGACCAATGCGCTACCCAATCGCGCCGGCGGTCTGACGGTGCTGTGCGATATGGGCGCCAACCCCGATGTTGATGTGGACGATATGGTGCGCTTTGCGCAGATGGGCAGCGCCTATGCCCGCGTCGTCTTGGGCATTGAACATCCTCGCGTAGGTCTGCTCGCCAATGGCACCGAGGACGAGAAAGGCTCCAACTTTACCAAGGCCTGCTTCCCGGCCATGAAAGCCGCCGTTCCCGGCTTTGTTGGCAACTGCGAAGGCACCGACCTCACCTCGGGCAATTTCGATGTCGTTGTTGCCGACGGTATGTCGGGTAATATCGCGCTCAAGGCCACTGAGGGCGCTGCCAAGTTTTTGCTGCAGGAACTCAAGGGTGCCTTTATGACCTCGCTCGGCACCAAGATCGCCGCGCTACTCATTAAAAAGCAGATGCGCGAGATAAAGGCCAAGCTCTCTGGTGATGCCAAGGGCGGCGCGATTCTTTTGGGCCTGCGTGGCGTGGTACTGATCGGTCACGGTGCCACCTCGGTCGAGGCCGTCAAAAACGGTACGCTCGCGGCGGCCGAAGCCGTGCGCGCCGGGCTGGTCGAGAATGTCGCCAACTCTATGGACGGTATCGTTTTATAAGAGCGAGTTAGAGCGCTGTTATGTGCCTCGCGGCGCACGTCGTGGGGTAGAATCAAAACCGTGTCTTGGTGCCGCCCGCGCGGTGCCAATCTTTTGGTATTCATGCACTATGAGAGGAAGCGCTATGGACCGCTCCGAAATCTTCGACAAGATCGCCGAGGTCGCTGCTGACGTTCTGGGCGTCGATGTTGCCGAAATTAGCGATGAGACCACCTTTGACGACCTCGATGCCAACTCGCTCGAGCGCCTGCAGCTGGTTACGGCTATCGAGGACGAGTTCAATCTCGAGATCGATGATGAGACCCTGCTCTCGCTCAACTCTGTCGCCGACGCCGTCGACGCGATCGAAAACGCCAGGGAGGCTTAGGTCTTGGCTTTATCCGAACGACTTACGCGCGCCCAGGAGATTCTGGGCCACGAGTTCAATGACAAGGTGCTGCTGCGCGCGGCCCTTACGCATCCTTCGGCCGTCGAAGGCCAGCCAGTCTCGGCAAGCTACGAGCGTCTTGAGTTCTTGGGTGATTCCATTTTGGGCGCCGTGGTCGCCCGTTCGCTCTTTGAGTCCTATCCGGAGTTTGACGAGGGCAAGCTCACGCGCCTGAAGGTGTCGCTTGTCTCGGGCGCTACGCTGTCCGAGGTGTCGCATGAGCTGGGCATCGACGACATCATTATCTTTGGTGCCTCCGAGACCGGTACCGGTGCGCGCGGCCTGCACTCGGCGCTCGAGAACGTCTACGAGTCGCTCGTGGGCGCGCTGTACCTGGATGCCGGCTGGGATGTTGCGGCGGACTTTATCCATCGTACGCTCAAGCCGCACCTGGCCTCCGAGCGTGCCGAGCACCCCGCGAACCCCAAGTCGTTCTTGCAGGAGTGCGTGCAGGCAGACGGCCACGAGCCTCCCGCGTATAAGCTGGTCGGCTCCGAGGGCCCCGCGCATGCGCCCACCTTTACCGCTGTGGTGCTCATCGACGGTATTCGCCAGGGCCGCGGCACCGGTTCCTCCAAGAAGGAGGCCGAGGGAGCCGCTGCGCTCGAGGCACTCGACCGCATGGGCTACACCACCAACGGCGTGATTCTCAACAAGAAGCCTGTTTAAGCGAGGAACCGTGTATCTCAAGTCCCTCACGCTCAAAGGGTTCAAGTCGTTTGCCGACCGCGCCCATATGTCATTTGAGCCGGGTCTGACCGTCATCGTCGGTCCCAACGGCTCGGGAAAATCGAACATCTCCGACTCCATCCTGTGGGTTCTGGGCGAGCAGAGCGCCAAGCAGCTGCGCGGCCAGGCGATGGAGGACGTCATCTTCTCGGGCTCGTCGGCACGCAAGCCGGTGGGTGTCGCCGAGGTCACGCTGGTGCTCGATAACTCGGACCATATGCTGCCCGTCGATTTTGACGAGGTCGCCATCACCCGGCGCATGTATCGCTCGGGCGAAAGCGAGTACCTCATCAACTCGAGTCCGTGCCGCCTGATGGACATTCAGGACATCCTGCACGATTCGGGCCTGGGCAAGGATACGCATTCCATCATCAGCCAGGGCAAGCTCGATGCCATTTTGCAGAGCCGCCCTGAGGAGCGCCGTGCCCTCATCGAGGAGGCCGCCGGCATCTCCAAGCACAAGCGCCGTAAGGAGCGTGCGCTCAAAAAGATTAAGTCGATGGACGAGCACCTGACGCGTGCCCGCGACATCAATAAGGAAATTGCCCGTCAGCTGCGACCGCTGGAGCGTCAGGTCGATCGTGCGCGCAAGTACAAAGAGCTGTCCTCGCGCGCGAACGAGCTTACGCAGATGCTAGCCGTCGACGAGCTGCGTTCGCTGCAGTCGCAGTGGAACGACCTGGAGAGCCGCTCCAAGGAAGGCGCCGCCGAGCTGGAGCTTGCGCAGTACCGCATGGGCGAAAAGGAGCGCGAGCTCGAGAAGCTCCAGGTTATGCTTGAGGAAAAGGGCCTGTTTGTGGGCGACCTGGGCGAGCAGCGCCGCCATATGCAAGACGTGGTCGGCCGCATTAACTCCGATATGCGCCTGCTCGAGGAAAAGGGCCACAACATGGTGTCGCGCCTGTCCGACATGCGTGGCCAGATCTCGAGCTCCGAGCATCAGCGTCGTCGCGTGGTAGAGGAGCTCGAGGACGCGCGTGCACAGCTTGAGGAAGTGACCGGTGCGCACATGCAGGCCCAGGAGGACGTTGACACCGCTGGTCCTGCCGCCGCTGAGCTCCACGAGCGACGCGTGGCTCTCGACAATCAGATTTCGCAGCTTACGCGTGAGCAACGCGATGTGCAGCGCGTGGCCGATAACGCTGCGCTCGAGCTTGCTAAGGTGAAGGATTCCTTGAGCAATGCCGAGGTCGAGGACAACATGTATGCCTCGCGCCTGGAGCAGATTGACGAGCAGCTCGAGGAGGTCACGGCCTCGCTCGAGAGCCGTCGCGACCGCGCAGAGGAGCTTGAGGGTGCTCTTGAGGAAGCGCGCCAGGCCCAGAACGATGCGCGCGAGGCCATCGAGACGGCACGCGCTGCCCTCAAGGACCTGCGTAATCGCGAGAGCGAAGCGCGCAACAAGCTGTCCGAGGTTCGCTCGGAGCTTGCCAGCCAAAAGAAGCTCGATGCCCGCATGGCAGACAGCTCGCCGCTCGTAAGCCGTCTGGTGGGCGCGCTGGGCGACGATGTTTCGGGCCGTCTGGGCGACGTGCTCGAGGCACCGCGTGAGCTCGAGGGCCTGGTCGAGCAGCTGCTTGCTGGCGATATCGATGCTCTTTTGTTTGATGACGCCGCCACGCTTGAGCGTGCCGGTCGCGCGGCTCTGGACCAAAAGAAGGCCTCGGGTGAGGCACTGCTGATGGCGCGCGGCGTGAGCGCCTCTGCTGCCGCTAAGGGCGCTGCCGGTTCCCGCCTGGTCGATCGTCTGTCCGTGCGTGCGGGCTACGGTCCCGTCGTCGAGGCGCTGCTCGGCGGTTATTACGTCGTGGACGATCTTGCTGCCGCGCTGTCGGCGCCGGTCGTTGACGGCGTGACTTACGTGACCCCCGATGGCGCCCGCGTCGCCTGCGGCGGCCTGGTGCGTGTGGGGCTCGACGCCGGCGAGGCTTCGGGTGCTTTGGAGCGCAAGCGCCGCATTCGCGAGCTGGAGGGTCTGGAGCCCGATCTGGCTGCTGTGTTTGAGCATGTGTCGGATCAGGTCGTCGAGGCCAATGCGGCCGTCGAAGAGGCGCGTGCTGCTGAGGGCGATGCCGCCGGCGAGATCGCCCGTCTTGAGGGAGAGCGCCGTTCGCTGCTCTCCGAGATTGGCCGCCTGGAGCAAAGCGCCAACAATGCCGAGGTCGAGCGCGTACGTATTTTCAAGCGCCGCGAGCAGGCTGCCGAGGCCGTTCGCGCTGCGCGCCCGCGCGTGGACGAGCTCACCCGTTCGCGGGACGAGGCGCGAGCGCAGGCAAGCGACCTGGGCCTTCAGATTGCCGAGGCCAACGACGAACTCGACCGCGTTCGCCGTGACGATTCCGAGGCCGCCGGCAAGCTCGCCGACGCCAAGGTTCGCCTGGCCCAGACGAGCGAGCGCCTGCGTTCGCTGAAGGGCCGCGTGCCCGACCTGGAGCATCGTCTTGAGGGTATCGACCGTCGTATCCGCGGAACACGTCAGGCTTCGCGCTCGCTCGAGCTGCTGCGCCTGCGCGTCGACCCCATGCACGAACGCTATTCTGCCCTGTTGGAGCGCGCCTCGGACTGGGCTGCGCGCCTGCGCGATCAGGCTTCGCTCGAGGAGGCGGACTCCGCTTCGCTCAAGAAGACCATCGAGGATGCCAAGGCAGAGGTTGCCCGCGCTAAGGAGCGGGTCGATACCGCCACCGCCACGCAAAACGAGTTCAAGGTCGCACACGGCAAGCTCGAAGTGCAGGTAGAGGCCGCCATTAAGGCCATTACCGCCGATGGCAACACGGTACTCGAGGAAGCGCTCATGCTTCCGGCGCCCACCGACCGCGATGCCGCCGAGCGCGAGCTCAACCAGCTTGTGCGCCAGATCAACAACCTCGGTCCCGTTAACCAAGTTGCCATGGAGGAGTACGAGCAGCTCAAGCGTCGCGCCGATTACATCGAGGAGCAGCTGGCCGATCTGGAGAGCGCGCGTAAGGCGCTCACCAAGATCACGGTGGCCATTGATCGCAAGATGCGCAAGGCGTTCTTGGTGACGTTTGAGAAGGTCGATGCGAACTTCCGCGAGATCTTCGCCATGCTGTTCCCGGGCGGTCAGGCGCATCTGGAGATGACCGACCCCGAGCATCCGGCCGAGACGGGTATCGAGGTCGTGGCGCAGCCGCGCGGCAAGCGCATCACCAAGATGATGCTCATGTCGGGCGGCGAGAAGAGCCTGACGGCGCTCGCCTTGCTCTTTGCCGTGTATCGCACGCGCACGGTGCCGTTCTATGTGCTGGACGAGGTCGAGGCGGCGCTTGACGACGCCAACCTGTCCAAGCTCATCGGCGCCCTCGATGTGCTGCGTTCCGATACGCAGCTCTTGGTCATTTCGCATCAGCGCCGTACTATGGAGGACGCTGATGTTCTCTATGGCGTCTCGATGCAAGCCGACGGCGTCAGCCGCGTCGTCTCGCAAAAACTCGATCGCGAAACCGGAAAGGTCGTGAATGCATAATGGGATTCTTTGACGCTCTCTCGCGCGGACTTGAGCGCAGCCGCGAGGCCCTCAACGAGGTCTTCTACTTTGGCGGCGAGGTCGATGAGGACTTTTGGGAGGACCTTGAGGATACCCTCGTTATGGGTGACATGGGTGCCGAGGTCGCCATTCAGGTCTCCGATGACCTGCGTGAGACGGCCGCCAAGAAGAACCTCAAGACCGCTCCGCAGCTTCGCCGTGCCCTGGCCGAGCAGCTCGAGCAGCACCTTGTGCCCATCGAGCGCGATCCGTTCTCCGACACGCCGAGCTGCGTGCTGTTTGTAGGCATTAACGGTGCCGGCAAGACCACGACGGTCGGTAAGATCGCGAGCGCCATGGCCGCCCGCGGTAAGAATGTCGTGATCGGTTCGGCCGATACCTTCCGCGCTGCCGCCATAGAGCAGCTCGATGTGTGGGGCCAGCGTGCCGGCGTCCCCGTCATCAAGCGCGATCGCGGCTCCGATCCGGCAAGCGTTTGCTACGACGTGCTCGACGAGGCCGATAAACGCGGCAGCGACCTGGTGCTTATCGACACCGCCGGCCGCCTGCACACGAGCCCCGAGCTCATGCGCGAGCTCGCCAAGGTGGTCAACGTGACGCGTAAGCGCGCCGCCAATATGGCCGCCGGCCCCATGCCCGTCTCGGTCGTGCTCGTGATCGATGCCGCCACCGGCCAGAACGGTCTGAACCAGGCGCTCGAGTTTAACGAAGCACTGGGTCTGGACGGTATTATCATGACGAAGCTCGACGGCACGGCAAAGGGCGGTATCGCCATGGCCGTGGCCGAGAAGCTCAAGCTCCCGATCCTGCGCGTGGGCGTGGGCGAGCAGGTCGATGACCTGCAGGAGTTCAATGCTAAAGATTTCTGCCGCGCCCTGGTGGGCGAGTCCAATTAAGGAGTGACTAGTGTTTGATTCCCTGAGCGATCGCCTCAACGACACATTTGACCGCCTGCGCGGTAAGGGCAAGCTGACCGAGGCCGATATCACCTCGGCCATGCGCGACATCCGCATGGCGCTGCTCGAGGCCGACGTCAACTTTAAGGTCGTCAAGGAGTTTGTCGCCAAGACCAAGGAGCGCTGCATGACCGCCGAGGTCATGGAGTCGCTGTCGCCGGCACAAAACGTCGTCAAGATCGTGCTCGACGAGCTCACCGAGATGCTCGGCTCCACCGAGAGCAAGCTCGTCTTTAGCAACCGCATTCCCAATGTCATCATGCTCGTGGGCCTGCAGGGCTCCGGTAAGACCACGGCGGCCGTAAAGCTTGCCTACCTGCTCAAGAAGCAGGGCCGCTCGCCGCTGCTCGCCGCGTGCGACGTCTACCGTCCCGCCGCTGCCGACCAGCTGGCCACGCTTGGCGGAGAGATCGGCGTACCGGTCTTCCGCGGCGACGGTGCACACCCGGTCGACATCGCCAAGGGCGCCATTCAGGAGGCCGTCGACCACCTGCGCGACGTGGTCATCGTCGATACCGCCGGTCGTTTGCAGATCGACGAACAGATGATGCAGGAAGCCGTGGACATTAAGAAGGCCGTCAAGCCCGATCAGGTGCTGATGGTCGTCGATGCCATGACCGGCCAGGATATCGTCAACGTCGTCTCGACCTTTGCCGAGCGAACCGACTTTGACGGCGTGATCATCTCCAAGCTCGACGGCGATGCCCGTGGCGGCGGCGCGCTTTCCGTGCGCCAGGTGACCGGTAAGCCCATCAAGTTCGTGAGCATGGGCGAGAAACCCGATTCGCTGGAGCCGTTCTATCCCGATCGTATGGCCAAGCGCATTCTGGGCATGGGCGACGTCGTCGGCATCATCGAGAAGGCCCAGGAGGCCGCCGATGCCGAGCAGCTCGAGGCTGCCGAGCGCATGCTGCGCGAGGGCTTCACCATGAACGACATGCTCGACCAGATGAAGGCCGTCAAGAAGATGGGCGGTATGAAGGGCATCCTGGGCATGCTCCCCGGTGGCCAGCGTGCCCTCGTCCAGATGGGCGGCAATCTGGACGAGGGCATCTTCGATAAGAACGAGGCCATCATCATGTCGATGACCAAGGAGGAGCGCCTGCGCCCCTCCATCATCAACGGTCAGCGCCGTGCCCGCATTGCCAAGGGTGCCGGTGTGACCCCCACTGAGGTCAACAGCCTTATGAAGCAGTGGGGCGAGATGAACAAGATGATGGGCCGCATGCGCACGATGGCCAATCAGGCACAGGCTGGTGGCAAGAAGGGCAAAAAGGGTAAGAAGGGCAAGAAGATGCGCATGCCCAATATTCCCGGTCTGGATGCCATGGGTCTGGGCGGCATGGGCGGCCTGGGTGGCTTGGGAACGGGCGGTCCCAAGTCCGATATGGACCTGCTGCGTCAGATGGAAGCGCAGATGCGCAAAAAAAAGTAATGGCTCTTTTGAGTTGTGTATGACGAAGGCCGCCTGGATCGTATTCCAGGCGGCCTTCGCCGTTCGTTTGCAGGTTGTTGTACGCGTGGGAGCGTGCTGGCGGCAGAGTATTTGCCGCTAGTGGCAGCCGCAACCCTCGTGGCCCTTGTGCTCGTGATGGCCGTGGCAGCCGCAGGACTCGCCATGCTCATGGGCGTGCTCGTGGTCGTGACCATGGCAGTCGCAGGTGGCCTCGCCGGTCTGCGCGAGCGTGCCCGCGATAAGGGCCTCGACGCAGGCGTCGCAGCTGCCCTGGGCGCCCGCGTAGACCGTGATGCCGGCCTGGGTGAGCGCGTTGATGGCGCCGCCGCCGATACCGCCGCAGATGAGCGTGTCGACGCCGCCGTTGGCAAGCAGGCCCGCCAATGCGCCGTGACCGGTGCCGCCGGTGCCCACGACCTGTTCGTTGAGCACCTTGCCATCCTGTATGTCGTAGATCTTGAACTGCTCGCTACGGCCAAAGTGCATAAAGATGTTGCCGTTGTCGTACGTCGTTGCCACCCTCATGGCGCCGACCTTCTTTACTGGCCATGCGGCCGTCGTTGCGGTGATGGGGGAGTACGCGATAGTGCCGCCCTCGATGACGAGCGCCCGCCCGTTGACCAGCGCGTTTGCCACCTTGCGATGTGCGCGGCTGCAGATGGCCGCCACGGTGGCGCGGGCGATGCCCATTTGCTGGGCGACAGCCTCCTGATTGAGGCCTTCCAGGTCGCACAGGCGCAGGACTTCGAGCTCATCGACCGTCATGTCGATCGCGTCTCCGCTGGCCAGGCCATCGGGGGTAAAGCCACGATATTCGGGGATGATCCCAACGCGGCGCAATTTTTCGCGTCTTCCTGCCATACACACTCCAAACCTGACATATGTCAACAATAGAATAGCGCGCATGAGGAACCACGCAAGGTATTTCTGGCATATGTCAGAAAAAGGCTAAGCCGCTGCGTTTGCGATTATGGGGCCATGCTGCCGTGCATTGCGTGTGCCGACCCAAGTGTCCAATCCGACACTGCGCGCCTGGGCTACAATAAAAATCGCTTATAGGCGACTGACAGGAGGGTCAATGAGCAAGGCTGATCAACAGTTTGTATCCATGTGCCGCGATATTCTGGACCATGGCACCACCACCGAGGGCCAAAAGGTCCGTCCGGTGTGGGAAGACGGCACCCCTGCCTATACCATTAAAAACTTTGGCGTTACGGCGCGCTACGACCTGCGCGAGGAGTTCCCCGCGCTTACGCTGCGCCGCACGGCGCTTAAGTCTGCGATGGACGAGATCTTGTGGATCTATCAAAAGAAGTCCAATAACGTCCATGACCTCAACAGCCATATTTGGGATGAGTGGGCCGACGAGACCGGCTCCATCGGCAAGGCCTACGGGTACCAGATTGGCCAGAAGAGCCATTATGCCGAGGGCGACTTTGACCAGATGGATCGCGTGCTGTACGACCTTAAGAACACGCCGTACAGCCGCCGCATTATGACGAACACCTATGTGTTTAGCGACCTGTCCGAGATGCACCTGTATCCGTGCGCCTACAGCGTGACCTATAACGTTACGCAGCGCCCGCAGGACGATAAGCCCACGCTCAACATGATTCTCAACCAGCGCAGCCAGGACATTTTGGCCGCGAATAACTGGAACGTGTGCCAGTACGCCATTCTGCTCATGATGGTTGCGCAGTCGGTCGATATGATTCCCGGCGAGCTGCTGCATGTGATTGCCGATGCCCACATTTACGACCGCCATGTCGACATCGTCCGCGAACTTATCGAGCGTCCACAGTTTGCGGCGCCCAAGGTAACGCTTAACCCCGATGTGCATGATTTCTACGCGTTTACGACCGATGACCTGATCGTGGAGGGCTATGAGCACGGTCCGCAGGTCAAGAACATTCCTATTGCGGTGTAGGTGACGCGCATGACGTGTAAGCTTTCTGCCATCGTCGCCGTGTGTGACGACTGGGGCATTGGGTGCGAGGGCGACATGGTCGTGTCCAATCGCGCCGATATGCGCCATTTTGTGTCGTGTACCAAGGGGTGTCCGGTCATTATGGGTCGCAAGACACTTCTGAGTTTTCCCGGCGCACGGCCGCTCAAGAACCGCCGCAATATCGTGCTTACACGCGACGAGAGCTTTGCTCCCGAGGACGTCGACGTGGTGCATAGTATCGGCGAGGCGCTCGCCGCGGTTGCCGATGAGCCCGTTGCCTGGGTGATCGGCGGCGGCGATGTCTATCGGCAGTTTTTGCCGTACTGCGTGGAGGCCGAGGTCACGCATAACCACTGCGTCCATCCCGTGGACACGTACTTTCCCGACTTGGACGCCGATCCCGCGTGGGAAGTTGCGCGGCGCGAAGGGGTTGCCACGATTGCCGCGGGCGAGGGTGACGAAGGCCTCGATTATGAGTTCGTGACGTATCGTCGCGTTGAGGTGTAAATCGTCTGGCACGAACGGTATCATCGGGTTGATTGATTGTATGGGGCGGCGCTTAGCGTCGCCTCGTTTGGTATAGATGTGCTGTAAAGAAGGGTGCGGGCTGGCTGCTATGACTGATGCCGTTGAGGTTCTGCGAATTGATTCGCTCGAGGACGAGCGGCTCGATGCCTACGTGCGACTGACCGAGCGAGAGCTGCGCTGCGTGCTGGAGCCGCAAAAGGGCATCTTTATCGCCGAGAGTGCCAAGGTCATAGAGCGTGCGGTGCGCGCTGGATACGAGCCGGTGAGCTTTCTGTTGGGTGAGCGCTGGCTCGATCAGATGATGCCGCTGTTTGAGCGCCTGGTTGTGCGCGAGGGCGCGGGTCCGGTTCCTGTGTTCGTGGCCTCCATGGAGCTCATGAAGCAGTTGACGGGCTTTAACGTGACGCGCGGTGCGCTCGCGGCGTTCCGTCGCCCGCGTCAGATTCCTGTTGATGAGTTCCTGGGCGGCGTTGTCGAGGCGGCGGGGGAGCGCCCGGTGCGCGTATGCGTGCTTGAGGGTATTGTCGACCACACAAACGTGGGCGCGATTTTCCGCTCGGCCGCCGCGCTCAACGTCGACGGCATTTTGGTGAGCCCTACGTGCTGCGATCCGCTGTATCGTCGCTCGGCTCGTGTGAGCATGGGCACGGTGTTCCAGGTACCCTGGACGCGCATTGGCAGCGAGGCGCGCGTATGGCCGCATGATGGGCTGGCGGCGCTGCACGATGCCGGCTTTTCGTGTGCCGCCATGGCGTTGACGGATGATTCGGTGTCGCTGGATGATCCCGTGCTGCAGGAGATTGACCGCCTGGCAATCTTTATGGGCACCGAGGGTGCTGGCTTGGGTGCCAAGACCATTGCAGGCTGCGACCGCGCCGTGCGTATTCCGATGGCGCACGGGGTCGATTCACTCAACGTTGCCGCTGCGAGTGCCGTCGCCTTTTGGCAGCTGTGCCCGCATGTGAGCAACGAGTACCACTACCAGCCGGGTTTGTATCACTAGGCAGATATTTCGCACCGGGCTCTGATTCGGGGTGTATCGGCCGATCCGGGTCGGTGCTAAGCTGGTATTGGCTTTGGTCTTAAATTGCCGTTTTATTGTTTGACGTACGCTGGTGGGGAGGGCGTGTGGCTAAGAAATCTACGGCTATTGATGTAACGCAGGGTGTCATTTGGCAGCAGCTGCTTTCGCTGTGCGTTCCCATCTTCTTTAGCTCGTTTTTTCAGCAGGCATACACGCTTATCGGTACCTATATCGTCGGTCAGTTTGGCGGTAAGCTCGCGCTGGGCGGCATCCAGGCCACGATGGTTCTTACAGAGCTCTGCATTGGTTTTTGCGTCGGTGTGGGTGCTGGATGTGCCGTTATTACCGGTCAGTATTTTGGCCAGCACGATGATGAGCGACTGAGTCGTTCGGTCCATACAGCCATGACGCTCGCGCTGGTGGGCGGTATCGTTTTCTCGATTCTTGGCATAGTGTTCGTTGAACCCATGCTGGTGCTTATGAACACGCCGCATGAACTATTGGCCGAGGGCGTTGCCTATGCTCGTTGCTATTTTGCCGCCATGGTTGCGGCGCTGCTGCTCAATATGGGAACGGCACTGCTGCGCGCCGTGGGCGACACGCGCGGGCCTGCTGTGATCATCGCTTCCGGCTGCCTTGTTAATGCGGTGCTGGATGTCATCTTCGTTGCCGTGCTTCATATGGAGGCTCTGGGCTGCGGCATCGCGGTGGCGCTGACCATTTGCTCCAACGCCACGATGATCGTGATTCGTATGATGCACGCACCGGGCGCGTGGCGGCTTTCACTGTCCAAGCTCGGCATTGATCCTGGCATTTGTAAGAGCATGATCTCGTGTGGTCTGCCGCTTGGCTTTCAGTCTGCTGCGTATTCGATTTCCAACGTTTTGATTCAGGTGTCGGTCAATTCGTTTGGTGCCGATGTCACCACGGCGTGGGGTCTTTCGGGCCGTTTGGATGGCATTGTCTGGATGGTTACCGAGGCGCTTGGCGTGTCGATCACCACGTTCTCTGCACAGAACTTTGGTGCGCGCAACTACGAGCGCATGCGCAAGGGCTACCATACGTCGCTCGTGCTGTCGTTTATGCTCATTGGTGGCCTGTCTGCCGTGCTGCTGGTGTTCTCGGGTCCGTTGTCGCGTCTGTTTGTCGACGATGCTTCGATTTCGGCATACACCACGACGATTCTTCATTTTATCGCGCCGTTCTACGCGATCTTCTCGATTATCGAAAACGCGTCGGGCTCCATTCGCGGCGCCGGCGTGAGCTTACAGCCCATGCTGCTCACGATTTTTGGCACCGTCGTGCTCAGGGTGATCTGGGTGTTTGCGATTATGCCGTTCGATCCGTCGCTTGAGCACCTGCTGCTGGTTTACCCCGTAACCTGGCTCATCACGGCCACAATGTTCACCATCTACCACCACAGCGGCAACTGGCTAGGCCGCGCCACCGCCTAGCCATTGGGGACGTCCGCAATGGCTAGTATTCGATGCCTTGGCGGGCTAGGAGGCCTTCGTCGAAGTAATGTTTGACGGGGCGCATTTCGGTTACTAGGTCGGCAAGGTCGGCGAGGGGCAGTAATCCGCGGCCGGTGAGCACGAGCTCCGTGGTGGCAGGCTTCAGCGCGATCAACCCCTCCACATCCTCGCGCGTCACAAAGCCGCGGCGCATGGCCTCGCCAAGTTCGTCCAGAATCAGAACGTCGACCTGGCTAATCTGCTCGCGCGCCAGCTCCATGATCTGTGCGGCACAAGCTTCGGGCGTGTTGCGATTGGCCTGTACAATGCGCAGTCCCAGGCACTGCGCCGCATCGTGTTCGGCGCAGTGCAGCTTCTTTGCAAACTGCAGCATAAGTACGTCGAGCCCATAGCCTGTGGCGCGCAAAGCCAGCCCCAGCGCAGCCGTCGTCTTGCCCTTACCGTCGCCCGTATAGATTTGAACCTTGCCGACTTCCAGTGATGCCATCTCTATCCTTTCGTGCCCAGCGTCGGTTTATCGTCGCTCGGGTTGGGTATTCTAGAAACCATTATCAACCCCAGTAGATGGAGTTCAAGCAGATGGAGATGGATGACAACAAACGTAGACGGAATATGATCCTCTACGTGCTCATCGCCTTCGTCGTCTACCTCGTGCTCTCGACCGTTCTGTTCCCCAACATCGGTCACACGCAGCAGATTACGAAGACCGATTATTCGACGTTTGTCAAAGCGCTCGATAAGAAGAGCGTCGACAAGGTCGAGTACAACACGGACGATTACACGATTTATTACACCAAGAAGGGCGAGGACGAGAACATCGCCTACAAGACGACCGGCGTGCCGAATGACGCGGGCTTTACCGATCGCGTGCTTGAATCTGGCGCCTCGCTTGAGTCGGTCGTTCCCGATAAGAACTCGGGTCTGATGACCTACTACCTGCTCACCCTCATTCTTCCCATGGCGATTTTCTTCCTGATTGGCTGGTGGCTCAACCGCCGCATGAAGAAGGCCATGGGTGATGACGGCCCGTCGATGAACTTTGGCGGCGGTGGTTTTGGCGGCGGTGGACTGGGCAAGTCCGGTGCGCGCGTGATCGCCTCCAAGGACGTGGGCGTGACCTTTAAGGACGTCGCCGGCCAGGAAGAGGCCAAGGAGTCCCTCAAGGAGGTCGTCGACTTTCTGGAGAAGCCGCAGCGCTACGAGGAGATCGGCGCCAAGCTGCCGCGCGGTGCTCTTCTTGTTGGCCCTCCGGGTACCGGTAAGACCCTGCTTGCCAAGGCTGTGGCCGGCGAGGCGGGTGTGCCGTTCTTTAGTATTTCTGGTTCTGAGTTCGTCGAGATGTTCGTTGGCCGTGGCGCCGCCAAGGTACGCGATCTGTTTAAGCAGGCCAAGGAAAAGGCTCCCTGTATCGTATTTATTGACGAGATCGATACCATCGGCAAAAAGCGTGACGGCGGCGGCTTTAGCGGCAACGACGAGCGCGAGCAGACGCTCAACCAGCTGCTGACCGAGATGGACGGCTTCGATAACCACAAGGGCATCGTCGTCCTCGCTGCGACCAACCGTCCCGACAGCCTTGACCCGGCCCTGTTGCGCCCCGGTCGTTTTGACCGCCGCATCCCTGTCGAGTTGCCCGATCTGACCGGTCGTAAGAACATCCTCGAGCTCCACGCCAAGAGCGTGAAGACTCAGCCGCCGATCGACCTGACTGCGATTGCCCGCGCCACGCCCGGTGCCTCGGGCGCCGACCTGGCCAATATCATCAACGAGGGCGCCCTGCGCGCCGTTCGCGAGGGTCGCAAGCGTGCAACCCAGGATGACTTTGAGGAGTCGGTGGAAGTCGTCATTGCCGGCCAGCAGCGTAAGTCTACGGTGCTGTCCGACCACGAGAAGCAGGTCGTTTCTTACCACGAGATCGGCCATGCCATTGTTGCCGCCCGCCAGAAGGGCTCCGCGCCGGTCACCAAGATCACCATCGTGCCACGCACGAGTGGTGCTCTGGGCTACACCATGCAGGTCGAGGAGGACGAGCGCTTCCTGACCACGCGCCAGGAGGTCCTGGACAAGCTCGCCGTCTATTGCGGTGGCCGTGCAGCCGAGGAGCTCATCTTTGGCGAGATGACGACCGGTGCCGCCAACGATATCGAGCAGGCAACCAAGCTCGCCCGCAACATGGTGACTCGCTTTGGTATGTCCGACGAGTTTGGCATGATGGCGCTCGGTACCGTCCAGAACGCGTATCTCAATCAGGACACGTCGCTCACCTGCGCCCCCGGCACGGCCGAGCGTGTGGACGCGATTGTCGCCAAGCTGATCGAGGACGCGCATGATCGCGCCCTGCAGATCCTGAAGGAGAACAAGTTTAAGCTTCACGAGCTTGCTCGTTATCTCTACAAGAAGGAGACGATCACGGGCGAGGAGTTCATGAATCTCCTCACGCGCGAGAATCCGCTGATGCCTAAGCAGCAGTAAAGCCGCGGCCGAGCCAGTAAACGCCGACGCCCCATTTGAGCAGCTTTCTCAAATGGGGCGTTTTGCTTGAGAGGGATGGAAATGAAGATCGTGGTGAGTGCCTGCTTGATGGGCGAGAGTTGCAAGTATAACGGGCTCGATAATTACCACCGCGCGTTGGTTGAGGCTTGCGAGCGTACGGGGACCGAGGTGCTCCTCGTATGCCCCGAGGTCTTTGGCGGCCTGCCCACACCGCGTAAGCCGTCCGAGATTGTGAACGGCGAGGTCCGTACCTGCGAGGGCACCTCAGTCGATCGCGAGTTTCGCCTGGGCGCCCAGCGCGCACTCGATATGTGTGAGCAGGCGGGTGGCCCGTCCGAGATCGCCGCGTGCATTTTGCAGGATCGCAGTCCGTCGTGTGGTGTGGGCCGTATCTACGACGGAACATTCAGCGGCACCCTCACAGCGGGCAACGGTGTTTTTGTCGACCTGCTTCTGCGCCACGGGTACCGTGTGATCCCCGCAAGCGAATTTGACCCCAGCATGTTGGAATAGCAAATGAAAGGGGCGGCCATCGAGTAGATAGTCGCCCCCTTTGCCGGTAAGCTAAACAATTTCAATAAATATTCAGTGGCGTTTTCCCAGATAAAACCTGCCAAAAAACCTGTCCCTTTTTGGCAGGTTAGGCGAGGAGCGTGTGACCGTAGGCGTTGGCGGCCTTGATGGCGGCGGCGAATTTCTCGTCGGTGAAGGGCTCTGGGTTGCCCTGCCTCCACTCGTTGGTAGCGTGCGCGTACTCGCACAGGGCCGGGATGTCGGCCTCGGAAAGGCCGACCTGCTCAAGCGTTAAGGGCAGGCTCATCTGCTTGTTGAAGGCGGCGTAGCGCTTAAGGTTCTCGGTGTCGCCCGTGTAGGCGAACAGCACCAGCACGCCCAGGCTTACGACCTCGCCGTGCAGGTATGATCCCTCACGCGGAATGCTGCAGGTGGCGTTGTAGAACGCGTGCGCCACGCTCGAGTTGTAGTAGTAATCGTTTTGGTTGGTCAGGTTGGAGACGTAGCCCGTGTTGACCACGATGTCGAGCGCAATCTGCTTGACGGCCTCGCTCGACAGATTTTGACGCACGTCCTCAAGACCCTGGACGCCGTAGGTAAACAGCGGCTCGGAGCAGGTGTGGGCGAGTGCCAGACCAAGGCCTGCTGTGTGCTCCAGGTTGCCGGCACTCGTGGCGTACTCGACCTCGGGCTGCTTGGACAGGGCATCGCCTACGCCGGCCCAGAAGTACTCTGCTGGTGCCTCGGCGATGATCTTGGGGTTGATGAAGATATGCGCGGGACGGTTGGGGTACGAATAGCCCTCGAGCGTGCCGTCGTCGTTGTAGACAACGGCAATGGCGGTCGCGGCCGAGCAGTTGGAGCAGATCGTCGGTACCGTAAAGACGATCTTCTTGAGCTCGATGGCCGCCGTCTTGACGGTGTCGAGTGCCTTGCCGCCGCCGCAGGCAATGAGCACGTCGGCTTCCTGGCAGGCGGGGGAGTTCACGACCTTGGCGATATTGGCACGCGTGCTGTTGGTGCCATAGACGCGCGTCTCCAGGACCTCGACATCGGTACCTTCAAGTGCCGCCTCGATTCCCGGCAGCGCCGCAGCCAGGGCTCGCTTGCCACCGATGATCGCGACCTTGGTCGCTCCGTATTCGGCCAGCGCGCCGGGCAGCTCGTCAAAGCAATCCTCACCAACGGTGTAGTCGCTCATTCCAATCGTGCGCATAGCAACCTTCTTTCGTTCGATAGAGTGCTTTCAGGTATTTTGCTCCTAGAGGAGGGCTGTAATAGTGAGAAATTTCGAACGTATAAAACCAGTGTTGAGGGTTTTTCGGCGGCGCGGAACGTGCTAGCATACTCCGCATAAGCGTTGATGGGGACGAGTAGTCGGCCATCCGCATGCTACAGAGAGCGGGGAGTGCTGAGAGCCCGCGCATGCGACCGATGAAAATCACCCCGGAGCTGCGGTCCCAACGGACGCGCCGCGCAGGCACGTCTTAGTAGACATCGCCGAGATGGTCGTCGATACAGGCCAGCCGAGTAACGGATGCGAGCGCGCTGTAATGCGGGCGAGGGCATCTAAGCTGGGTGGTTAAGCGAAGAGCTTTTGCGGGCATGCAGCCCGTTTGTGGCGCTTCGTCCCAGCTTGCAGGGACGGGCGCTTTTTTGGTGCCCAACGGGCGTGCGCGCCCACGACATGAAAGGGGTACCGTGGCAAACGAGTACAAGCAGACGATGAATCTGCCCAAAACCGGTTTTCCCATGCGTGCCGGTCTTTCCAAGTCCGAGCCCAAGCGACTCAAGGACTGGCAGGACAACAAGGTCTACGAGCAGGTTCTGAAGAAGAACGAGGGTCACAAGAAGTTCGTGCTGCACGACGGCCCTCCGTACGCCAACGGCCCGATCCACATCGGCCACGCCATGAACAAGATCTCCAAGGACATGATCAACCGTTACTGGATGATGCAGGGCTATGAGGTCCCCTATGTCCCCGGTTGGGACTGCCACGGTCAGCCGATTGAGCACAAGGTCGAGGAGAAGCTCGGCACCGAAAAGTTCAACCAGACTTCCACGGCTAAGATCCGCGAGCTCTGCAACAAGTTCGCTGTCGAGAACATTGAGCTTCAGAAGGCCGGTTTCCGTCGTCTGGGCGTGCTCGGCGACTGGGACAACCCGTATCTGACGCTCTATCACCAGCATGACGCCGCCGACATCGAGGTTTTCAAGGCCATGTTCGACAAGGGCATGATCTATCGCGGTCACAAGCCCGTCCACTGGTGCAAGCACTGCCACACCGCACTCGCCGAGGCCGAGATCGAGTACTCCGACGAGACGAGCCCCTCCATTTTCGTGCGCTTTGAGATGACCTCCAAGCCCGCCGGCCTCGAGAACTTCGACGGACCGGTCGACTTTATCATCTGGACGACCACGCCGTGGACCATCCCCTCCGATCAGGCAGTTTCCCTCAAGCCCGGCGCCGCCTACGTCGCCGTTGAGCACGATGGCCGCGCCGAGGTCATGCTCGAGGACCTGGCTCCCAAGTGCTGTGAGGAGTTTGGCTGGGAGTACACCCCGGTTATGGTCGACGGTAAGCCCTATGTGGTTTCCGCCGAGACCTTCCACCACATCCACTATAAGCAGCCGATTTTTGACGGTGTCGAGGGCGTGGCGCTGCTGGCCGATTACGTCGGTGTCGATGACGGTACCGGTATCGTCCACAACTCGCCCGGCCACGGCGTCGACGACTATTTTGCCTGCCTCAAGGAGGGCATCACCGACATCTGCATGCCGGTCGATGACGACGGCAAGTTCTACACCGGTGAGGAGTTTGGCACCGGTGGCCCCTTCAGCGGTATGGATACCGATGAGGCCAACCCGCACATCATCGAGTTCCTGCGCGAGCGTGGCACCCTGGTCCTCGAGAAGAAGATCACGCACAGCTATCCGCACTGCTGGCGCTGCAAGCACCCGGTGCTCTTCCGTGCTACCGACCAGTGGTTTGTCTCGATGGACAAGACCGGTTTGCGTGAGCAGGCTGGCAAAGAGGTCCGCGAGAACGTCAAGTGGTATCCGGCCCACGCGGCAAACCGTATCGGTGCCATGGTCGAGCAGCGTCCCGACTGGTGCATCAGCCGTCAGCGCAACTGGGGCGTGCCCATCCCTAGCTACACCTGCGCCGACTGCGGCGAGAAGGTCATGAACGACGCTACGCTCGACGCCGTCATCAAGCTCTTCCACGAGAAGGGCTCCGACGCCTGGTTCACCGATGCTCCCGAGAGCTACCTGGGCGAGGCCTGCGTCTGCCCCAAGTGCGGCGGCCATCACCTCAAGGCCGATAAGGACATCCTCGACGTGTGGTGGGACTCCGGCGTTTCCTGGAAGGCCGTCTGCGAGTATCGCCCCGAGCTTGAGTACCCGGCGGACGTGTATCTCGAGGGCTCCGACCAGCATCGCGGTTGGTTCCAGAGTTCGCTGCTTACCTCGGTGGGCGCCAACGGCCACGCTCCGTACAAGGCGGTCGTCTCGCAGGGCTTCACGCTCGACGGCCAGGGCCGCAAGATGTCCAAGTCGCTCGGCAACGTCATCGACCCCAACAAGGTCTGTGACGAGATGGGCGCCGACATCATCCGCCTGTGGGTTGCCTCCGTCGACACCAGCTCCGACGTTTCCATCGACCACGAGATTCTCGCTCGTACGTCCGATGCCTACCGTCGTTTCCGCAACACGCTGCGCTTCCTGCTTTCCGAGCTCGAGGGTCAGTTTGAGCCCGAGACCGACGGTGTCGCCTTTGCCGACCTGCTGCCGCTCGACAAGCTCATGGTTGCCCGTCTGACCCAGGTCCAGGCCGAGGTCGACGACGCTTACTCTTGCTACGAGTTCCCGCGCGCCTACCGTGCGCTCTACGACTTCGTGGTTACCGAGCTTTCCAACGTGTACCTCGACGCCCTGAAGGACCGTCTGTACTGCGATAAGCCCGGCTCGCTCGAGCGCCGCAGCGCCCAGACCGTGCTCGCTGAGCTCTTCTCGATGCTCATGCGCGATCTGCAGCCGATTCTGTCCTACACCGTCGATGAGGCCATGGCCTATGCGCCCGCCGGCTGCGTCGATCATCAGAAGTACGCCGCACTGCTCGATTGGTACAAGTCACCCATCACGATCGACGAGGCCAATGAGTTCGAGGGCGTGCTTGAGGCTTCACTCGAGCTCCGTAGCGCCGTGACCAAGGCCCTTGAGGATGCCCGCTCCGCCGGCACCTTCACTAAGAGCCAGCAGGTCCGCGTCAAGGCGGTCGTTCCCGCCGAGATGTATGCGCTGCTGACCGGCGACAAGGCCGTCGACCTGGCCGAGTTCTACATCGTCTCCGATGTTGAGCTGACCCAGGGCGAGGAGCTCTCCGTTGCCATCGATGCTGCTGAGGGCGAGTGCTGCGACCGTTGCTGGAACTACCGCACCACCGTCGGCGAGTACAACGGCCACGCTCATATCTGCAAACGTTGTGCCGAAGCGCTGTAGGTTACCCCTTTAGTTACGCGGTTTACCAAACCGCGTAACCTGTTGACGCTGTAAACCCGCCAGAGCGGCAATCTGCCTTTCAGCTTCGGCGGCATGACCAAAAGGTCTATGCCGCCTTGCTTCTAGGCATCTTGCTCGCTCTGGCGGGTTTTCGCTGTCGGTAATGAATCATCGGCTATTTTGTTGCTGGTCAATATAAGATATTGATTTGCGTTAAACGGAATTCGATGTTCTTAAAGGTAGGGGATTGATTTGGGTCGTTCTGCGGATATGACGCCGCCTTTGCGTTGGCGGTTGGGTGTTGCTGGTGGGGTGGCACTGGTTGTACTGCTTGTTGACCAGCTGACCAAGCTTGCGGTTCGTGTCGTTGGCGATGCTCTGCATGTGACTGTTATCCCCGGTGTGATCGACTTCCTTTTCGTGCGTAACATCGGTGCTGCCTTTAGCATGGGCGAGGGACATGGCCTCGCGTTTGCCGTGCTGGCGCTCGCGGTTATTGTCGCCATTGCCGTGTACCTGGTTCGCGCTCCCCAGCTTGCCCATCTGGAGGTCATAGGTATGGCAATGGTTGCGGGCGGCGCCATCGGCAACGCGATCGATCGCTTGGCCATGGGCTTTGTGACCGATTTTATTGCCACCACCTTCATTGACTTTCCCGTCTTTAACGTGGCCGATATCGGCATCACCGTAGGCGTTGTGCTTGCCCTCATCGGCTACATGTTCTTGAGCCCTGCGGCCCGCGAGGTCGATGCGACCGCCGAGCTTAACGCCCGTGACGAGGCCCGCGCCAAGCGCAAGGCCAAACAACGTGGGGAGCGTGCCCGCAAGATTCGCGAAAGGAATGAGCGCTAATGGCCGACATCCATATTCTCGTTGCCGACGATACCGCTGGCCAGCGTCTCGACGCCTATCTGGGCGCCAACGATGGCTGCCCCACGCGCTCCGCTTGCGCGCATCTGATTGAGGGCGGTGCCGTTGCCGTCAACGGCGAGACCTGCCTATCTAAAAAGTATGCCGTGCGCTCCGGCGACCGTATTTCGGTCGATTTGCCCGAGCCGCACGATCCCACCGACGTGATTCCCGAGGCCATTCCCCTCGATATCCGCTACGAGGACGACTACCTCATCGTGCTCTCCAAGCAGCGCGGTCTGGTGTGCCATCCCGCTCATGGCCACGAGAGCGGCACCCTTGCGAACGCCTTGGTCTATCACTGTGGCATCGACCATCTGGGCACCGTGCAGGGTGAGGACCGCCCCGGCATCGTACATCGCCTGGATCGTGACACCTCGGGCCTTATGCTCGCGGCAAAAGACGACGACACCCAGCGCGCGCTCCAGAATCTTATCCGCACGCGTACGCTCGACCGCCGCTACATTACGCTCGTTCACGGCCACATTGCCATGGACGAGGGCACCATTAACACCGGTATCGCCCGTTCTACGCGCGACCGTGTCAAGATGGCGGTTTCGGACGATCCTTTCGCGCGCCAGGCCATTACGACCTTTAGGGTCCTCGAGCGCTTCGATTCCACGCGTTTTGACGACGGCTACACGCTCGTCGAGTGCCACCTGTTTACCGGCCGCACGCATCAGATTCGCGTGCATATGCGCCACATCAACCACGCCTGCGTGGGCGATCCACTCTACGGCAAGTGCGATGCACGCGCCGACCAGGGTCTGACCAGGCAATTCCTTCATTCCTGGCGCGTCGCATTCGACCATCCCGTGACGGGGGAGCGCATTGAGTGCCGCGACGAGCTGCCGTGGGATCTCGCTGCGGTTCTTGACGACCTGGCCCCGCGCTCGCTTGGTCGTACTGCTGCCGGCGACGAAATCGTTCCGCAGCTCGGTCTTCTCGAAGCCTAGCCGTATTAGGTGGTTTCTTGAACTCGGTTAGCCTGCGGTAAGATATACGGTTGTTTACGTTACGCGTTGCTGGGAGCCTGCATGCTCGCCTTTTTACAAACCAACACACCCATCGTGATCTTCAACCAGATTGTGGTTACGCTGCTTACGGTCTGCTTTCTGTACCAGGTGGTCTTCTTTGTCATTGGTGCTCTCCGTGGTGAGGTCGCGCCCCCTAAGGCCAAAAAGCTGCATCGTTATGCCTTCTTTATCGCGGCGCATAACGAGGAGGCCGTGATCGCCAACCTTGTTCGCTCCATCAAGGACCAGGATTATCCGTCCGAGCTTATCGAGGTCTTCGTGGTCGCCGATGCCTGCACCGACAACACGGCGCAGCTCGCGCGCGAGGCGGGCGCCGTCGTCTATGAGCGTAACGACCTGGCCCGTAAGGGCAAGAGCTGGGTCATGGACTTTGGTTTTGATCGCATTCTCAACGAGTATCCCGATACTTTTGAGGGCTATTTCATCTTTGACGCCGACAACGTTATTTCCCGCGATTACGTCTCCAAGATGAACGATGCCTTTGACCTGGGTTTCCATGTGGTCACGAGCTATCGTAACTCCAAGAACTTCGGCAGCTCTTGGATCTCGGCGGCTAATGCCACCTGGTATCTGCGCGAGGCACGCTTCCTCAACAACGCGCGCAACATCTGCAAGACGTCTTGTGCCGTCTCGGGCTCGGGCTACCTCATCTCCGCCAGTGTTATCGAGGGCATGCACGGCTGGCAGTTCCATACACTGACCGAGGACATCCAGTTCACCACGTTCTGCGCTATTCACGGCATCCGCATCGGTTATGCGCCGGCGGAGTTCTTTGACGAGCAGCCCGTGACGTTTAAGGCGTCCTGGAAACAGCGTATGCGTTGGACCAAGGGCTTTTACCAGGTGTTCTTTACCTATGGCAAGCATCTGGTCAAGTCGACGTTCCGCTATCGCCGGTTTGCCGCCTACGACATGTTTATGACCATCGCCCCGGGTATGCTGCTATCGCTGATCTCGATGCTCGCCAATGCGACGTTCCTGATCGTGGGTGGCCTTTCGCATGGTTTCTTGGCTACCGAGGTCGAGATGCAGGCTTGTGCCGCCTCGCTTATCATGACGTTCGTGATGATGTACCAGACCTTCTTTATCCTGGCGCTGCTCACGACCATCTTTGAGTACAAGCACATTCATTGCGCTCAAAAGTGGCGCCTGGTGACCAACCTGTTTACCTTCCCGATCTTTATGTTCAGCTATATCCCCATCACGGTTGCCGCGCTGTTCCTGAAGGTCGACTGGGTGCCCACGCAGCACGCCGTTAACGTTACCCTCGATGAGGTCATGCAGGGCGCCAAGTAACCACGATCAGAACCACCACAAAGGGGATGCACCTTTGTGGTGGTTTTTGCTTTAGAGCAGCCGTCCCGGGAGGTGTCCCATGTTCTATATCCCATTTTGGATCTGCGCCTTTGCCGGTGCGGTGATCGATGCCCGTGAGCGGCGGTTTCCCAACGCGCTTGCGGCTGCGTGTGCCGTGGCGGCGTTTGCGGGCGTGTGGCTGGATGCGGGCTTGAACACGGCACTTGACCGCGCTGGCCTTGCGGTCATCGTGTACCTTTCTCTCGCGTTGACCGAGTCCCTCTGGCGGCGCCTCCGTCAAGCCCCCGGCATCGGCATGGGAGATGCCAAGGCACTCTTCGCGCTTTGCACGCTCGACCCAATGGGTGGCGTCGTGGCATTTGCCGCCGCGCTCCTGGTCCTTGCCCTCTCCTGCCTCATCACAAAATCGCGCTCCCTGCCATTGCTCCCATTTTTGGTGCCGATTTTTGCCATAATCGAGGTCGTGGGCTGCACATTGTAACCGATTGCGCATCCTTCTTAAGGAGCATGCCATGGCAACTAATCAAGAAACGGCCGTCATTAAGGCGCGCATGGATCGTATTCCCTCGGCGTTGTCGCCCGAACTTGTCGAGCGCATTTCCGCCGATCGTGCTTCGGGCTATGTCAACCCGTACCGTTGCGACGATGACCAGGTCATCCGTCGCGTTGATCGGGCCGCAGACGAGGGCACGCTCATGCGTCCGGCATTTATGCGCGATGCCGAAAAGATTCTCCACCTGCCCGCGTATGCCCGATATGCTGGTAAAACGCAGGTCTTTAGCTTCCGTAGCAATGATGATCTGTCGCGCCGCGGCTTGCACGTGCAGCTTGTATCGCGCATCGCACTCGATATCGGCCGCGCTCTTGGGCTCAACTGCGATCTAATCGAGGCAATTGGCTTAGGCCACGACTTGGGCCACACGCCTTTCGGCCATGCCGGTGAGCGTTTTCTCAACGATATCTATCACGAGCGCACGGGTCGCTATTTTTTCCATAACGTGCAGTCGGTCCGCGTACTCGACGCCCTGTATGGCCGCAACGTGTCGCTTCAGACACTCGATGGCGTGCTATGCCACAACGGCGAGTACGAACAGCGTGTTTTTGAGCTTTCGGACATGGGTTCCTTTGACCAGTTCGACCGAACCGTCGAGGAATGCATTGCCTCAGGCTATAGCGCGATTGAGCACCTGCGTCCCATGACGCTCGAGGGCTGCGTGGTGCGTATCTCGGATATCCTTGCCTACGTCGGTCGCGATCGTCAGGACGCCATTGCGGCTGGCCTGCTGTCTCCCGACGCTTTTGACGATGGTCGGGGCGGCGCCTATAACAGCTGGATCCTCATGCACGCTTCCATCGATATCGTTGAACATAGCTACGGCAATCCGCGTATCGAGATGAGCGAGGACCTGTTTGAGGAGATCCGCCGGGCCAAGCGCGAGAACTACGAGAAGATCTACAGCAAGGGCGGTATCGAGGGCGATTCCGAGGCGGAGCTGCGCGAGGCTTTCGAAAAGCTCTACGACCGTTGCCTGCAGGATATAAACGAAGGCGACGAGTCCTCCTACATATTTAAGCACCACATTTCGCGCATTGAGCAGCAGCTTTCCTACTACGACCGTACCTATGCATGGCAGGACGATAAGGACCAAGCCGTGGTGGATTACATTGCGAGCATGACGGATGGCTATTTCTGCGAGCTGACGAGTAAGTTGTTCCCGGGTCTAAAGTTTCCGCACCGTACTTATATTAACGAACGGTAGTTCGTATTTATTCGGTATACTATTCGTGGAAAACGATTTTGATTGATGCACGGGATGGCTATGGACGACCTTTTTTCTGCTTCGACGCGCGAGCGTTCCTTTCAGAATGCGCCGCTTGCGGTGCGCATGCGCCCCAACACGCTTGATGAGTACGTGGGCCAGCAAAAGGCCGTCGGTAAGGGCTCATGGCTGCGTGCCGCGATTGAGCACGACGTGCTGTCGAGCGTGATTCTGTACGGGCCGGCCGGTACGGGCAAGACGACGCTGGCCCACATTATCGCCAACCATACCAAGAGCGAGTTTGTCGAGGTCAGCGCCGTGACGGGCACCGTGAAGGACTTGCGCCGCGTGATTGACGAGGCCAAGACGCGCCTGAATACCTATGACCGCCGCACCATTCTGTTTATCGATGAGATTCACCGCTTTTCCAAGTCGCAGCAGGACGCCCTGTTGCATGCGGTCGAGAACCGTACCGTCATTATGATTGGCGCTACGACGGAGAATCCGTACTTTGAGGTCAACTCTGCATTGCTCTCGCGTGGTCGCGTGGTGGAGCTTGAGCACCTCAAAGACGAGGATATCGCCACGCTTATTGCGCGTGCGCTTGAGGCACCGCAGGGTTTGGGTGGTAAGTTCTCGGCCGATGAGGATACGGTTAAGACCATCTGCACGCTGGCTGCGGGCGACGCTCGCTCCGCGCTCACGACGCTCGAGCTAGCGAGTGAGATTGCCGTTACGCGTCCCGATACTGAGGGGACGCCGGCTCCGGCGGCAGGGGAACGTTATCCCATCACCGTCGATGACGTGAAGATTGCTAACCCGCGCCGCGGTTTTTCGTATGACAAAAACGGTGACATGCACTATGACATTATCAGTGCGTTCATCAAGTCCATGCGCGGCAGCGACCCCGATGCCACGATCTATTGGCTCGCGCGCATGATCGACGCGGGGGAGGATCCTAAGTTTATCGCCCGCCGCATTATGATTCAGGCTTCTGAGGATGTTGGCAATGCCGATCCGCAGGCACTTTTGGTGGCGCAAGCCGCGTTTAAGTCTGCCGAGGTCATTGGCTATCCCGAGTGCCGCATTAACCTGGCTCAGGCTGCACTCTATGTGTGCTTGGCGCCTAAATCCAACGCGTGTGAGGCTTCGATCGATGCGGCGCTGGCCGATATCCATAGCAGTGGCCTTCGTGAGGTGCCCAGCTATCTTCGCGATCGTCACCGTCCCGGCAGCGACGAGTACGGTGTATACAAGTACCCACATGATTATCCCGAAGGTTGGGTCGACCAGCGCTATTTGCCCGAAGGTCTGGAGCGTGGTGCCTTTTGGCAGCCTGCCGGCCGCGGTTGGGAAGAATGGCGTGTGGAGCAAAGTGAGCGCGACCGTAGCGGCAATGCTCCGAAGTAGGTCGTTGGCACTTCGCGCATTCCCTTTTAGAATCTTTCCTCTTCTTTGGGGTACCATAAACAGCGTCTGTATTTCGATTCTTCCGGGAGGCTTGTATGAGTCCCATTCAAATCGCCCTGCTGGTGCTTGCCATTGCCGGCGTGTGGGCCATCGTTGAGCTCGCGCTTACCCTACGCAAGACCCGCAACGTTGTCGATTCGCTCGACAAGACGGTAACCGACCTCAACAATACGATTGCCGAGGCGCAGCCCGTGGTGGCAAAGCTTGATGGCGCCGTTGACGAGCTTACGCCGGCACTTGCCCAGATGGAGCCGCTCCTCAAGTCGAGCAAGACTGCCGTTGACGCCCTGACGTCCAACCTCGTTGAGGTTGAGGCGGTCGTTCGCGACATCTCCGAGGTCACGGGCAGTATGGCCGAGGCCAGTAATGCCGTATCGAGCGTGACAGATTCTGCGGCAGGTGCCGTGCAGAAACTCATTAACAAGGTGAAAGCTCCCGCGGCCGATGCCGAGCGCAAGCTTTCCGCTACCGCCGAAGCCGAGCAGCCGACCGAGCGCGTCCTGATTGGCGAAGCCGGTGACGAGGCCGCCACGGGCGACGATGATGGCCAGAAGCCTGTTGACAAGCCGACTCATTATTACACTTACACACCCGCCCAGACCTCCGAGGAGTCCTGCGATGAGTAGCGAAGCAACCTGCCCCATCACGTTGACCGTTGCCGGGGACCCGCGTCTGGCGCGCCTGGTGCGCATGACGGCCGCCAACGTTGGTGCGCTGTGCTCCATGTCCGTCGATCGCATCGAGGATATTCGTATGGCGGCCGAGGAAGCCTTCATCTTTGGCTGCACGGCGGTTAATTCCGATGACATTACGATCAGGTTCGATGTCGACGAGTCTCACGTTGGCATGACCTTTACCTTTGGCGATCAGGCCGCTGTCGACGAG
Source organism: uncultured Collinsella sp. (assembly GCA_958405565.1). Classification (GTDB taxonomy): domain Bacteria; phylum Actinomycetota; class Coriobacteriia; order Coriobacteriales; family Coriobacteriaceae; genus Collinsella. The sequence continues at coordinate 95,306 of CATYEN010000001.1, read as the reverse complement.
GATGACCAGGCTGCCGTGTATGCCGAGCTCATTTTGGCGAGCGTGTGCGATTCCTACGAAAAGACTTCGGCGCCCCTGACGCTTTCCCTCGACCTCAAGGCGGATATCTAATATGACCGAACGTTCCCGGAGCGGTAAGACCGCTTGGGACAAGGAGAAAACCCGCGAGCTGTTTCGTCGCTATAAAGAGACCGGTGATCCGGACGCTCGCGAGCAGCTCGTCATGTCCCATATGAACCTGGTAAGGTTTCTTGCCAACAAATTTAAGAATCGCGGCGAGCCGCTCGACGACCTCATGCAGGTCGGCTATCTGGGTTTGCTCAAGGCTATCGACCGCTTTGACCCTGAGCGCGGACTCGAGTTCACCACGTTTGCCACGCCCACCATCTTGGGCGAGATCAAGCGTCATTTCCGCGACAAGGGCTGGAGCGTGCGCGTGCCTCGTCGCCTGCAGGAGCTTTCTGCCAAGGTTAACCAGGCTACCGACAAGCTTACCAACGAGTTGCAGCGCTCGCCCAAGGTTGAGGAAATCGCCGAGTATCTAGACGTGACTGTCGATGAGGTCCTGGAGGCTATGGAATCGTCTTCGGCCTATACTTCGGTGCCCATCGAGGCTCCTGGTGCGTCCGATTCCGACGATGCACCCTCGATTCTCGACCGCTATGCCGATGACGACAACGAGCTCGACTTTACCGATGACCGCCTGGTGATCGAGGAAGCAATCCGTGATTTCTCGCCGCGCGAGCGCGAGGTTATCGAGCTGCGCTTTGTAAAGGGCATGACCCAGATCGAGATCGCCAAGAAGCTGGGTATATCGCAGGTCCAGGTTTCTCGCCTGCTGCGCCGCACGCTTAAGAAGATTCAGGACAAGATCGACCCCGACGGAGTGATGATTCGTTCATGAGTGAACACCCCCAACAAACCGATCGCGTGCTGCGCGACACCCGCATTCTGACGCTGCGCATTTGGGCTGTTGTCGGCTGCATTGTCATCGCCGCTGTCATCTTTAACCTTATGGGCATCCTGGCACCGGTTATCGAGTTTCTTGCCGTCGGCTCCATCATTGCTTTTGTGATGTCCCCGATCACCAACTGGCTCGAGCACCATGGCGTGAATCGCGGCATCGGTTCGCTTATCGCGCTTATTGTCGTCGTTGCCGTGCTCGTCGGCGTCGTTTGCATCTTGTCGCCGATTCTTTTTGGTCAGATCATGGAAGTCCTGAGCCGCCTGCCCGAGCAGCTTCGTGTTGCGGGCGGCGATCTCAATGAGATGATCTCGCATGCCAAGACGCTCAACAACACGCCGCTCAAGGAGTATTTGGACGATAATCTTTCGTCGCTTGTCACCGTGGCATCGAAGTACGTGTCTCAGATCGCTGCCGAGCTTGGCCGCGGTGTGTTCCCGCTCATCACCAATACGGCCTCGCAGCTGTTCGTGATCTTCCTGGGTCTGGTGCTCGCGTACTGGATGGCCTGCGACTACCCTCGCATGCACCACGAGGTTTGCACCATCATCGGTCAGGAGAAGGAGACCTCGTACCGCTTTATGGTCGCCATCCTTTCTCGCTCTGTCGGCGGCTACATGCGCGGTATGGTCGTGACGTCCATCTGCGGTGGTTTCCTTGCCTTTATCGGTTTTATGATCATCGGCCATCCGTATGCGGCGCTCATGGCTATCTTTACCGGCATCATGCATTTGGTTCCGGTCGTCGGTCCATGGGTGAGCGCAGCAATCGCCACAGTGCTCGGTTTCATGTTCAGCCCCATGTTGGCGTTATGGACGCTCATCGTGACGATGGTCGCGCAAAACGTCACCGATAACGTGATTTCGCCTAAGGTCATGCAGAGCTCGGTGCAGGTGCATCCCATCATGAGCCTCACGGCGCTCGTTATTGGCTCGGCGCTCATGGGCCCCATCGGCATGATTATTGCCATCCCGCTTTGTGCGGCCCTCAAGGGCATCTTCGTGTACTACTTCGAGAATGAGACCGGCCGTCAGCTTGTGGCCTATGACGGCGCCGTGTTTAAGGGCACACCGTACCGCGATGCCGATGGCAACCCGGTCGCCGCCTACGACGCGCTCGGCGACGACACCTTCATCTACGAGTCCGAACTCATCGGCAACGAGACTGCGCCCGAGGCCAAGGCCATGCCCAAGCCCGAGCTCGATAATCCCTGGATTAAGCTCTCTGGTCTGCAGCCCGATGCCACGGGCTTCTTCAAGAACCCCTTTGCCAAGGACGATGACTCCAACACGGACGACGATACCAAAACCGGCATCGACGGCTCCATGGACGACTCGGATTCTAAATAGGTCCTATTAACGTTTCTTGAAGTTGAAAATGACAAGAAACGCGAGCAAAGCGATTGATAAGGGGCCGGCAACATAGAAAAAGAGAATGTCAATTGCGCGTAGAGTGTAATAAGCCTTATCGCCGGACATTACTGCATACAACACGTAGCCAAATGCTGGTTGGTTTGCGTACCAGCAGGTGAAAGCCAAAAGCGTTAAAAGTGCCGCTAACAGAAGTGCATTGAGGAAAAATCGTTTGCTTTTCATCGATCGCTCCTTCCGGGTGACTCTTATATGTAATTCTACAGCAGTCCTTTTTCAAAGGATCGCACAGTACTAAATAACGTGCACTTTCGCTGGAGGGTCGCTGTTTGGCGGCCCTCTTTTTTGCACAGGCGCGGTGGGATGGTAATATCGTTACGTTTGAACTGTTTCGATGTGAAACCGAGGAGATTCCCTCTATGAGTGCTGACTACCCGTCAATGACTACGGCTGAGATTCGCTCTAAGTTCCTCAACTTCTTTGAGGAGCGCGGTCTTAAGCTCTATCCTTCTTCGTCCCTCGTCCCCGACGATCCTTCGCTGCTGCTTGCCAACGCCGGCATGAACCAGTTTAAGGAGTATTACCAGGGCAAGAAGACCATGAAGGAGATCGGCGCAATCTCTTGCCAGAAGTGCGTCCGCACCAACGACATCGATTGCATCGGCGAGGACGGCCGTCACCTGTCCTTCTTTGAGATGCTCGGCGACTTCTCCTTTGGTGGCGTCTCCAAGCAGCAGGCCTGCGCTTGGGCCTTTGAGCTCATTACCAAGGAGTTCAAGCTGCCGCTCGATCGCCTGTACTTTACCGTCTTTACCGAGGACGACGAGACCCATGACGTGTGGCGCTCCCTGGGCGTTGCCGAGGATCACATCTCCCGCCTGGGCGAGGACGACAACTTCTGGGCCGCTGGCCCCACCGGCCCCTGCGGTCCGTGCTCCGAGATCTACTTTGACATGGGCGAGGAGGTCGGCTGCGGCAGCCCCGACTGCAAGCCCGGCTGCGACTGCGACCGCTTCCTGGAGTTCTGGAATCTCGTCTTTACCCAGTACGACCGCCAGGAGGACGGCTCCATGCCGGAGCTGCCGCACCGCAACCTCGATACGGGCATGGGTCTGGAGCGCATGGCCGCCATCATGCAGCACAAGACCGCTAATTACGACGGCGATCTGATGCAGCACCTCATCAAGCTGGGCGAGAAGATCAGCGGCAAGACCTATGACGCCGACGATTACTCCGGTGCCAGCCGCTCCCTGCGCATCATCGCGGATCACTCTCGTGCCGTCGATTTTATGATCTCGGACGGCATTCTCCCCGGTAACGAGGGTCGCGAGTACGTCCTTCGCCGCCTGCTCCGCCGCGCCGTGTTCCACGGTCGCCTGCTGGGCATCGAGGGCGCCTTCCTGACCAAGTTCATTGACGAGGTCAACGCCCAGATGGGCGAGGCCTATCCCGAGCTGCTCAAGAACGTCGCGCTCGTTAAGGGTATCGTCGCTTCCGAGGAGGAGCGTTTCTCCACGACGCTCGACAACGGTCGCGTCTACCTGGACGAGGCCCTGGCCGCGCTTGCCGAGGGTACTGTCCTTCCGGGCGACGTTGCCTTTAAGCTGCACGACACCTTTGGTTTCCCCATCGACCTGACCGTCGAGATCGCCGGCGCCGCTGGCCACGACGTCGATATGGACGGCTTCACCGCTTGCATGGAGGACCAGAAGGCCCGCGCTCGCGCCAACGCCAAGGGCGATGCTTGGGGCAGCTTCAACGACGTGTGGGTCGAGCTTTCCGACAAGGTTGCCGCGACCGAGTTCGACGGCTATGACAACGACGTCATCGAGAGCGCCAAGGTTGTCGCCATCGTTCGCAATGGCGAGTCCGTCGAGTCCGCTGCCGTGGGCGAGGACGTCGAGGTCGTGCTCGACCGCACCCCGTTCTACGCCGAGATGGGTGGCCAGCAGGGCGATGCCGGCGAGCTTTCCGCCGAGGGCGTTGCGCTGACCGTTTCCGATACCAAGAACCACAATGGCCTGTATGCTCACGTCGCCCACGTTGCCGAGGGCACGTTGACCGTCGGTGCTACCGTGACCGCCGCGCTCGACGCCGAGCGCCGTGGCTTCCTGCGTCGCAACCACACCGCCACGCACCTGCTCGACGCCGCGCTTAAGCAGGTCCTGGGCGAGCATGTCTCCCAGGCTGGCTCGCTGGTGACGCCCGAGCACCTGCGCTTTGACTTCACGCACTTCGAGGCCCTGTCCTCCGAGCAGCTCCAGGCTGTCGAGGACCTGGTCAACCAGCAAATCTTCGCTTCCAAGCCGGTCGTGACCCGTGTTATGGGCATCGACGAGGCTAAGGCTGCCGGCGCTGTCGCTCTGTTTGGTGAGAAGTACGGCGATGTCGTCCGCGTTGTCTCCGTGGGCGCCGAGGACCAGCCGTTCTCCCGTGAGCTCTGCGGTGGCACCCATGCCGCCAACACCGCCGAGATCGGCCTGTTCAAGATCATTTCCGAGTCCTCTACGGGCTCCAACGTCCGCCGTATTGAGGCCGTGACCTCTAAGGGTGCTCTCGACTATATGGCCGACCGTCTGGCGCTCGTCGACGCCGCCGCTACTGCGCTCAAGTGTCGCGTGGATGAGGTTCCCGCCCGCGTGGAGAACCTGCAGGCCGAGCTGCGCGAGACTTCCAACAAGCTCAAGAAGGCACTGACCGGTGGCTCCTCCGATGCCATTTCCGGCGCCATCGAGGGCGCCGTCGAGTTCGACGGTTACAAGCTCGTCGTCGCTGAGCTCCAGGGCCTTGAGGCTGCCGACCTGCGAAACGTCTGGGATACTGTGCACCAGAAGGTCGCCGGTCCTGTCGCTTGTGTCGTCGCCAGCGTGACTGAGAAGGGCACACCGGCCCTGCTCGCCGCCGGCTCCGATGACGCCGTGAAGGCCGGTTTCCACGCCGGTAACGTGATCAAGCAGATCGCGGGCCTGGTCGACGGTCGCGGTGGCGGCCGTCCCAACATGGCCCAGGCCGGTGGCAAGAATGCCGCCGGCATCGCCGATGCCCTCGCGGCCGCTAAGACCGCGCTCGGCGCCTAAGAATCTAGGTAGTCGCTGTGGTCGCGCTTGCGCTGGACATAGGGGAGACCAGGATCGGTATCGCCGTCTCGAGCCGTGATGGCAAGATGGCGATGCCCGTCAAGGTGCTCCCGGCTGCAGAGGTCACCGGTATGGCCAAGACGTTCCGCTACCTGGTCGAGGACCATGAGCCCGATATCCTGGTAAGCGGGCGTCCCTTGACCATGGCCGGTGAGCCTGGCCCCCAGGCCGAGCGCGTCGCCGCCGTGGCCCAAAAGATTGCCGACGAGCTCGAACTTCCGCTGGAGTTTGAGGATGAGCGTCTGTCCTCGCAGGAGGCCAAACGAATCCTGCGAGAGCAGGGGCTCAACGAAAAGCAGATGAGGGGCAAGATTGACATGATTGCCGCCAGCCTGTTTTTGCAGACGTGGCTTGATCGTAAAAACGAGGAGGTTTCGCATGCCTAGCGCTCCCGATCCGCGCCAGCCGAATCGTACACGTCAGCCGGCGTCGCGCCCTGCCCAGCCTTGCCAGCGTCCGGCACAGCCGACGCAGCGTGCATCTCAGCCTGCCGCGCGCCCGGTGCAGTCCTTCTCTCATTCGGCCCAACCTGTTCAACGGACGGGTCAGCAGCCTTCTGCTCGTTCGGTTCAGCATTCGACTTCTCACGCGGCTCAGCAGCCCACTGCTCGTACGGCCCAGCCTGCAGGCGGCACCCGCTTTAAGCAGCAGGCGCCTACCCAGCGAACGCAGGCCCCCCAATCGCATTCGCATCACGCTCGCGGTTCGCATGGCGTTGCTCCGGCGACCCGCTCGAGCTACAACACGCATGCTCGTCGCGGTGCTCAAAAGAAAGGCTCCCCGGTGCCCATGATTGTCGGCGTTGTGGTGGCGGTGCTCGCGCTTGCTGCGATCGCTTTCTTTGTCGTGCCGGCCGTCAAGGGCCTCTTCGCCGGTGGGGATACGAAGGTCACGGCTGGTCAGCAGGTTACGGTGACCATTCCCGACGGTGCTTCGGGTGATGCGATCGCCTCGATTCTCTCCGAGAACCATATCGTCGAAAATCCCAAGGATTATTATGCGGCGGTGAAAAAGCTCAACGCCGATATGTCGCTCAAGCCTGGTACTTATTCGTTCACCACACTCATGGATGCGACCAAGGTTGTTCAGCAGCTCATGGAAGGCCCCAACGCGGGCTCCAATGCGCTTACTATTCCCGAGGGTCTAACGGTCGATCAAGTCGCCGACCGTGTGGCCCAGGCCTACGACAGTATCTCCAAGGAAGACTTCCTCAACCAGGCCAAGGCCTCCAACTACGTGGACGACTATAGCTTCCTTAAGGGCGCCGCCAACGACTCGCTCGAGGGTTTCTTGTTCCCCAAGACCTATTCGTTGGGTGATTCGCCGACGGCCGATGACGTGATTCGCGCTATGCTTGATCAGTTTAAGACCGAGTACAAGTCGCTTGACTTTGCGAGCTGCGAAGCCAAGATCAAGGAGCGCTATGGTGTGGAGATGTCCGACTACGACATCGTCAACTTGGCCTCTATCGTTGAGCGCGAGGGCCTCAACGCCGATCAACGTGCGCACGTGGCCTCGGTCTTCTACAATCGTCTTGCCGGCAAGCTCGACGGTCTGCGCTATCTCAACAGCGATGCGACCATGATGTATGTCACCGGTGGCGAGGTTACCGCCGACGACCTGCAGAGCGATAGTCCGTATAACACCTATAAGCACGAGGGTCTGCCGCCCACGCCCATCTGCTCTCCGTCGCTCGAGGCACTCAAGGCCACGCTTGAGCCGACCGACTCCGATGACCTGTATTTCTACATTACGCAGGACGAGGAGTACTTCTCGCAAACCTACGAAGAGCATCAACAGTCTTGGAATTAGCATGAGGATTTTTAGCCCCAAACGATACGTTTCCTCGGTCGATCGCATCGATCTTGATACCCTGTGGGCCGACGGCAAGCGCGCCATTCTGCTCGATCGCGATAACACCCTGGTGCCGCGCGACACCGAGCAGGTTCCCGCCGCGGTTTCCGCTTGGCTCGATGCCGCCCGCGCCAAAGGCTTTAAGCTGTGCATGGTGTCCAACAACTGGCATCGTGACCAGGTCATGAGCTCTGCACGCGAGCTGGGACTCGAGGCCATCAGCCACGCCATGAAGCCGGCGCCGTTTGCCCTCAAGGCGGGTCTTAAGCGCCTCGGCGCCACGGCAGACGAGGCGGTGCTGATCGGCGATCAGCTGTACACAGACGTGTGGAGCGGTAATTTTGCCGGTGTTGACACTATTCTGGTCAAGCCGCAGGCAACCCAGGACCTGTGGTACACGCAGATCTTCCGTATCTTTGAGCGCCGGGCCCTGCGCGACCTTCCCTGCGAGGAATAGGTTTCGCCATGTCTCAGCACATCAAACACGGCTGCGACCATATTTTCTTTATCGGCTTTTTGGGCGCGGGCAAGTCGACGCTCGCGCGTAACGTGGGCACTATGTTCAAGCGTCGATTCATCGATACCGATCGTTTGGTTGTGCGTCGATGTGGCAAGTCGGTGACCGAGATATTTGAGACCGAGGGCGAGGATCGTTTTCGCGAGCTCGAGACCTCGGCACTCCGTTCGCTTCAAAGCGAGCGCAGCCTGCTGGTGTCGTGCGGGGGTGGCATCGTCGAGACGCCGGTGAACATTAAACTGATGCACGAGATGGGTACATGCGTGTACCTCGAGGGCGATTTCGAGGACTCGTTGCGCCAGATTCGCCGCTCCGATACCCGGCCCGATTTCCGCTCGCCCGAGCACGCTGCGCGCCTGTTTGAGCATCGCCGTCCGCTGTATCGCCAGGCCGCCGATATTACCCTTGATATTCGCAACAAGTCCTTCGAGGACGTTTCCTACCTTTGTGCCGAGAAGCTTTTGGAGCGTGGACTGCTATGATTCGCCGTCAACTTATCAATTTCCATAACCGCAGTGTCGATGTCCGCGTCGGATTGGGGGCGTTCGAGGAGCTGTCGCGCATGTTTGCCTCGGCTGTGGGCAAGCCTAAGCGTGCGATGGTGGTTTGGAACGACGCCACATCCGAGCGTTTTGGCGAGGTTGTCGAGCATGCGCTGGTCGACGCCGGCTTTGTCGTTTCGCCGCTCGTCCTCGAGGTTTCGCCTGCCGGTGCTACGCTGGCCGATGCCGATGCTGTCTTTGGCGCCCTGTCGGCTAACGGCATTACCTGCGACGATCTCGTTGTCGCTGTCGGCGACACGGCGACCTGCTCGGTTGTTTGCTGGTGCGCCAATCAGTGGTGCGGTCGCACCGAGTGCGCCTTGCTGCCGACGACGTTCGACGCCATGCTCACGGTCGCGACGACCATGAAGCCGCTTGTCGCCTCGTCGGAGAATGCGCTTCCCGCTATCGCGTTCCGTCCCGAGCCGGGCTTGGTCGTGTGTGACCTCGACCTTGTACGCGAGGCGGACCCCGAGGACCTCAAGCTCGGCTATGCGGTACTTGTTGGCACCATGCTTTCGAGCAGCAAGTCCCGCTGGAATCAGTTTACCGAGACCATTCCCGAGATTCTCGCGGGCGAGGAGGTCGCGCTCGTCAATGCCGTTCAGTGGTCTCAGACTGCCCGTAAGGACGTACTGATGGCCACGAACCCGAGCGCCCGCCATGCGCTCGATTTTGGCAAGACGGGGGAGCGTACCCTGCGCGCCTGCTTGGGCGATGCCGCGTCGCAGGTCCCTGTCTACCAGCTGCTGTCCGAGGGCATGCGCTTTGAGGCACGCCTAGCACATGATGCCTGCGACTTCGATATCGATTACGTCTTTGAGGTCGATGACTGCCTGGAGGACTTTGGTATCGAGGAGCTCGCCTTCGATCTGGAGCCTGCCGCATATATCGAGGAGTTCCGCAGGCAGCAGTTTGTCCGCTCGAACCGTAGCATGTTGCCGCTGCCCGCGGCGCTCGGCGCCATTCGTCTAACGAGCGTTGAGGACGAGGTTCTCGACCGCCATGCTCACGCATACTTGGCTTCTCGCAAAGATCTTCTCTAGGATTTATTGACATCCATAGTCTTTCGTATCATGTTGAGGGGCGGGTTTCCAATCGGTTGCGAATCGCTCGCGATTCCGTACGTTGATTGAGCCCGTCCCGTCTTTATGAAGACAACAAGAAAGGAATCTGCATGTCTGAGTTTGCTGCCGGTCCTGCCGGTCGTATTGAGCGTGTCCGTGCCCTGATGGTTGAGCGCGGTTACGACGCCATCGTGGTGCGCGACGAGGCCAATCTTCGATGGCTTACGGGCGTCAAGGGCGTCTTCGATTACACCTTCGAGTTCCCGCACGCTGCGTTTATTACGGCCGACCAGTGCCTGTTCCATACCGACTCGCGCTATCTCAACAGCTTTGAGGAGAACACGCCCGCCGGCAGCCCCTGGGTCTACGATATGGACGAGGGCACCATCCCCGGTTGGGTCGCCGGCAAGATCGCGGCCAACAAGTGTCACGTCTGCGCTGTCGAGGACGATATGCAGATCAATTTCTACCAGGGTATTCAGCGTGGTTTGGAGGATCGTTCCGTCGCCTGCATGTTGCCGCTGATGCATGACGACATTCGCAAGATGCGCGCCATCAAGGACGCCGAGGAGATCGAGCTCATGCGCCATGCGCAGTCGATTACCGACGCCGCCTTCCAGCACATGCTCGGCTATATTAAGCCCGGTATGACCGAGAAGCAGGTTCGCAACGAGCTCGAGAACTTTATGTTCGCCAACGGCGCCGACAGCCTGGCCTTCGGCTCCATCGTGGCGAGCGGCCCCAACACCGCCAACCCGCATGCCGTCCCGAGCGACCGCGTGATCGAGAAGGGCGACTTCGTTCTCATGGATTATGGCGCGGGCTACTGCGACTATCGCTCCGATATGACGCGTACCGTCGTGATGGGCGAGCCCACGCCCGAGCAGCTCGACCTGTACGCGCTCGTGCGCCGTACGCACGAGGAGTGCGTCGCCGCCATCCATCCGGGCGTCGAGGGCAACGACATTTTCAAGCTTTCCAAGAAGATCATTGGCGATGCCGGCTATGGTGATTACTACAACCATGGTCTGGGCCACGGCGTGGGCATTGACATCCACGAGCTGCCCAACTTCAACCGCAGCAAGAACACCATTGAGATCGGCTCGGTTATCACCATGGAGCCCGGCGTGTACCTGCCCGGCGTGGGCGGCGTGCGCCTGGAGGACTACGGCGTGGTCACCGAGAACGGTTACGAGTCCTTCACCAAGACGCCGCATGACCTTCACGTCATCGACTGCTAGCCCACTTCGATAGATTTTTGGGCGGGGCGTCCGGAGCAATTCGGGCGCCCCGCGTTCTCTTTTTATGCGCTCGCTGCAGGCGCCGTCTGCAAGTGTATAATTTCGGTCGTATGTAATTTGGACGCTTGTGCGTTCTGCCCATAAGAAGAAAGGTCGCTATGCCTACCATTTCTACCGCCGACTTCAAGAACGGCCTCGGTCTCCGTATTAAGGACAAGGTCTACACCATCGTCGAGTTCCAGCATGTCAAGCCGGGCAAGGGCGGCGCGTTTGTGCGCTACAAGACCCGCGACATCAAGAGCGGCCGCGTCGTCGAGAACACCTGCAACGCCGGCACCAAGTTCGAGAGCGTCATGCTCACCACCCGTGAGTTCCAGTACCTCTACAACGATGGCACCGACTACATCTTCATGGACAACGAGTCCTATGAGCAGGTTCCCGTTCCCGAGGACATGGTGGGCGAGAACTCCAAGTGGCTGCGCGAGAACGACATCTGCCAGCTGCTCTTCGCCGACGATGAGCTCATGGGCGTGACTCCGCCGATGTTCATCGAGACCACCATCGTCCAGACCGACCCGGGCTTTAAGGGCGACACCGTCCAGGGTTCCACCAAGCCGGCCACGATCGACACCGGCGCTGTCATCCAGGTCCCCATGTACCTCAACGAGGGCGAGGTCATCAAGGTTGACACCCGCGACGGCAAGTTCGTCTCCCGCGTCTAGCAACCAACTCTTCTAGGAGGACTCATGCCCCAGGAAATCAAGATTGACGGCATCGGCATTTCGCCCGATGTTCTGACCGCCATCGTCTCGCGCGCCGTGTCCGATGTCGAGGGCATCGCCTCCGTTGGCGTCAAGGACCTTGCCACCAACCTTGTCTCCATGATGCTCTCGTCCAAGGCCCCGGCTTCCGAGCCGGCGGTCGAGGCCGAGGTCGTCGGCGACAAGCTCGCGCTCACCGTGCGTGTCGTGGTGTTCTTTGGCTATCCGTTCAAGAAACTCGCCGAGGCCGTTCGCGCCGCTGTAGTCGCCGCCATCGATGCCCAGGTGGGTGTCGAGGTCGAGCGCGTTGACGTTTGTATCGACGGCCTCGTTTTCCCCAAGGAGTAACCTTTGAGCCTTAAGGTTTATCGCGGGCGCACGCTTGCCCGCAGTCAGGCGCTGCAGCTGCTGTTCCAGGCCGAGGCCACGGACAGCCCGCTCGAGCGCGTCCTCGAGGGCGATTTCCTGATCTCGAAGGGTCCCCTCGACCCCTATGCGCTGGAGCTGTGCCGCGGTGCCTACGATCATATCGACCGCATCGACTGCGCTCTGCGCTCCGTTGCCAAGAACTGGGATCTTATGCGCATGCCCGGCGCCGACCGCAACCTGCTGCGTATCGCTGTCTACGAGATGCGTTTCCTCACCGACGAGGAGGTCTCGGACGCCATCGTGATCAACGAGGCCGTTGAGCTTGCCAAGGCCTATGGCACCGACCAGTCCGCGTCGTTTGTCAACGGCGTGCTGGGCAAGATCGCTCGCAGCGAGGAGTTGCCGGGCGAGGACCTGTACCAAGAGCTGCTGGCCGAGGATCGCGCTCGCGAGGAGGCCCAGGCTGCCGAGGCGGCCGCCAAGGTCGCTGCCGCTCAGGCTGCCGCCGGTGTACTTGCCGCTGGTGCGGACGCTGCTGAGGCCGGCGCCGACTCCGTCGAGGAGTAGTCATGCCAGAGGGTTCTGTCCGCAACTTTGACGAGATTTCGGACCGTCTGGACCAGATTATCGCTACCGTTCGCTCCAAGGATACGTCCCTGGAGCGTTCGCTCGATCTGTTTGACGAGGCGATTGAGCTGGGCTCCCGCGCGGTCGATATGGTCGACAAGTTTGAGCTGACGCCGCGTGAGGCCGATAAGCTCGAGCAGGAATACGATGAGGATGCGGCAAACGAATCCCAGGATAGCTAGGCCGCATTTCCGGATACGAATGGTTGATGGCATTCATGAAACGCGTGCGTCTTGATGACGAACTGATTTCACAGGGCATCTGCGCCGATCGCGCGGATGCCCTTCGCACTCTTATGGCCGGCTTGGTCTCGAGTGGTGGCGAGCGCTTGACTTCGCCGGGCCTTAAGGTGATTCCGGGCCTGCCGCTGCACGTGAAGGGGCGCATTCCCTATGTTGGGCGCGGCGGTCTTAAGCTCGAAGGCGCGCTTGATGCGTTTGGCATCAATCCGACGGGCCTTGCCTGTCTGGATGTGGGCTGCTCTACCGGCGGCTTTACCGATTGCCTGCTCAAGCGCGGAGCTGCGACCGTTGTCTCGGTGGACGTGGGTCGCGCCCAGTTCGATTGGTCGTTGCGTCAGGACGATCGCGTGACGCTGCATGAGCGCACAAATGTGACGCAGCTGCCTGAGCTTGGCTATGCCGGCGCCATCGACCTGGCCGTGTGTGATGTCTCGTTTACCAGCATCGCGAACATTATCGATGCTGTGCTGGCGTGCCTGGCGCCTACGGGTGCATTCTGCACGCTCGTAAAGCCGCAGTTTGAGGCTCCGGCGGCGTTGGTGGGTGAGGGCGGCATTGTGACCGATCCCGCCGTGCGTCGCGATACGCTCGTGGCGGCGGTTGAACTCTTTGCTGCCAAGGGGCTGTTCCCGGTCGATGTGTGCCTGTCACCCATTCATGGTGCCAAGGGCAACGTTGAGTTTTTCCTGTACGGCACGAGATTTGACCCCGGCGACCGCTCGCAAGACGAGCTGCAATCCCAGGTATCGGTTATGAGCGAGAAAGCTGCAACGCTATGAAGGTCTTTCTGGTTCCCAATTACTACAAGCAAGAAGCGGTCGAGAGCGGTCTGATGCTCGAGCTTTGGCTGACGCGCCAGGGCTATGAGGTCGCATGGGCTGCCGACCAGCGATCGAAGATTCAAAGCACGCCTGATATTGACGGCTCCGATCTGGTCATTACGCTCGGCGGCGACGGTACGTTGCTGCGCGCTGCCCGCATCCTCAACCATCGCGAGATTCCTATCCTCGGTCTTTCCTATGGTCACCTGGGCTTTTTGACGGCCGCGAGCCCCGAGGAGCGCGACATTTTGCAGGTTGTGAGCGATGCCCTGTCCGGTGAGCTGCACGTGAGCCGTCGCGCTACCATCGCCGCGGATATCGTGTCTGTGCGCGAAGACGGTACGAAGGATGTCGTGCGCACCTTCGCCCTCAACGACATGGCGCTTACCCGCGGCCCGCTGTCCGATATGGTTGAGTTTGATATCACGGTGTCCGGCCATCATATCGATCGCCTTCGCGGCGACGGTGTCGTCGTTTCGACGGCGACCGGCTCCACCGGCTACGCGCTTTCCGCCGGCGGCCCCATCGTGAGCCCCGATTACACGGGTATGGTCTGTGTGCCCATCGCCCCGCATACCATTCAGGCTCGCGCTTTTTTGACCTCGCCGAGTGATGTCGTCGAAATCTTTATGTCCGATGACCGCCCGAGCGTTCCGGCGATCGCTATCGATGGACAGTTTATTACCTGCGATGGCACGGTCGAGAGCGTGGCGGTGCGCCGCGGGCCCGGAGATGTGTTGTTGCTCGATTACGGCCCCGAGAGCTTCTACAACTCGGTGAGCCGCGTGTTCTACGGAGTGCGTCATGATCGATGAGCTGCAGGTTTCTAACATTGCACTCATTCGTGAGGCGACGCTGGTGCCGAGTGCCGGCCTGACTGTCCTGACCGGTGAGACCGGCGCCGGCAAGACCGCGCTGCTCTCGGCCCTCAAGCTTATTTTGGGCGAGCGCGCGGATTCGTCGACGGTGCGCGAGGGCGAGTCGCTGGCGAGCGTCGAGGCGCGCTTGTTCGACGGGCCGCACGACACGGAGGGGTTCACCGTGCAGCGTAGCCTTTCTGCCGAGGGCCGCAGTCGCGTAAAAATTGACGGCCGCATCGCCAGTGTGCGCGAGCTTTCGGAGCGCGTCGGCGTGATGATGGATCTTTGCGGGCAGCATGAGCATCAGCGCTTGCTCGACCCGGCGCATCACGTTGCGATGGTCGATGCCTGGGCGGGGCGCTCTGCGCTCGAGGCGCTGGATGCGTACCGCGCCTGCTTTAAGGCATCGCGCGCTGCCGCCAAGGAAGTTCGACGTGTCGAAGAGGCCTCGCGTGCGCAGGGGAGCCGCGTCGAGGAGGCGCGCTTTGCCCTCGAGCGCATCGGTGAGGTCGACCCCAAGCCGGGCGAGTACGAGGAGCTCGAGGAGCTGCTGCCGCGCTCCGAACATGCCGAGGTACTGGTTGCCACAGCTAACGATGCCCATGCATCGCTTGCCGCCGAAGGCGGAGCGCTCGATGCCGTGAACAGCGCCGTGGCAGAGCTTTCCCGTATGGCTAGCGTCGATCGCAAACTGGGTGACATTGCCGATGCGCTTTCGGATGCCTGTATCTCCCTTGAGGACAGCGCGAACGAGCTTCGTGCCTATCGCGATGGCGTCGCCTTCGACCCGCGCGAGCTCGCTCGCATGCGTGAGCGGTATTCCGACCTCAAGGGTCTGTTGCGTCAGTGGGGTCCCACCATGGACGATGTTTTTGCCATGCGCGATCGCTCGCAAGAGCTGCTGTCCCTGGTCGATGATGGCGATGAACAGATCAAAAAGGCGCGTGAGGCACTCGGGAGCGCCGAGCGCGAGCTGTTCGCTGCTGCCAAGGCGCTTAAGCGCGCTCGCAATACGGCGGCCCCGCGCTTCTGCCATGAGGTTGGTCGTCAGATGGCACGCTTGGAGATGGGCGGCGCCGAGCTCGTCTGGGAGTCACGTGATCTTCCCCGTGCTGAGTGGACGCCGGTTGGTCCTTCGAGCTACGAATTGCTATACCGCAGCGGTGCCGGTTTGACACCACGTCCCCTCCGCCGCATTGCGTCGGGCGGCGAGTTAAGCCGCGTCATGCTGGCGAGCAAGGTGGTCTTGGGTAATGCTGACGGCGTCGACACACTGGTATTTGACGAGGTCGATGCCGGTGTCGGCGGCTCCACGGCGCGTGCACTCGCGGGCGTGCTGGCGGATCTCTCCGCTACGCATCAGGTCATCGTCGTAACCCACTTGGCGCAGGTCGCCGTCATGGCCGACAAGCATTATGTTGTCAGCAAGGAGCCGGGCGATGTTCCCCAGACGCATTTGGACGAGGTAACCGGTGAAGCGCGTATCGCCGAGATTGCCCGCATGCTCAGCGGCGATCAGTCGGAGGCAAGCTTGGCCCACGCAAAGCAGATGCTCGAAGAAGTTCGAGGCTAGGTCGTATCGGCGGTGCTGGTGGGACAAAATAGACTGAAATTTTTGTCCCACTACGCGTTTTACTCAACGACCTTATCGGGCTGGATGAGCTCCTCGTAGTAGCTGATATGCTCGCGAGCGTCTTCAATCTCGGGCAGCAGGAAGTTGTAGATGACTTCGATGATCATCGTGGCGCTGATCTTAGAGAACGCAAAGTCGCCTGTCGTCAGCAGCGCTTCGTGGTTGACGGTATTAAAAGTGTAGTCTGCCAGACGCGCGAGCGGAGATTTGCTGTCGCTGCTGATGACGACTACGGTTGCGCCGCAGTTGCGAGCCGCTTTTGCCATGCGATTCAGTCGGCGCGATTTGCCGGAGTTTGAGATGAGCACGATGACGTCGCCGGGGCGTAGTGTGAGTGCAAACCCGATCGAGGTCTCGCTGATGGTGCTCGCCATACAGCGAAGGCCCAGCTGCGAAAACTTAAACGTCGCATCGAGCGCGACCGCGTTCGTATTGCCTACAGCTGCAAACTCAATAACCCCTGCATGCTTAAGGGCATGCACAACAGCCGCCAGCGTATCGTGGTCGATCCCGTCGATGGTCGCATTCAGCTCGCTCACCTTGGCAGCCAGGATGTTCTTGAGACTCTGCTCCATATTGTCGAGCGAGACCTCGTCGGTCAGGCCTTCGTTGCGCTGGCTTTCCAAATCCCTCGCCAGCGAAAACTGAAAGCTGCGGAAGCTGCCAAAGCCCAGCTTGCGGCAGAAGCGCGAAACTGTCGCCTCGGACGTGGCGGCGGCTCGTGAGAGCTGGGCGGCCGTCAGGCGCGGCGCCTCGGACTGGTGCTCCAATATATAGTCGACAATGCGCTGCTCGGACTCGCTGTATCCTTGGTGGGTACTAATGAGGGAAAGTGCGCTCTTGCTACTATCGGTCATGGATGGCTCCTGGTTGGCATGAAAATCTAACTTGATTTGCAATGCCATAGTATACGTGCATTTTCAATTACAAGATACACCTTGCCGTTTCAAGTGTTGATGGTAAACTTTCACTTACCGTTTACGGTTATGAAAGAACCTTTCACCGGAGAATTGCGCCTTGTCTCTTCTCACGCGGACGGTAGGTTGGTATCTTTCAGTTGTGGAAAAGCGCGCAAGGATGCGCGTGTAGGGGAGCGCCTGCGGGCGCAGTACTCAAGAAGGAGGGACACATGGCTAAGTTTGACATCATCGCCGCTACCGGTTGCCCGACCGGCATCGCGCACACCTTCATGGCGAAGGAGGCGCTGGAGAAGGCAGCTGCCGAGCGAGGTCTGACCATTAAGGTTGAGACCCATGGCCAGGTCGGTGTCGAGAACGAGCTCACCAAGAGCGAGATCGCCGGTGCCAAGGCCGTCGTCGTCGCAGCCGATAAGGATGTCCAGGCGGAGCGTTTCGCCGGCAAGCGCATGGTTTCCGTTGGTGTTTCCAAGGCCCTGTCCGTTGAGGCAGCCGGTAAGCTGATCGACCGCGCGCTCGCCGCCAAGGGTGACGACTCGGTTGCGGCTGCTGCCGATGTCGAGGATGAGGTCGAGGAGAAGGAGTCCATCGGCCACATCATCTACAAGCACCTCATGAACGGCGTCAGCCACATGCTG
Organism: uncultured Collinsella sp.; assembly: GCA_958405565.1. GTDB lineage: Bacteria > Actinomycetota > Coriobacteriia > Coriobacteriales > Coriobacteriaceae > Collinsella. The sequence continues at coordinate 77,746 of CATYEN010000001.1, read as the reverse complement.
GTCTTCGTCGTCGCCGGTGGTGTCCTGACCGCCGTTTCGTTCCTGTGGGGCATCACGTCCTTCGATTCGACGGCGTCTGACTACAACAGCTTTGCCGCTATGCTCAAGATCATCGGCGGCATTGCCATGAACCTCATGGTTCCCGTGCTTTCCGCCTACATCGCCGAGTCCATCGGCAAGCGCCCGGCGCTCGTCCCCGGCTTCGTTGCCGGTATGATCGCCATCCAGGGCCTGCCCGTTAACGCCGAGACCGGCATGATCGACGCCGGCGGCGCCGGCGTGGGCTTCGGCTTCCTGGGCGGCATCGTCGGCGGCTTCCTCGCTGGCTATGTCATCCTGCTGCTCGAGAAGGTCTTCTCCAAGCTGCCCAAGAATCTGGACGGCCTCAAGGCTATCTTCCTGTACCCGCTGTTCTCGACCGCCATCGTCGGCCTGGTCATGCTCGGCATCTCCGGCCCCATGGCTGCCATCAACACCGCCATGATGGACTTCCTCAAGGGTCTGTCTGCCTCTGGCGCCATTGTCCTGGGCCTTGCCATCGGCTGCATGTGCGCCGTTGACATGGGCGGCCCGGTCAACAAGGCTGCTTACGTCACCGGTACCGCTATGCTCACCGAGGCCCTGGCCGCCGGTGTCGGCACCGACACCTACAACTTCGGCACCAACTTCATGGCTGCCGTCTCCGCCGCCTGCATCGTTCCGCCGCTGATCACCACCTTCGCCGTCGTCGTCGGCAAGAAGTACTTCAGCCAGGAGGATCACGACGCCGGTATCGTCAACCTCATCCTTGGTTGCACCCACATCACCGAGGGCGCCATTCCGTTCATGACCAAGAACATCTGGCCCGTCATGCCCATCATGATGCTTGGTTCCTCTATCGCTTCGATCCTGACCATTATGTTCAACGTCCACGATCCGGCGCCTCACGGTGGCTTCCTGGTCCTGCCCGTTGTCGAGAACGGTCCGCTGTGGGTCCTCGCGATCCTCATCGGCGCTGTGGTCGGTGGCATCCTGTTCGTGGCTTTCAAGAAGTACGACTTCGAGAAGAATCAGAAGGCCGCTCCTGTAGCCAAGCCGGTTGAGGCTTCCAAGGCCGCTGCCGTCGAGGCCCCCAAGGCCGAGGCTGCCGACTTCGTGAAGGTTGAGAATGTCTTTGTCGCCGAGGACTTCGCTTCTCGTGACGAGGCTCTGAGCTTCGTTTCCAACCAGGCTGTCAAGGCTGGTATCGCCAGCGACGCCGACGCCGTGATGAACGCCTTCCTGGCCCGCGAGGCCGAGGGCACCACGGGCATGATGGAGGGCTTCGCCATCCCGCATGCTAAGTCCGACGCCATTACTGAGGCTGCCGTCATCGTCGTTAAGGACGAGTCCGGCGTGACCGGTTGGGATACCATGGACGGCGCTCCCGTCAACGTGGCCATCGCTCTGCTCATCCCTGGTGCACAGGCTGGCACCACGCACCTCAAGATCCTGTCCAAGGTCGCCGAGGCGCTCATGGACGAGGACTTCCGTGGCACCGTCAAGGGTTCCACCGACGCCGCCGAGATCGCCAAGACGATCAACGCCCGCCTGGTCTAATTCCACGGCACGCGATTAACGTCGCCCCCTGTAACAAAGGCGAGGACTCCACCCGGAGCCCCCGCCTTTTTTCATTCCCTTCTGTAAGGTGCGGTGAAATAGGGAATGTTTAAACGTTTCAATCGCAAAATCAGTCCCTATTTCACCGCAACCTATAAAAGGGTATAGAGGGGGCTACCTATCAAGTCTTTGTCGCGAACAGTTCATCAGCCAGAATTCCGTTCGCACGATATTACTTTGGATCGACCGAGTTTCCGCAGCTCGCCCGCCCGGCGGGCGATTAAGTTTGTCGCGAGTTCCGCACGCAAAGGAAAGCACTTAATGTGCTTTCCGTCTTGCGCAGGACTGTAGAGCAGCAAACTTAACCGCCCCGCCCGGCAGGCGAGCGGACAGCGAACGACATCTGTCCAATAATTCGTGCGAAACACAATGAAAAACCGTTTGATGTGAGTTAATATAAACAACGTCGTGAATCTGACTCCTGCCACATGCATGACAGGGGTTAAACACAAAAAAGGAGTCAATTATGGTTTCTGAGAAGGCTACCCTCGTTAATCCTCAGGGTCTGCACATGCGTCCGGCTGGTCTGTTTGCCTCCACCATGGGCAAGTACGCCTGTGATGTGACGGTCGTCACCCCCGAGAAGGAGGTCAACGGCAAGTCCCCGATGGCCCTCATGGCTGCTGGTATCCCCTGCGGCACCGAGGTCGAGGTCAAGTGCGACGGCGCCGACGAGGCCGAGGCTCTGGCTGCTGCCATCGAGCTCATCAAGAGCGGTCTTGGCGAGTAGAACTCAAACGGGTCGCATGTTGAACAACTAAGTTCATATTTGGGGGCGCAGTGACCTGTTTTAAGGTAGCTGCGCTCTTTTGTCATGGATATGGCAAAACGCTTTATCACATGACACGGAGAGAGGAATGGGAATGTATCAGGGAGTCAACGCTTCCGAGGGCATCGGTATCGGCACCGTCATGGTCGCCGTCGATCCCGACTTGACGTTTGAGCCGCACGAGGTTGCTGATTCGGCAGCAGAGAAGGAGCGCTATCGGACCGCTCTTTCGGTCTTCTGCGAGAAGACCCAGGCTCAGGCCGACCACATGAAGGAGACGGTGGGCGAGGCCGAGGCCGAGATCATGAGCGGACACATTGTCCTGGCTCAGGATCCGGGCATGACCGACGCCATCAACGCCGCCATTGACGGCGGCACCTGCGCCGAGCAGGCGCTCATGGACACCTCGACCATGTTCGAGAACATGTTCCTGTCCATGGACGACGAGATGTTCCGTCTGCGCGCGGCCGACATCGCCGACATCCGCACCGGTATTCTGGCCGAGCTGCTGGGCAAGGAGGTCGTCGACCTCTCCGTCCTGCCCGAGAATACCGTCGTTGTCGTGCACGACCTCACGCCGTCCATGACCGCCACGATCGATAAGGCCCATGTTGCCGGCATCGTCACCGAGACCGGTGGCCGCACGTCACACTCCGCGATCATCGCGCGCGCCCTCGAGATCCCGGCCGTCCTTTCGGTTTCCAACAGCTGCACCGCACTGCGCAACGGCATGACCGTTGTCGTTGACGGTGGCAAGGGTATCGTTGAGGCCGATCCCGATGAGGAGACGCTCGCCGCCTACACTGCCAAGGCCGAGGCTTTCGCTGCCGAGAAGGCGGCTCTCGAGGCCTTCCGCGGCAAGCCGTCCGTGACTGCCGACGGCATCAAGAAGATCATTGCCTGCAACATCGGCAACCCCGATGACGTGCCCAACGCGCTCGATCACGACGCCGAGGCTATTGGCCTGTTCCGTTCCGAGTTCCTGTTCATGGACTCTGCTGAGCTTCCTTCCGAGGAGGAGCAGTTTACCGCCTACCGTAAGGTCGCCAGCGCGCTCAAGGGCGCTCCGGTCATCATCCGCACGCTCGATGTGGGTGGCGACAAGGAGATTCCGTACCTGCACATGGTCAAGGAAGAGAACCCCTTCATGGGCTTCCGCGCCGTGCGTTACTGCCTGGCCAACCCCGACCAGTACAAGGTCCAGCTCCGCGCCCTGCTGCGCGCTAGCGCCTTCGGTGACGTCAAGATCATGATCCCGCTCGTCACCTGTGTCGAGGAGGTCTTGGCTGTCAAGGAGCTTGTCGAGCAGTGCAAGGCCGAGCTGACCGAAGAGGGTCGCAAGTTCAACGAGAACATCGAGGTCGGCATCATGGTCGAGACGCCTGCCGCCTCGCTGCTCGCCGACCGCCTGGCCGAGGTCGCCGACTTCTTCTCCATCGGCACCAACGACCTGATCGGCTACACCATGTGCGCCGACCGTGGTAACGACACCATCTCCAACCTGTACCAGGTTTACTATCCCGCCGTGCTCCGCTCGCTCAAGAACATCATCGAGAGCGGCGTGAAGGCCGGCATCATGGTCGGTATGTGCGGCGAGGCTGCTGCCGATCCGCTGCTCGAGCCGCTGCTGATCAGCTGGGGCCTGGAGGAGTTCTCGATGAGCGCTCCGTCCATCCTGCGCGCCCGCAAGACCATCAGCCAGTGGACCAAGGCCGAGTGCGACGAGCTCGCCGAGAAGGCGCTCGCCTGCAACACCGCTGCCGAGGTCAAGGCACTGCTCGAGTCCGCAGCTCGCTAATTTGGTATCAGAGGTAACCGCGTGGTTGGAATGGGCCGACCACGCGGCCCTCACATATACAGGGGGTACTGTAAATGTTCTACACGCTAACCGCTAACCCGGCTGTCGACATGACGGTTTCGAGCTCTCCGCTCGAGCCCGACGAGAACGTCCGCACCGGCTCGGCCAGCTACACGGCTAACGGCAAGGGCCTCGACGTGTCCTTCGCCTTTAAGAAGATGGGCGTCGACACCGTCGCGCTCGGCTTCTTCGCCGGCTTCACGGGCAAGTTTATCGTCGAGGAGGTCATGAACCTGGGTTGCCTCTGCCGCCCGGTCTGGACCGACGGTATCACGCGCATCAACACCTACGTCAACGATGGCCAGCACGAGTACGGCATCTTGAACCCTGGTGCTCCGATCACGCCGCAGCACCAGGAGGAGCTCTACAACATCCTGGACACCGCGGGCGACCTTGAGTGCCTGATCGTCTCCGGCTCCGTGCCTCCCAAAGCTACGCCCGACTTCCTGGCTCAGGTCATGGAGCACGCTCAGGCCCGTGGCGCCGACGTCGTCCTGGACCTGTCCTCCGACAAGCTCAAGGAGCTCGCTCACAAGAAGCCGCTGCTCATCAAGCCGAACCATCACGAGATGAAGGCCATCTTCGGCGTGCCGGTCGACACCGACGACGAGGTCCGCGTTGCCATGAAGCTGGCTCACGAGGCTGGCGTCCAGAACGTGCTGCTCACCCGTGGTAGCCGCGGTGACGCCTACTTCTCCAACGGCGAGGACATCTGGTATGCCAAGCGTGAGTTCAACATCAAGCTGGTCTCTTCCGTCTGCGCCGGCGACTGCACCCTCGCTGCGTTCCTGCACAAGTGGTACAGGGATCGCGACAACGTCGAGGAGGCCATGAAGCTCGCTATGGCCACCGGCGCCAACGTTGCCGAGTCCGTCGGCATCGGCGACTTCGGCCACGTCGATGAGTACAGCAAGCGCGTTGCTGTCCGCAAGCTCGATCGTCAGTAATCGAAACGCGACATATTCGTGCGCATGCGGCGCCCCGGTTTCGGCTGGGGCGCCTTTTTGTTCCGCCATGGGGGAGAGGTGTCCTGCCGTACTTCATCGCTTCCACACCGTTCGCCGAGTTGTCCTAGCCTTTTACCGATACGTGGAATATACTTTCATTAACACGTTGCTTCGTGAAAGGAACATTCATGATTTATACGCTCACTGCAAATCCCGCCATTGACTACAACATCGCCTGCGACGGCCTTTCGGCCAACACCGTCACCCGCACGCGCAACGCGGTCTATACGCCCAACGGCAAGGGCCTCAATGTCTCGTTCACGCTCGATCACTACGGCGTCGACACCACGATCCTGGGCTTTTTTGCCGGCTTCTCGGGTGAGTTCATCGTCAAGGGCGCCGAGGCCCTGGGCGTGCCCGTCAAGCCCGTGTGGACCGACGGCATCACGCGCGTCAACGTCTTCCTCAACGCCGGCCCCGACACCGAGTACAACATGGTCAACGCCGGTGCCGCCATCAACGAGGCCAACGAGCAGGAGATGTTTGAGCTTATCGATTCGCTCGCAGACATGACCTGCCTGGTCATTAGCGGCTCGCTGCCTCCCAACACCTCCGAGGGCTTCCTGGCCGAGGTCCTGCGCCGCGTGAAGGCGAAAGGCGCTGAGTTCGTGCTCGATATCTCGAGCCATCAGCTGGCAGACCTCATTGCCATGGAGCCGCTGCTCATTAAGCCCAACGACGACGAGCTGCTCGACATCTTTGGCATTAAGGTGAGCGGTGGCGACGACGAGTCTGTCAAGGGCGCGATGGCCGAGCTGCATGCCAAGGGCGCCAAGAACGTCCTGCTGACCCTTGGTGGCGACGGCGCGTACTTCTCCAACGGCGAGCACATCTGGTTTGCCAACCGCACCTTTGAGGTCAAGCTGCTGTCGACGGTCTGCGCCGGCGATTCCTCGCTCGCTGCCTTCCTGTCCGTGTGGCACGACGCTCCCGAGCGTGTTGAGGACGCTCTGCGCCTCTCGATGGCCACCGGCGCCAACGTGGTCGAGTGCCCGGGTTTGGGCGATTTTGCTAAGGTCGATGAGTATCAGAAGGGCATCGCCATCCGTCAGGTCTGCTAACGCAACGTACGGGCCTTGGTTTCTTGCTTTGTTGAGCACCCGTCTCGGATTACCGAGGCGGGTGCTTTTTCATTTCGGTGGCAGAGCTCTTGGGATTCAATCGTGCTTGAAACGCGTTTGCGTGTGCGCCCGCTCCCGTTTCTTGCTAGACTTCTTGGAAACCGTCAATCGATATACCCGCAATCGCAGGAGGCCACAGGAATGTGCAATGTTTCGCTCAACGCCACGCAGCCGTCAGCCGCCTCTCTGCGCGTGTTGCGAGCCCTCGAGGATGCCGGTCTTGAGGCCTGGTATGTGGGCGGTTGGGTGCGTGACGCGCTGATGGGATGCCCCAGCCACGATGTAGATATGTGTTGCAGCGGCCTGTGGCAGGAGTCCAAAGCGGCGCTCGAGGCCGCCGGCATCGCGGTTGTGGAGTCGGGCATTAAATTTGGCGGCATTACCGCCATTTGTGACGATGAGCGCATTGAGGTCACGACGTACCGTCTGGATGGCTTTTACACCGATGGTCGCCATCCCCAGAGTGTGGAGCGTGCCGCCTCGCTCGAGGACGATCTGGCGCGCCGCGACTTTACCGTCAACGCTATGGCCTGGCATCCCGAGCGCGGGCTTGTCGACCGCTACGACGGCCAGGGTGACTTGGAGCGCAAGCTGATTCGCGCTGTCGGCGATTCCAAGCGTCGCTTTAACGAGGACGCCCTGCGCATGTTGCGTGCGGTGCGCTTTGCCTGCCGCCTGGACTTTATGATTGAGCCCGAGACTAAGCGCGCGCTTGCCGAGTGCGCGCCGCTGCTCGACGCCGTGGCGCGCGAGCGCGTGGGTATTGAGCTCGAGGGCATTCTTTCGACCGGTCATGGGGGAGACGCCATGCTGCGCTACCCCGAGCTCATCTGCGCCGCCGTGCCCGAGTTGGCAGCGGGTCGCGGCTTTGATCAGCGAAGTGTCTATCATGCGTTTAACGTTTACGAGCATATCGCCCGTGTGCTGACGGTGGCAGGGGAGCTTGCGCTGTGCGACGGCGTCGCGCCCTCGTCGAGCCTTATGTGGGCGGCGTTTTTGCACGATGTGTCCAAGCCCGAGTGTTTCACGGTCGATCACGCCGGCAGCGGACACTTCTACGGTCATCCCGAGCTCGGCGCCAAGAAAGCGCGCGTCATTATGGATCGCCTGGCGCTCTCGCACGACCTGGTGCGCGACGTGTGCCTGCTCATCAAATATCACGACAAGCCGCTGCGCCCCGAGCGCTCCTGCCTGCTCAATATGATGCGCGCGCTTTCGGGCGAGGGCGTCGACACGCCGCGTTTGATGGACGAGCTCATGGATCTTAAGCGTGCCGACACGCTCGGCAAGGCCCCGTCGTGCTTCTATTACGTTGAGACGATTGAGGAGATGCGCGCGATGTCGCACGAGCTGCTGAAGGCGGGGGAGCCCTATACGCTCAAGATGCTCGCCATCAACGGCGGCGACTTGATCCGTGCTGGAGTCAAGCCCGGGCCGGAACTGGGGCAGCTTCTCAACTCCGCCCTCGACGCCGTGATCGAAGACAACATTCCCAACGAGCGCAAAGCTCTTTTGGTCCATCTCAACTTGAATTAGCCACCCAGTTTACCTGCGTGTTCCATAACCTGCCGACAATTTGTCGGCAATTTGGAATTTCTTCTTGCGCTGTCGTTTTTTGTCCCGTAATATATTTCCTCGCAGCACGGCAGTGCAGATGTCATGTGGCCCGTTCGTCTAGCGGTTTAGGACGCCGCCCTCTCAAGGCGGAGATCACCAGTTCGAATCTGGTACGGGCTACCACGCATCTGATACCCGGACTTCCCATGGAAGGCCGGGTTTTTTATTTTCAAACAACCGTCTGCAATTCCCGTTTGAACCAGAGCTTTGCGTTCTGCTTATGGTCCTTGCGGGTACAATATCCAAGATATTTTGACTGTTAGAAGGAGTCTCATGACGGAGTCCTCTCAGCATACGTCTAAGCCCCAGGTCGAGGTTGAGGCCTCGGGCGGAGATGACAATAAGAGCGCACGCCGCGGCGCCATCTTTATCGGCGTCGTGCTGGTGGGTTATATCGTTTATCTGATTGTGACCGGTCAGATGGGACAGTTCTGGGCTGCCATGTCGAGCGTCCAGGCGCCCTGGCTCGTTGTCGCCTGTCTTTGCATGTTCATGTATCTGTTCTTTGGCATTGTGGCCTATGCGATCGCCGTCTGGCTCGATCCTAATTCGCCCGTCGGCATTCGCGACCTGATCTCGGTCGAGGCGAGCGGTATCTTCTTTGGCAACCTGACGCCCATGATGATGGGCTCTACGCCCGCCCAGATTTACCGCCTGACCAAGGCAGGCCAAAATGTCGGCGAGGCCGGAGCCACGCAATTCACGCGCTTTATCGTGTATCAGTTTGGCCTCGTTGCCTGGGGCGCTATCCTACTGCTTGCTCGCATGCCGTTTTTCGCCGAGCGCTATGGCGACATGACGCTGCTGTGTGTCTTTAGCTTTGGTGGGCACTGCTGCATCTTGCTTGGCATCTTCGCCGTCGCGCTCATGCCTAAGACCGTCACGCGCGTCGCCCATTGCATCATCAATTGGCTCGAGCGCATTGGTGTCTCGGCCACTAAGATCGAGGGATGGCGCACGTTTGTCGATGGTGAGATCTACTCTTTCTCCGAGAAGTTCAAGCTTTCAGCCGGCCACTTTTCGTCCATGCTGCTCACGGTGGTCATCACCATGTTGCAGCTCGCGTTTTTCTACCTCGTGCCGTATTTCCTGATGCTTGCCTTTGGCCACCACGAAGTCGACTTTTTCTCGGTCATGGCCGCGAGCGCTTTTGTCCAGCTGCTGAGCTCTGCGGTTCCCTTGCCCGGTGGAACTGGTGGCGCTGAGGGCGGCTTTGCATTGTTCTTGGGTCATTTCTTTGGGTCGGCTTCGACCGCCGGCTATCTGCTGTGGCGCCTCATTACGTTTATTGCGCCGACCATTTTGGCTGCGCCCCTGTTGGGACTTAAGAGTGCCCACAACGAGAGCATCCATGCGCGCTGGGATCGCGTGATGCGCAAGCTCGGCCGCACGCCTCAGACGCCCTCTGCGCCCACTAAGCCGCACCCCACGAATGCTGTTACCGTTGATCCCAAGAAGCACGCTCAGAAGGCTTCTGGGACCGCTAAGCCGGCTCATAAAGCCTATGTGCGCCAGACAGGCGATGGTATTCGCGTATCTCCGTCGGCACTCAATAAGAAGAAGCACCCTAAGTCGCAGTAGGACAGTCGTGCGTTCTTCATGATGCGAGGCATATTTGTGCCGTATGGGGGATAATCCTCTTACGTAGATTATCTCTCATCTGTTGATGAATGCTCGCATATCGAAGGGACACGCCCATGGCAACCAGCAAACCGCGTCTTGACCGCCGCATTGTTCGCAGCCGTAATGCCATCCTTTCCGCTTTCGAGCGCCTGCTCATGGAAAAGCCGCTGGCAGACATTACGGTGAGTGCCATCGCACGCGAGGCCAATGTCGACCGCAAAACCTTCTACGTGCACTTTGGCACGGTTGACGGCCTGCTCGATGCCATTGCCGTCGATGTGGTGGAGATGATTGTCGACTCGGTCGAGAAAACGCTTGCCTCCATGGACGGCGACACCAACGAGCGCGCCCTGGGCGCGGCGGCGACCTTCTTTAAAACCGTTAACGAGGCACTGTGCAACAACCTGGTGCTCAATCGTCAGCTGATCGAGAACATTCCGCTCGATGATTTTATGGCTCGTCTTCGTGCGCCCCTCGAACACGAGATTGCCGAGCGCGATCTGCTGCCCCAAGGTCTCAAGGACGAGATGTTCGACTACTATCTGGCGTTTTTGCTGTCGGGTATTATCGGTATCTATCGCACGTGGGCGCTGTCTGACGGTTCGGTTCCTATCGAGCGCGTCTCTGAGGTCGCCAACGACCTGACTCTCAATGGCCTGTCGAGTCTGGAATCTCGCTTGGATTAGGCCTACTGCCGGCATATGTTCCCAAGCATCCCTTCAATAAGTTGCGGTGAAATAGTGTCTGTTTTTGCTTCTAGATAGCATATGGGGGTGCGGACGATTGGAAATCCTGTTCACGAGGTTCTCCGGCGCCTTGGAGACCTCGCCGGCGTAGGAGCTGTAGCCTGAGGATCCTTAAATGAAAGTCCAGTTTATCCTTCCCACTCCAATTGGGAATCCTCCGATGCGCCTTCGCACGCTCGCATGACCTCGATATCATGCGAGCGTGCGAACTCGACGAGCTCTGCGTTGCGGGCGTTTATGGTGCCGAAGGCGGCGGGGCACACGATAAGGAGCGCGCAGTGGACGAGGAGCTCTTTGGCGCGGGCCATGGTTTTATCCCCGATCGGCTCGAACGCGCGCTCGGCCACGCATTCCGCCGCCAGGTCGCGCGCGAGCTCGCAGTCGATGTCCCCTTCGTGCAGAACGCCCGCGTAGAACGCCTTGCCTCGCCGGATGAGCTGGCGAAACACAGCCGACCCCGTACCTGCGCCGGCGATGACGAACGTGTGCGCATCGCCGTGCGGGCGCCCAATTTCCACGCTGCCGAAGCGCTCGTTGAAGGTGCCATATTGAAGACCGTAGAGCTCGTCAATCGTCTCGCGCGTGAATATGTCCTCGGGTGCGCCGGCGCGGAAGACCTGGCCGTCCTTCACGCAAATCACCTTGTCGGCGCTTTTCTGCGTGAGCTCGAGTTCGTGGATGGACATGATGACAGCCACATTCCGCGATTTCGCAAGGTGGCGAAGTATTCGCAGCAGGTCGATCTGGTAGCGGATATCGAGATACGACGTGGGCTCGTCGAGCACGAGCACACGCGGATCCTGCGCGATGGCGCGTGCGAGCATGACGCGCTGGCGTTGCCCGTCGCTTATCTGCATGAAGTCGCGCTCGGCGAGCTCTTCCACATGTGCGGTTTTCATGGCCTCGTCGACCCGACTATGGTCGTTAGGCGAGAGTGTGCCCATTCGCCCGGTGTAGGGATGTCTTCCCGCCTCTACGATATCGCGGCAGGTGAGGAGCTCGGTCCGGGGGCGATCTGTCAGCATAACGGCAAGGTTCCTTGCGAACTCCGCCGTCTTCCATCGGGAAATCTCTCGCCCGTCGAGCTCGACCGCGCCGGCAAGCGGTGCTAGATGGCGTGTGATGGTTTTCAAGATGGTCGACTTGCCCGAGCCGTTCGGCCCGATGAGCGCCACGACGTCGCCCGCGCGAACCTCCAGATCGACGCCTTCGACTACAACCTTCTTGTCGTAGCCCGCCGACAGGTCGCTTATGCGGAAAAGCGGCGCTCCGTCAGCCTGCGTTTCGACCGGGGTTTCGAGGTTCGACTCCGCTCGGAGGAGGCGTTCCGCGCGCAGTTCCGCACGAGCCGAAAGTGCCTTCTGGCGCTTTCGTGTGAGCTCAGGACTGTCTAAGCATGGAATGTCCCCTCCGAGCATTTTGGGCCGCGGCACGAATTCCCCCATCTACCTCACCCGCTTCTTCAACATGAGCGCGATAACCACCGGCGCGCCGAAGATGGCGGTGACTGCGCTGATGGAAAGCTCGACGGGAGAGAACAGCGTGCGCGCGATCAAATCGCAGCCCGCGCAGAAGATGGCGCCTCCCAAGAAGCACGCAGGAATCACGCGGATGGGCTTCGACGACTTTAGCGCCGACTTCACGAGATGCGGAACCGCGATGCCTACGAACGACACCGGACCAGCGAACGCGGTCACGCAGGCGGAGAGCATGCTCGCTAGAAGGACGAGCACCACGCGGAAGCGTGCGACGTTCACGCCGACGCTTTTCGCGTAGGCTTCTCCCAGCTGGAAGGCGGAAAGGGGCTTCGATATCGCGAATACGCATGCGCTCACGGTGATCACCACGACCGCGATGACCGCCACGTCGTCCCAGCTCGAACCCGAGAAGCTACCCAAAGACCAGTTGTGCAGGTTCACGATGGACTGGTCGTCGGCGAAGGCGATGAGGAAGTTCGTCGCCGCCGAGCAGATGTATCCCACCATGACGCCCGCCACGATGAGCATGGCCATGGAACTTATGCGCCGTGCGATGAGGAGCACGAAGCCGATGGTGATAAGGGAGCCCAGAAACGCTGCGGCCACCATGGCCGGCGAGGACATGGCCTGGTTCGCGCCTAGAAGTACGATCATCGTAAGCGCGACGATGAACTTTGCGCCCGAGGAGACGCCCAAGATGAACGGGTCGGCGATGGGGTTGTTGAAAAACGTCTGCAGCAGGAACCCGGAGAGCGAAAGTGCCCCGCCGAGAAGCACGGCTGAAAGCACGCGCGGCAGGCGAATCTCCCAGATGACCTGGCTTTCCATGGAATTGGCCGCGCCGCCTGAAAGGATGCCGGGGATGTGGTCTGCGGGCACGAGCACGCTCCCGATGCACAGGTTGGCCCCGACGAGCACGATGAGGGCAACAGCGAGCAGCGTCGTCACGGCGCGATACCGCGCGGCGCGCCCCGATTCGTCGTATGCCAAGGAAAGTCGGCTTTTCATGGCGCTAGCCTAGCTTCCTCAGATAATGGAAGTCGCTCGCGTCATCGCCGGTGAACGCCCCGTGCAGCTCGTCGATAATGTCGGCGGTAGAAGTCATCTGCTGGTACATGTCGGTGCTTGTGACCCAGACGTTGCCGTTCTTCACGGCTTTGAACTGCGACAATAGCGCGTTTTTGCCTATGAAGTCGTTCAAGGTGGCAACCGATTCGTCGATGGTGCCGTTGTAGACGATGATGTCGGCATCCTTCGCCGTCGCGTAGAAGCGCTCCATTTCGAGCGTTACAGACGAACCTGACGTCGACGCCGTCTGCGCGTCATCGAGCGCATAGCTGCCGCCTGCAAGCTCGATCATCTGCGCCACGTAGTCGCCCGCCCGCCGCGTGACGGCGGCCCCGTTCGAGTTAATGTAGAAATACGCCACGGTTTTACCTGACGACGCGAGCCCCGACGTTTGCTCGACGCGGGCCTTCTGCTCGTTGAACAGGTGCGCGGCCTCGTCTTCCTTGTCGAATAGGACGCCGAAAAGCTTAATCCACTCGACGCGCCCGAGTGCTTCGGGCTCGCTCGACGACTGTTCGGTGAGCACGACGAGCCCGAGCTTCTGCAGCTTTTCCTTCACATCGGGCGTGTGGTTGATCATGGTGTTCTCGATGGCGAGCGTGCAGCTCGAGGCCGATATTCGCTCGTAGTCGGGCGCGCTGTACTTGCCGCCGTAGGCGATCGCCCCACTTTCGAGTGCGCTTTTGAAGCCCGCGACCGAGCAATCGTCGGCCTTCGTGCCCGACATGATGATATTGTCGTTCGCATCGAGCGCGTCGACCAGGCACATCGTCGCCGACGACACGAGGTACACCTTGTCGGCGGGGCGCCTTATGACCGCGATGTCGGAGCTCAACCCATCAGGTACCTTCGCATCTTGCGGCACCACGAGGAAGCGCTCCCCGTTCGAAATGCAGATAAGCCGCAGGCCGCCTTCGTACTCGTCGACAGTGAAGTGCTTGGCGTATTCAAGCTGAAGCGTCCCCGTCGGCTCCCAGCCGCAGCCCAAATCGGCGTTGTGGAAGTCGGCCGCGGCGCTTGAAGCCGTACCCGCAGGGGAGCCGCCGCTTGCATCGTCGCCCGATTTCTCCTTCATGGTGGATGAGTCGAAGTGGAGCGTGTAGTCGATGGTGTGCGGCGTCGACATGGCGACGGTCTCGGCCGACACGGCGATGTCCTCGTCGAGCGTGACGGGTATCTCGAATGTGGAGTTGCCGCCGTCGTTTACGGGCGCGTAGTCCACGCCGTCGACGGTCATTTTGTCGTAGTTCGAACTCGACCAGGTGATGGTCGCGGTGTAGGTGTCACCATCCTTCACAATTGTGGTGGGCGAGGCGATGCTTGCGCGCCCTGACCCGCCGGAAAGCGAAACACTCACAGTGTATTCCTGAGAGCCCGCCGTGCCACCGGTCGCGTTCGGGCTCGCACTGCACCCCGCGAAGGGAAGCGCGAGCAGGGCGACGAGAACGCAGGCGATCGCGCGCGCCGCGATGCCGTGGCGCTTCCTGTTTTCCCCCTTGGGAAGAATCGACCGCATGGCGTTACTTCAGTGCGTCGGCGCGCAGATCGACGCCGGCGGATTCGAACACAAGCGTGCGGTCGTACCACTGCTCTTTTCTAATACTCCACGCGGCACAGGCGGTGTCCTCGTCGAGCGCATCAATGGGCACGTCGTAGGTGTACTTGCCTTCCGCGTTTTCCACATAGGGGATGAAGTCGGCCTCGCTCGCGGCGGCAGCCTCGTCGCCCGTGCCCATGAAGAGCTTGCCGTAGCCCGTGCCGGAAAGCGTCATCACGCAGTGCATGGAGCCGTTTTCCACGATGAGCTGGGCGTCCACAATCCTGAACATGTTCGAGCTGGAATCGACGGTGATCGGATAGGTGCCGTCGGCCACCTTGTCGGCGGTAATGGGGGCAGCGCTTGCGCCCTCGGGCGCATCGGCCGCCTGTTCGGTCTTTTCCTGGGAATCGGCATCGCTTGCCTTTGCGCTGTCGATTGAATTTCCGCCGCAGCCGGCGAGCGAGATCGCGAAAAGCGCCGCCGACAGGGCGAAGACGAGGGTTTTCTTCAACATGGAGGGGTTCCTTTCAATCGCTTCGACCGCCCGCGCCGTGCGGTGGGCGGGCGGGATGCGAATGCAACGGGCATGCGTCGTCGTCGGGGAAAGGCGCATGCCCGTTGCACGGGGACGCGACCGGCGCTCCCGTGCGCGGCGAGTTTACAGCTTGGCGATGGCGTCGTCCACGTGCGAGACGTAGATGTCGTCGACCGCGACGTTCTGTCCCAGACCCTGGAGCAGGCACGTCACTTCGAAGCCGGCGGCCACGAACTTCGCAGCCCAGCTGTCGGGGTCGGTCTCGTCTGCCATGTCGTTGTTCGCGTGGTCGCCCGCGACCACCATGAACGGCGCGAGCACGGCCTTCTTGTAGCCTGCGGCGCTCGCGGCGGCGATAACATCCTCGCAGGTCGGTTCAGCCTCGACGGTGCCGACGAAGAACTGAGTCAAGCCCTCGTTCTTGAACACTTCCTGCATCTTTGTATAGTCGGCGTTGGAATCGGCTTCGGTGCCGTGACCCATGAGGCACAGCGCCGTCTTGCCGTCGTCGAAGGACGCCATGTTCTCCTTAATGGCTGCGGCCACCTTCTTGTAGTCGTCGTCGGAGGTGAGCAGCGGGTCGCCGAGCGAGATCTTGTCGAACTTGTCGGCGTACTTGTCGAGCTCGTCTTTCACGTCGGCGTATTCCAGGCCAGCCATGAGATGCGTCGGCTGCACGACGATTTCCTTCACGCCGTCTTCCACGCAGCGGTCGAGCGCCTCGGTCATGTTGTCGATCGTGATGCCGTCGCGCTTCTTCAGCTTGTCGATGATGATCTGCGCGGTGAAGGCGCGGCGGATGTCGTAGTCCTGCCAGTACTTCTCGCGGATAGCGTCTTCGATGGCGCCGATGGTGATGTGGCGCGAGTCATTGTAGCTCGTGCCGAAGCTCGTGACGAGGATGACCGGCTTCACGGCCTTCTCCTTTTCACTCGATTTCTCGGAACTCGCGGAGGTGTTGGAGCAGCCCGCGAGCGCGACTCCGGCGAGCGCGACGGCTCCGGTTGCTGCGGCGCCCATGAAGCCGCGGCGTGACATCTGGTCGGACATGGTTTTTCCTTTCCTCGGTTTGCCGGTCCCCCGGCGACAGTTGCTTGTCGGCACAAGCGAAAGAAAAGCGCACCCCTCGGGGTTCACAAGGAGCTAACGCCACGGCGATGCCGTGAGGAAAAGGCGAAGCAGTCTGGCTTGGGGCGCGAGGCGGTTCGCCCGCGCGTCCTATACAGTAATGTCCCTTGCCCAGGATTCCCACCTGGTTCCCTCCGCAAGCCAGCGCGGGCTGTGCGGGCGCCGCGCCGGTCATTTCCTTTTATCCGATTGTCATATGCTCGTTGCCGAAACTTTTACTATGATAGTGGGCACTTGTGAACGTGTCAAAGCCAGGGCGGGCTGCATTGCGCCTCCTGCCTGCGTATTTGCGCCGATTGCCGCTGCAGGCGCCGTGTTTTGCCCGCTGCGCGAATGGCGGCGTAAACGGTTGCGATGAGAAACGGGAAGGGAAGGCTCGGATGATTCATATCGTTGGCGCAGGCTCGGGCGCCGCCGACCTTATCACGCTGCGCGGGGCGCGCCTTCTGCGCGCGGCCGACGTGGTCGTTTGGGCGGGAAGCCTTGTGAACCCCGAGCTGCTCGCTGAGTGCAAGGAATCCTGCATCGTCTACGACAGCGCGCACATGACCTTGGAGGAAGTGCTCGACGTGATGTGCGCGGCGGATGCGCGGGGCGAGGAAGTGGTGCGCCTGCACACGGGCGACCCGTGCCTGTACGGCGCCATCCAGGAGCAGATGGACGCACTCGACGCGCGCGGCGTGGACTACGAGGTGGTGCCCGGCGTGTCGAGCTTTTGCGGTGCCGCGGCGGCGCTTCGCCAGGAATACACGCTGCCGGGAATCAGCCAGTCGGTCGTGATCACGCGGCTTTCCGGGCGCACCCCCATGCCCGCGGGCGAGGGCATGCGCACCATGGCGGAAAGCGGCTCGACTATGGTCATCTTCCTGAGCTCGGGTATGCTCGCCGAGCTTTCCGCCGAGCTTTTGGCCGCGGGCCGCAGCTCCGACGAGCCGGCGGCGCTCGTGTACAAGGCGACCTGGCCTGAGGAGCGCGTGGTGCGATGCACAGTGGGCACGCTCGCCGATGCGGGCGCGCGAGAGGGCATCGACCGCACGGCGCTCGTGGTGGTGGGCCGCGTGCTCGGAGCTCGCGGTGGGCTTGCGCACAACGGCGCGCAAGCGGAGTCG
Organism: uncultured Collinsella sp.; assembly: GCA_958405565.1. Taxonomy (GTDB): domain Bacteria; phylum Actinomycetota; class Coriobacteriia; order Coriobacteriales; family Coriobacteriaceae; genus Collinsella. The sequence goes on along the minus strand of CATYEN010000001.1, from coordinate 60,509 downwards.
TACGAGCGCAGCAAGCTTTACGACCCTTCGTTTGCCACGGGGTATCGGAAGGCGAGCAGCTAGCGTGGCCTTCGAGCACTACATATATACCGGGACGACCCGCCTGCGCTGCGGCTACACCACGGGGAGCTGCGCCGCGCTCGCGGCGAAGGCGGCCTGCGAGATGCTCTTGTCACGAAAGCCCGTCGGCCGCGTGTCGATCGTCACCCCCGGCGGACTGCCCGTCGAGGCGAACGTGGTCGACGCATGCATCGGCGAGGGGTGCGCCCAGTGCGCCGTGCGAAAGGACGCAGGTGACGATGCCGATGTGACCGACGGCGTACTCGTGTACGCGCGCGTGGAACATGCGGGGTCGGGCACGGGTTCTGCGGGCAGCAAGGGCGTGCCCGCGCGCGAATCGGAAGTTTCCGTCGATGGCGGCGTGGGCGTGGGGCGCGTGACGTTGCCCGGGCTCGAGCAGCCGGTGGGGGCGGCCGCCATCAACGCGACGCCGCGCGCGATGATCACTTCGGCGGTGCGCGAGGTGTGCGCCGCGCACGGCTTTTCTGGAAATATTGCTGTGACGATTTCGGTACCCGAGGGTGTTGCCCTTGCCGAAAAGACCTTCAACCCGCGCCTGGGGATAGAGGACGGCATCTCCATCCTGGGCACGACGGGCATCGTCGAGCCGCGCAGCCTCGCTGCCTTGCGCGACAGCATCGAGCTCGAGATCCGGCAGCATGCGGCTATGGGGCGGTGCGGAGTCGTGCTCACGCCCGGCAACTACGGCGCGCAGTTCATCTCGGGGCATTTCCACCTAAACGGTGCGCCGGTGGTCTTCATCTCCAACTTTGTGGGCGATGCGATTGATTGCTGCGTTCGCGAGGGATTCACCAATGTCCTTCTTGTGGGACACATCGGCAAGCTGGTGAAGGTCGCGGGCGGCATCATGGACACCCATTCGCGTACCGCCGACTGCCGCGCGGAGATTCTGGCCGCCCACGCGGCCTTGGCCGGCGCGGGCGCGAAGACCGTGCGCGATATCATGTCGTCGGTCACGACCACGGCGGCGCTCGAGGTAATCGAGGCCGCCGGCGTGGGGGACGCTGCGCGCGCTTCGCTCGCTGCGGCAATCGAGGACAGGTTGCGCCGCCGCGCGGCGGGCGGATGCGACATCGCCGCGGTCGTGTTTGACGCCGAGCGCCGCGAGCTTTTCCGCACGTCGGGCGCCGATGCAGTTATCGGGGAATTGGGGGCGACGTATGAGTAAAGGCGTGCTGTACGGGGTGGGTACGGGGCCTGGCGACCCCGAGCTGCTCACGATCAAGGCCGTCCGCACAATCGAATCGTGTCCGGTCATCGCCGCACCGCAGACGGCGGACGGGGTCATGGTCGCGCTCGACATCGTGCGCTGCGCCGTCGACCTTACAGGCAAGACGGTGATCCCCGTGCGATTCTCGATGACGCGCGATCTCGAGCGCCGCGCGGCCGAGCATGCCTCGCTTGTTCGCGAGCTTGTCGTGCACCTGGATGCGGCCCGCGACGTCGCGCTGCTGAACCTGGGGGACCCGAGCATCTTCGCCACCTTCCAGCGCATAGCGCCCGACGTGCGCGCCTGCGGGTTCGAGGCGCGCGCCATTCCCGGCGTGCCGAGCTTCTGCGCGGTCGCCGCGGCGCTCGAGCGCGACCTCACGCCCGAGATGTCGTCGCCTCTGCACATCGTGCCCGGCGGCTACGACGACGTGCGCCGCGCAATCGGCTGGCCGGGGACGAAGGTGGTCATGAAGGCGCGCCGCTCGCTTGCGGACACGAAGCGCATCCTTCGCGAGGAGGGCGCCTTCGACGGTGCCGAGCTCGTAGAGGATTGTGGGCTTCCGGGCGAGCGCGTGTACCGCTCGCTCGACGTTGTGCCCGATCGGGGTAGCTACTTCTCGACGATGGTGGTGCGCTAGATGAGGGTTTCCTGCATAGCGTTCACTGAGAGGGGGTATGCGTTGGCTGAGCGCACCGCACGCGCGCTTTCCGATTGCGCGCAGACAGGTGAAGATGGCCCTGACTGGGACGTTTCCGTTTCGCGTGGGTTCGGCGAGGGGAAGGCCGACCTGCGCGCATGGACGGCGCTCGCGTGGGAAGCGTCGGACGCGCTTCTGTTCGTGGGCGCGGCGGGCATTGCCGTGCGGGCGATCGCGCCGCATGTCGCCTCGAAGGCAAGCGATTCCGCGGTTGTGGTGATCGACGAGGCGGGGCGCTTTGCCATCCCGCTTTTGTCGGGGCATTTGGGCGGTGCGAACGAGCTTGCGCAAACCGTGGCCCGTGCGGCAGGGGCCATCCCCGTCATCACCACGGCGACCGACGTCCGCGGCGTGTGGGCGGTGGATACGTGGGCGCGCTGTGCGGGGCTCGCCGTTTCGAATCCCGAGGCTATCAAGCGAGTGTCGGCGCGGCTGCTTTCGGGCGGGCGAGTGACGCTCTATTCCGATATGCCGATTTCGGGACAGCCGCCTGAGGGGGTTGACATTGCGTCCGACCGCGCTCGGGCCGATATCGTCGTGTCGCCGTTCGCTGGCGCGAATGCAGGTGCGTCCGTTCGCGCGGCGGAGACAACGGGCGAGGTCGTGCCCGCCGGTGAGACGGGGAAGCCGGCGGGCGTGCGGGCGCAGGCGCCTGCACCCGAGCCGCTTCGCCTTGTCGTGCCCTGCATCGTTGCGGGCATAGGGTGCCGCCGCGGTGCGTGCGCCGAAGCGATCGGGGAGGCGTTTCTTCTCGCGTGCGGGCAGGCGGGCATCTCGCCTTCGGCCGTGCGCGAGGCGGCGACGATCGACGTGAAGGCGCACGAGGAGGGTCTGCTCGCCTTCTGCCGCGCGCGCAATATCCCGCTTGCGACGTATTCCGCAGAGGAGTTGTCGCTGGTCGAAGGCAGCGTTTCGCCATCTGATTTCGTGCGCGCGACGGTGGGGGTCGACAACGTGTGCGAGCGCGCGGCGCTCGCGGACGGGGGCAAACTTATCTTCCCGAAGCTCGCTCACGGCGGCGTGACCGTTGCGTTTTCCAAGGTAACTATCGAACTTTCGTTTAAGGAGCGGTGATGGGAAAGCTCTTCGTGGTGGGGATCGGCCCGGGCGGCCCCGGCGGCATGACGATTGCGGCTCGGCGCGCGCTCGAGGCGGCCGACATCGTTGTGGGGTACACGAAATACGTGGAGCTCGCGCTCGCCGCCGTGCCCGACGCGGCGCATCTCGCGACGCCGATGATGCACGAGGTCGAACGGTGCCGTCTGGCGCTTTCGCGCGCGCAGAGCGGAGAAGCCGTGGCGCTCGTGTGTAGCGGTGACGCGGGCGTGTACGGCATGGCGAGCCCCGTGCTGGAGCTTGCGGAGGACTACCCCGATGTAGACGTGGAAGTTATCGCCGGGGCCACCGCGGCTCAGAGCGGGTCGGCGGTGCTCGGCGCCCCGCTTGCCCACGACTTCGCGGTCGTGTCGCTCTCCGATCTGCTCACGCCGTGGGAGGTCATCGAGCGCAGACTCGCCGCTGTGGCGAGCGCCGACTTCTGCATCTGTTTGTACAACCCGCGCAGCAGAAAGCGCGCCGACAGGCTCTCGCGCGCGGCGAAGATTATGCTCGAATGGAAGGCCCCCGACACGCTCTGCGGCTGGGTACGCAACATCGGGCGCGAGGGGCAGCAGTCGGGCATGTGCAGGCTCTCCGAGCTGGGGGAGTTCGACGCCGACATGTTCACCACCGTGTTCGTCGGCAACGCGGACACGAAGCGCGTAGGCGGTCGTATGGTCACGCCGCGCGGGTATCGGGAGATTCCATGCGAAAAGTAACGATCATCGGGGCGGGGCCCGGAAACCCCGACTTGCTCTCGCGCGCGGCGCTCGACGCGATCGACATCGCCGACGTGGTCATCGGCGCTCATCGCGCGCTTGCCGGCATCGACGTGCCGCCCGACGTGGTGAGATACGAGCTCGTGAAGACGGCGGACATCGTCGCCGCGCTCACCGATGCGGCGTCGTGGCAGCGCGCCGTGGTCGTGATGACGGGCGATGTGGGGCTGTTCAGCGGCGCGCGCCGCCTGGTGGAGGCGCTCTCCGGCGACGCGCAGGTGGACGTGCACGTCATTCCCGGCATAAGCTCAGCCTCGTATCTCGCCGCGCGCCTCGCGCGTCCATGGCAGGATTGGCGCTTCGTGAGCGCTCACGGCGTGGCGTGCGACATTGTGGCCGAGGCCGAGCGCGCAGGCGAGCTCTTCCTCGCCACGTCGGGCGGGGAAGACCCCTCGCGGCTTTCGGGCGAGCTTGTGCAGGGGGGCTTCGGGGACGCGCGCGTGACGGTGGCCGAGCGCCTGTCGTACCCCGACGAGCGCATCACCTGCGCGACCGCAAGTGAAATCGCAGGTCAGACGTTCGACGACCTGAACGTGATGCTTATCGAGTTCGCAGGCTGCGCCGGGTCGCCTGCGGGCTCTAGCGCAGCCTCCGAGGCGCCGGCCGGCGCGTCTGCGCCCGCGGCGGCTTCTTCCACGGCGGACTCTGCGGGCGCATCCCGCGCCGCGATCTCCCGCTGGCCGTACGCTTCCTCGGGCATTCCCGACGAGCTCTTCATCCGCGGCGACGTTCCCATGACCAAGCAGGAGGTGCGCGCCGTCGCGCTCGCGAAGCTGCGCCTTACCGCGACCGACACCGTGTGGGACGTCGGTGCCGGCACGGGGAGCGTGTCGATCGAGGCGGCGCTCGTCGCGCGAGCGGGGTCGGTATGGGCGGTCGAGCGCAACGCGGCCGGCGTGCGGCTCATCCGAGAGAACGCGGATGCATTCGGGTGCGGCAACGTGCATGCTGTCCCCGGTGTCGCCCCCGAAGCGCTCGCGAAACTGCCCGTCCCCGACGCCGTGTTCGTCGGCGGGAGCGCGGGCGAGCTTCCCTCCATCGTGGAGGCGGCGCTCGAGAAGAACTCGCAGGTTCGCCTGTGCGTGCCATGCGTCACCGTTGAGACGCTCACCGAGGCGTGCGCGCTCCTCTCGGGTTCGCGCTTTAAGGGGTTCGAGGCGTGCCAGGTGTCGGCCGCCCGTGCCGAGGCTGTAGGCTCGCACCATCTTATGAAGGCGCAAAACCCCGTGTTCCTCGTCAGCGCACGTGGTGCAGGTGGGGAAGGCGGCGCCCGGTGAGCACGTCCATCCCGCGCTTCATGGTCACTGCGCCCTCGAGCGGGAGCGGCAAGACGGTCGTAACGTGCGCGCTCCTGCGCGCGCTCGCGCGCCGCGGCCTTGCATGCGCGGCCTTCAAATGCGGCCCCGACTACATCGACCCGCTCTTTCATCGCCGCGTCGTGGGTGCGCGCTCAGGCAACTTAGACGGCTTCTTCACCGACGCCCCGACGCTGCGCGCCCTGCTCGCACGCGGCGCCGCAGGCGCGGATGTCGCGGTACTCGAGGGGGTTATGGGCTTCTACGACGGCATGGCGCCCGGCGTGGCCGACGCGAGTAGCTACCAGGTTGCGCGCGACACGGAAACGCCGGTCGTTTTAGTGGTGAACGGGCGCGGGGCGTCTTTATCGCTCGCCGCCGTAATCCATGGCATCGCCGAGTTCCTGCCTTGTGCGAACGTGCGCGGCGTCGTGCTGAACAAGACGAGCGCCGCTGCCTGCGCCTACGCGGCGCCTGCGATCGAGAAGCACACGGGCGTCACAGTTTTGGGGAATATCCCCGCCGACGAGGCGTTCTCGCTCGAAAGCCGGCATCTGGGGCTTGTGACCGCCGACGAGGTCGAGCAGCTCTCCGCGCGCATCGACAAGATGGCCGAGCTGGTGGAAAAGAGCGTCGACGTCGATCGCTTGCTCGAAATAGCGGCGACGGCACCCGATATCCGCGAGGAACCTTACCGGTTGGAGCTGATCGCGGGAGCGCGGCCCATCGTCGCCGTCGCACGTGACGAGGCGTTCTCGTTCTACTACGAGGAGAACCTGCGCGCGCTCGAGGACCTTGGTTGCGAGCTGGCCTTTTTCAGCCCCCTGTGTGATAGCGAGTTGCCCCGGGGGACAAGCGCCCTCTATCTGGGGGGCGGCTACCCGGAGCTCCATGCGCGGCAGCTCTCCGAGAACGCGCCGATGCGCGAAGCGGTGCGGCGCGCGGTGGAATCCGGCATGCCGACGGTCGCCGAATGCGGTGGGTTTCTGTACCTGCAGCGCGAAATCGCCGATAGCGAGGGGCGGCGCTGGCCTGTTGCGGGCGCCCTTGAGGGCGCAAGCGAGAACGGGGGAAGGCTGTCCCATTTCGGGTACGTGGAGCTCACTTCCCAACGCGACGGGCTCTACGGGCCGCGCGGCACACGCATCCGCGCGCACGAATTCCATTACTGGCAGTCCACCTGCCCGGGCGGCGACTTCTGGGCGCAGAAGCCCCGGCGCGACAAGGGCTGGCCGTGCATGACGGCCACCCCGTCCCTGGTGGCGGGCTTTCCGCATGTGTACTATCCCGCGAACCCCGACGTTGCGCGCGCGTTCGCATCTGCCGCAGCGTCGTTCGCAGAGAGGAGACGGCATGGCTGAAACAACCGAAACCGCGCTTGCCTGCATTCGCGAGGAAGTCGAGCGCGCGTTCTCGTCGGCGCCGGGCGCCGTGCTCGAAGCCGCGCTCTCCCGGATCGCGCCCGCAGACGAATGCGCCCGCGCCGCCGCGTACGCCGCGTGGGACTCCATCGCGCACCCCTTGGGGGGATTGGGCGACTTTGAAGACGCCGTCGCGTGTATCGCTGCAGCTCAGGGGAGCGCCGAGGTGGCCGAGTTTCCCCGTGCGCTCGCGGTATTCTTCTCCGACAACGGGGTCGTTGCCGAAGGCGTGTCGCAAAGCGGGCAAGACGTGACGCGAGCCGTCGCGCGCAACATGTGCGAGGGGGCCACGAGCGCCTGCCGCATGGCGGCGTTCGCGAATGCCGAGGTCGTGCCCGTCGACGTGGGTATGGCCCGGGGCATAGAAGACGCGCGCATGGTGCGCGCGAACGTGCGGCGGGGGAGTGGCAACATCGCGCACGGCTCCGCTATGTCTCGAGATGGGGCCGTGCGCGCGATCGAGGTCGGAATTGCCGTCGCGTGCGGGCTTGCCCGCGCCGGCGTGCGCCTTCTCGCCGCGGGCGAGATGGGCATCGGCAACACGACCACCTCGGCGGCGGTGGCCGCAGTGCTCATCCGGGCGGACGCGCGGAGCCTCGTCGGGCGCGGCGCGGGGCTCTCGGACGCCTCGCTCGCGCGCAAGCGCGACGTGGTCGAGCGCGCTATCGACGCGAACTCGCCCGATCCCGCCGACCCAATCGACGTGCTCTCGAAGGTGGGCGGCTTCGACATCGCGGCGATGTGCGGCTTCTACCTGGGGGCCGCGGCCTCGAAGGCGCCGGCGCTCCTCGACGGAGTCATATCCTGCACGGCGGCCCTGTGCGCGGCGCGCCTGTGCCCCAACGCCTTGGGTTACCTCGTGGGCACCCACGCATCAAGCGAACCCGCAAGCCAGGAGCTCCTTCGCGAGCTTGGCATAAAGGCACCCCTCGACGCAGGCATGCACTTGGGCGAGGGCGCGGGCGCCATGGCGTATCTGCCCCTTCTGGATTCGGCGCTGCGCGTGTACCGGGATGGGAAGACGTTCACGGCGACTGGCATGGCTGCTTACGAGCATTTCGAGGCCGGGAAATGACGGTGACGCTCGTCATCGGCGCCGCCGCGAGCGGCAAGAGCGCCTACGCCGAGTCCCTGTGCCTCGGGCACGACGGCCCTCGCGTGTACCTGGCAACGATGGAGCCCTTCGGGGAAGAGGGCGCCCGCCGCATCGCGCGCCATCGTGCGCTGCGCGAAGGCAAAGGGTTTTCCACCCTCGAGTGCTCGCGTGACGTGGGCGCCGCAGCGCCCGGGCTTCCGCGCGGCTGCACACTTCTTTTGGAGGACGTGGGCAACCTGGTTGCGAACGAGCTCTTCGCGGAAGGCGGCTTGTCCCCGCGTGACCCTGACGCTGCGGCGCGCGAGGTACTCGGAGACATCGAACGGCTCGCTCAGGCCGCTGCGTATACGGTGGTGGTCACCGTCGACGTGTTCGCCGATGGGATGCGCTACGATGAAGGGACCGAGGCATGGAGGCGCGCGCTCGCGCGCGTGAACGCGGGCGTGGCGGCGCTGGCCGACCATGCAGTCGAAGTGGTATGCGGGATTCCCGTGTGGATGAAAGGCGAAGGACCTACAAGGTGAAGATAGCAGAGGCAATCGGCGCGGCGTTCGGAACGTTCTCGCGCATCCCCGTCCCGAAATCGGCCTGGACCGATTTCGGGTCAACCCATGCACTTGCCGCGTTTCCCCTGGTGGGCCTTGCGGAAGGCTTCCTCATGACGGCGTGGGGGCACGTGGCGAACCTGCTCGGCGTGCCCGCGACCATCGTCGCGGCCGTGCTCGCGGCGCTGCCTGTGGCGGTGACGGGAGGCATCCACCTAGACGGGCTCTGCGACACCTCCGATGCGCTTGCAAGTTGGGCCCCGCGCGAGCGAAAGCTCGAGATCATGCACGATCCGCGGGCGGGCGCCTTCGGGGTCATCGGTGTTGTTGTGTACCTTATTCTGCAGTTTTCCCTGTTCACCGCGCTGCCGCTTACGGCGGGGGTGTTCCTCGCGCTTCTGTGCTCGCTCGTGTTCTCCCGCGCGCTTTCGGGACTCGCCGTTGAATGCTGGCCTGCCGCGCGGGCGGACGGCATGGCCGCGGGGCTCTCGCCTGCGAAGAAGCGCGCGGCGATCGTCGTGCCGCTTTGCGCTTTCGCTGCGGCTTCGGCTGCAGGGATGGTCGCGTGCGCTCAGGCCGTCGGCGCCTTTATGGCGGTGGCGGGGCTTTTGGTGCTCGCGTGGTACCGCCATGTTGCCCTGTCCCGGTTCGGCGGGGTGACGGGGGATTTGGCCGGATGGTTTCTGCAATGGGCCGAGCTCGCGATGCTTGCCATGCTGGTGGTGGGGGGCATGCTCCTATGATGCTCGTGGTAGGTGGCGCGCATTCGGGGAAGAGGACCTTCGTGCGCGAAAAACTCGGGTTCGCGGCGGACGATTTCGTCGACGCGGCGCAGCTTGCGGAGGGCGGCGTGCCCGCGGCTTTTGCCGGCCGCGTCGCATACCGTGCTGAGGAACTCGTACGCGCGCTCGACGCTGACCGGGCGCTCGAGCGGCTGATCGGCTTCGACGCAGTGATTCTGCCCTTGGTCGGCTCGGGGGTCGTCCCCATGAGTGCGGAAGACGCCCAATGGCGCGAGCGCGCGGGGCGCCTGGGATGCGCGCTCGCTGCGCGCGCCGACGTCGTCGTGCGCATGACGTGCGGGATTCCCCAGGTCATCAAAGGAAACCTTGCCGATGCACCTCGAGGGACGCAGGGCGCGGGTGCGCCTTTGGAAGTCGTCTTCGTGCGCCATGGTGCCACGGCGGGCACGGAAGACCATCGCTACAGCGGGGCGGGCACCGACGAGCCCCTGTCGAGTGCGGGCGAGCGCGCTTTGCGCGACCTCGCGTGCGATCGTGACGTGTTCCGTGTTATCACGAGCGGCATGGCCCGCACCGACCAGACGGCGCGCATCCTCTTCCCGAACGCGGAGCTTATGGCGTGCCCCGGTCTGCGCGAGATGGATTTCGGCGACTTCGAGGGGCGAAGCGCCGCCGAGCTTAAAGAGGATGCGCGCTATCGCGCGTGGGTAGACTCCTGGTGCGAGACGCGCTGCCCGCATGGCGAGGGCAAGAGCGATTTCACCCGCCGCGTCATCGCGGCGTTTCGGGAGGCGTGCGAATCGGAGCGCGCCCAGGGGAGTGGGCGCGCCGTCTTCGTCGTTCACGCGGGTACCGTGAAAGCGCTGCTCTCCGAGCTAGCTGTCCCGAAAATGGGATACTTCGACGTGCATACCGAGCCGGGCGGCGCATGGGCCGCCACTTGGGATGGGCGCTGCCTTCGCGACGTTCGCCCCGCTTCGGGGGGCGATGCCCGGTGATGACGATTCTTGCCGTCGCCGCCGGGTTCGCGGCCGACCTTGCCTTCGGCGACCCGCGCTGGCTTCCCCATCCCGTCGTCGCCATGGGGCGCGCGATCACGTGGGCCGAAGGCCGCCTGCGGGGCGCATTCCCGCAAACGTCCGCGGGCACGCGCGCCGCAGGGCTTGTGCTTGCCGTGGCGCTTCCGCTTGCGTGTGGGCTTTTGACCTGGGGAATCCTGCGTCTTTGCGGCATGGTTCACTCCGGCTTGCGCTTCGTGGCCGAGGCATGGGCGAGCTATCAGATTCTCGCGGCATGCGAGCTGCGCCGCCAGAGCCTGGCCGTGGCCCGCGCGTTCTCGAAGGGCGGCCTTGTCGCGGCGCGCGAAGCCGTCGGGCTCATCGTGGGACGCGACACGTCTGTTCTCGACGAGCAGGGCATCGCGCGCGCCGCTGTGGAAACGGTGGCGGAGAACGCGAGCGACGGCGTCATCGCGCCGCTTTTCTACCTTATGATCGGGGGTGCGCCCTTGGGCATGGCGTACAAGGCGGTGAACACGCTCGACAGCATGGTGGGCTACAAAAACGAGCGCTACATCGACTTCGGCTGCGCTTCGGCGCGCCTCGACGATGCGCTGAACTGGATTCCCTCGCGCTTATCGGCCCTGCTCATGATCGCCGTGTGCCCGATCGTCGGGCTCGACGCGCGCGGGGCGGCGCGCATCTGGCGCCGCGACAGGCGTCGCCATGCGAGCCCGAACGCGGCGCAGACCGAGTCAGCGTGCGCGGGCGCGCTCGGGCTGCGCCTGGCAGGACGCGCGGTGTATTTCGGCAAGCTCGTTGAGAAACCGACGATAGGCGACGCGTCCCGCGAAATCCAGTGGGGCGACATCGCCCGGGCGACAAGGCTCATGCTCGCCGCGTCCGTATGCGCGCTCGTCGTCTTCGGCGCCGCGCGCGCGGCGGTCGTGCTCGCCGTGGGGGCGATGGCATGAGGAAAGACCACGCCGCGCCCCGGGCTGCCGGGGGAATCCTGCGCGCCCGCACGCATGGGGGCAGCGCGCAATCGCTCGGCATCGCTTGCGAAGGGGGTGCCTCCGACCTCATTGACTTCTCGGTGAACGTGAATCCGGCAGGCCCCTCGCCGCGCGCCGTCGCCGCAGCTTGCAAGGCGCTTTCTCGAATCGACGCCTACCCCGATAGGGAAAGCCTCGCCCTCGTTCGCGCCCTAGCGCGCGACCAGGGCATTCCCGAAGATACTATCGTCTGCGGCGCGGGCGCGTCCGACATCATCTGGCGGCTCGCCGCGGCGGTGCGCCCGAAACGCATCGTCGTGTGCGCGCCGACGTTCTCTGAATATGCGGAGGCGGCATCGTACTATGGCGCATGCGTGCAGGAGTTCCCGCTCTCCGAAGCGGACGACTTCGACGTGCCCGCCTCCTTCGCCCGCGCGATCGAGGGGCCGGGAGACGTGGCGTACCTCTGCAATCCGAACAACCCGACGGGGCGCCTCGTCGCCCCCCGTGTGATCGATGCCGCGGCTTGCCGCTGCGAGCAGGTGGGCGCGCTGCTCGTCGTGGACGAGTGCTTCCTCGGATTTGCGCCCGACGCCCGCGAAAGGAGCGTGGCCGCACGCGCCGCGTGTTCGCGCCATGTGGCCGTGCTCTCCGCGTTCACCAAGCTCTACGGAATGGCGGGGTTGCGGTTGGGATATCTGATCAGCGGAAACGCCCAACTCATCGAGGGGATTCGCCGGGCGGGGCAGGCGTGGCCCGTCTCTTCGGTCGCCGAGGCCGCGGGTATCGCCGCCCTGGAAGACGTCGAATACGTCTCGCGCACGCGCGATGTATTGGCGGGCGAGCGAGCGTGGCTTTCCCGCGAGCTCTCCTCGCTCGGGCTTTCCGTCGTGCCGTCGGATGCGAACTTCCTTTTAGTCCGCACGCCGGCGAAAGACATCCCCGAGCGCCTGTATAAACAGGGGGTTTTGGTCCGCACGTGCGACTCGTTTTCGGTACTGTCCCGTTTCTGGTGCCGCGTCGCGGTGCGCACGCGCAAGGAGAACGCCCGGCTTGCGATGGCGTTCAGCCGCGCGCTTCGGGCGGAAGGCGCATCCGGCGAAGGCGAACCCGACGAACGGGGCGGCGCTTCTTGCAGCGGCGCTATGGCGGGCGCGGATGGCCGAGGCTCGGCGAAGGAGGTCGATACCCGTGGGTAGGGCGAAACCCATCATGATCCAGGGCACCATGTCGAACGCGGGGAAGAGCCTGCTTGCGGCGGGGCTGTGCCGTGTGCTTTCGCAGGACGGCCTGCGCGTGACTCCCTTCAAGAGCCAGAACATGGCGCTCAACAGCGGTGTCACGGCCGACGGGCTCGAGATGGGGCGCGCCCAGATCATGCAGGCCGAGGCGTGCGGCATCGCGCCCGACGTGCGCATGAACCCCATCCTGCTCAAGCCCGAAAGCGACCACCGTAGCCAGCTCATCGTGGCCGGCAAGGCGCAGGGAGCCTTCGCTGCTAGGGACTACTTCGCGCGAAAGAAGGCGCTCATGCCGCAGATTTTGGAGGCGTTCGATTCGCTCGCGGAGGAAAACGACGTCATCGTTATCGAGGGCGCCGGCAGCCCCGCCGAAATCAACCTTGCCGAAAACGACATCGTCAACATGGGGCTCGCGCGCGCCGTGTCCTCCCCCGTGCTGCTCGCGGGCGACATCGACCCGGGCGGGGTGTTTGCCCAGCTCTACGGCACGGTCGCGCTCTTTGCCCCCGAGGATCGCGCGCTTTTGCGGGGCCTTGTGGTGAACAAGTTCCGCGGCGATGTGGAAATCCTGCGCCCGGGTTTGGTCCCGCTCGAGAAGATGTGCGGGGTTCCCGTCGTGGGGGTCGTGCCGTATCTTACGCTCGACCTGGACGACGAGGACTCGCTCGCGCCGCGCCTATCCGCCCGCGAGGCGCGCGGCGTCATCGACGTCGCCGTCGTACGCCTTCCGCATCTGTCGAACTTTACCGACTTCGACCCGCTTTCGCGCGTGCCCGGCGTGGGTGTGCGCTACGTTTCCTCGACGACCGATCTGGGCCGACCCGACCTGGTGGTGCTTCCCGGCTCGAAGACCACGCTCGACGACGCGCGCTGGCTTGCTGCTAGCGGCATCGGAGCCTGTGTACGCGCGCTTTCGGGCGCGGGCACGCCGGTGCTCGGCATATGCGGAGGCTACCAGCTTTTGGGAGACGAGCTTTCCGACCCGCACGGCAGGGAAGGCGCTGGCACTGCGCGCGGGCTCGGTCTCATCCCTGCAAGTACGGTGTTCAAGGAGGAAAAGCACCTCGCCCAGTCCGAGCTGCGCATCACGGGTGCCCAAGGCGCGTTCTCGGTGTGGAACGGCATGACGGCGCGCGGGTACGAGATTCACGACGGCGAAACGACCGTCTCCTGCGCCCCTGCGGGCACGATTGGCGGCAAACCAGAAGGCGCGGCCTGCGGAAACGTGTTCGGAACCTATCTCCACGGCCTGTTCGACGAACCGGGGGTGGCGCTCGCCCTCGCGCGCTCGCTCGCGCGCATGCGCGGCCTGCCCGAGAGCGTCGTGGGTGCTGCGGGCGCGGCTTCCGCGGCCGATCACCGTGCGTGCGAGTTCGACCGCCTGGCCGACGTCGTGCGCGGAGCGCTCGACATGGAGTATGTCTACCGCATTATCGAGGAGGGCGTATGATCCACGTGTATCATGGCGACGGCAAAGGCAAGACCACGGCGGCGATGGGCCTCGCCCTTCGCATGCTCGCTGCAGGCCGCCGCGTCGTCGTCGTGCAGTTCCTGAAAGACGGCGAAAGCGGGGAGGCGCGCCTGCTCGCCCAGCATTTCGGCGTGCCCGTGTTCGCGGGGAAGGTGTCGGACAAGTTTACCTGGTCGATGACGTCGGAAGAACTTGCCGCGACGTGCGAGCTGCACAATGAAAACCTCGCTTCCGCGCTCGCCGAGCTCGAGGGCGCGCAGGAGGGGCTGCTCGTGCTCGACGAGGCGCTCGACGCGCTTTCGAAGGGGCTTGTCGACGAGGCGCTCGTGGACCGCGCGCTCGATATGTCCGCGCGCGGCGTCGAAGTAGCGCTCACCGGGCGCGCGCCTTCCCGCAAGATCGTGGAGAAGGCCGACTACATAACCGAGATGCGGTGCGAGAAACACCCCTACACTCAGGGGATATGTGCAAGGGAAGGAGTGGAGTACTAGATGGATTCCAAGGAGATGGCGCCCGGCGACATCGAGCGGCACAGCTTCGAGATCATCACCGAAGAGCTCGGCGGCCGCACGTTCCCGCCGCTCGAAGAGCCCGTCGTGAAGCGCGTCATCCACACCACTGCCGACTTCTCGTACGCCGATTCCCTCGTGTTCACCCATGACGCCGCGCACTGTGCGCTCGACGCACTGCGCGCAGGGGCCACGGTGCTCACCGACACGAACATGGCGCTCGCAGGCATAAGCAAGCCCGCGCTCGCGAAGCTCGGCTGCAAGGCCGTGTGCTACATGGCCGACCCTGATGTCGCCGCGGCTGCGCGCGCCGCGGGCACGACTCGCGCCGTTGCGAGCATGGACAAAGCTTGCCGCATCGAGGGTCCGCTTATCGTGGCCGTCGGCAACGCTCCCACAGCACTTCTGCGCCTCGCCGAGCTCATGGACGCGGGGAAGATCGCGCCCGCGCTCGTCGTTGGGGTGCCGGTCGGGTTTGTGAACGTGGTCGAGGCGAAAGAGGAGCTACTCGCGCGACGCGTGCCGGCCATCGTCGCGAGGGGTCGCAAGGGCGGCTCGACCGTGGCGGCCGCCATTATGAACGCGCTGCTCTACCAGATCACGCGCCCAGGCGGCCCGAAGTGACGGCGCCCGCATCCGCGCCGGCGCTGCGCATCTTCGCCGGCACCACCGAGGGCCGCCTTCTGTGCGAATGGGCGAGCCGGGCGGGCATCCCCGCCCGTGCCTACGCGGCAACCGAGTACGGAGGCGAGCTTTTGGGCGAGCTTCCGGGCGTCGAGGTGCATTCGGGTAGGCTCGACGAGGCCGACATGGAGCGCGAGCTTTCCGGCGCGCGCATCGTCGTCGACGCCACGCACCCCTTCGCTACGCTCGCAAGCGGCAACATCCGGGCCGCTTCGCTCGCCGTGGGTGCACGATGCTTGCGCCTTGCGCGCCCGGTCGAGGCGCTGCCCAAAGGCGTCGTGCCGGTCGCGTCGATCGCCTGCGCGGCGCGCTTTCTCTCCGAGAACCCGGGTCGCGCGCTTCTTACGACGGGGAGCAAGGAGCTTGCTCCCTACACGCTCGTCGCCGATTTCGCAGAGCGCTTCTTCGTGCGTGTGCTCCCGCTGCCCAGTGCTATAACGAAGTGCATCGACGCGGGGTTTTCGCCATCGCACGTCATCGGCATGCAGGGGCCCTTCACCCGCGAGCTCAACGAGGCGATGCTTCGGCAGGTGGGCGCCCAGTGGCTTGTGACCAAGGACTCGGGAACCGTAGGCGGCACGGCCGAGAAGCTCGCCGCCGCGTGCGACGTGGGAGCGCGCTGCATCGTGGTCTCCCGTCCCGCCGAGGGAGGCGGGGCCCTTTCGCTTCGGGAAGTGGAAGACGAGCTCTTACGGGAGTTCGCGCGCTAGGCGCTCACCGCTCCTGCGCGCCCTCCCGCCCGCGAGGAGGAGCGCCCCGAGCAAGCTCGACCCGTACAAGCCCGTCATCCATCAATAGCTCGAGGACGACGCCCAGAACTGGCGCAAACGGCCCTTCAATAAGTTGCGGTGAAATAGTGTCTGCAGCAGCATAAACAGGAACTATTTCACCGCAATTTAAGAGGTTTTGGAAGATATAGAAGGCGCTGGGCCTCGAGGACTATCTCGTGGCCCAGCGCCTTCTTTGGCAACTGCGTTATCGGGCACTAGCAGTTGCTCTTGAGCTTGCGGCCCTGTTGTTCAAACTTATGCATGTCGCTGTCGGCCATGCCCTGCGTCTCGTCCGCATGGCGTTTGGTGTAGAGCGGATCGTCGGGATCGTTCCAAATGCGATCGGCCACGGGCGACCATGCCTCGGCTGCTGCCTTGGTCTTGTCGCGCAGCTGCTCGGGCGACTCCTTCTCGATAAGGTCGGTGCTGTGGGCGCCGCTCTCGGCGACCAGCTTGGGCAGGATGTCGGGATTCTCGAGCATGGGGCACGGCTTGAGATAGTTGTCGTTAAACGGCATGTTCTCGTAGTACTTCATAAACAGGGGAGAGCGCAGCGCATCGAGCAGGCTCATATCGTGGATGTTGGCGTTGGAGTAGTGGATGAACACACACGGCTCCACGTCGCCCGCGGCGTTAATGTGTAGGTAGCGACGGCCGCCGGCGATGCAGCCGCCAACGTACTCGCCGTCGTTTTGGAAGTCGAGGGTAAACAGCGGCTTCTTCTCGCGCATCTCGCGGATAAAGTGATACATGTGCTCGCGCTGCTCGGGCGTGGGCATAAGCTCGGAGGTCGCGTTTCGGCCGACCGGCATAAAGTGGAAGTACCAGCAGAAGAGTGCGCCCTCGCTGATCATCCAATCCATGTTCTCCTCAGTGGCAACTGTGTCGGCGTTGGCGCTGGTCCAGCAGGTGGAGATGCCAAAGGGCAGGTTGCGCTCACGCAGGAGCTTCATGGCGTGCTCGATCTTGGCATACGTTCCTTTGCCGCGGCGGGCGTCGGTGGTGTGCTCGTTGCCCTCGGCGCTGATGGCGGGCACAAAGTTGGCCACACGAATCATGTCGTCGCAGAACGCCTCGTCGATGAGCGTGGAGTTGGTGAAGCACAGGAACGCGCAGTCCTGGTGCTTCTCGCAAATCTTGATGAGGTCGTGCTTGCGGACGAGCGGCTCGCCGCCGGTGTAGATGTAGATGTGGGTGCCCAGGGCCTTGCCCTGCGTGACGATGGAGTCGATGTCGTCGAACGACAGATTTTGCTTGTAGCCGTACTCGGCGGCCCAGCAGCCCGTGCAATGCAGGTTGCAAGCGCTCGTGGGGTCCAGCAGAATGGCCCACGGAATGTTGCACTGACACTTCTCGCGGCTCTTTTCCTGCTCTGGCCAGGCCAACAGGTTGCCATCGACGATGAGGGTCTTGAGCAGCCTCGAGCGTATCTCGGGGTTGAGGTCGAAGATCTTCATGATGAGGTCGTACCAGTTACCACGGCTCTTGATGACGTTGGTAAAGGCGGCGCGCTGCGAAGGAAATACCTTGTCGGGGACCAAC
This sequence comes from uncultured Collinsella sp., assembly GCA_958405565.1. GTDB lineage: Bacteria > Actinomycetota > Coriobacteriia > Coriobacteriales > Coriobacteriaceae > Collinsella. Next base: position 43,331 of record CATYEN010000001.1, on the reverse strand, counting down.
TTGTTGATGAGGTCCATGATCTTGTCGATGTTTTCTTGCGGGTTGCTGTCCAGGTAGTCAATGAGTTTGTTGAGCGCGGCGCGCTCCGCTGACTGGGTAAGCGACATAGGCATATCCTTTCACGTGTACTTCACATGAGATAATACCCATATGTGGAATTAAATGCTCCTAAAGAATCTGTAATGTGTCTATTCAACGAATCAATTTGATTTGGGGTAAAGCGTTATACCAGACGCTCTCTAAGTTGCGGTGAAATAGGGTCAGATATAGCCTATTAACAGCCTAAACGGTCCCTATTTCACCGCAACTTGTTGGTGGTGGCTTACTGGTAGCGTAGACACTCGACTGGATTGAGCTTTGCGGCGCGGCGGGCGGGGTAGAAGCCAAATATCACGCCGATGCCGACGGAGACGCCGAAGGCCAGCAGCACCGTGGCGATTGAAAAGCTCGGTGTGATTTGCCCGCTGGCACCGAGCTCGCTGAGAACCCCTGATCCTGCGGCAAACATCGCGAGGCCCCAGGCCAACAGATAGCCAATCAGGATCCCCAGCAGGCCACCGGTGACGCACAGCGCCGATGACTCGGCCAAAAACTGCGCGGTGATATCGCGACGACTGGCGCCCAGGGCACGGCGAATACCGATCTCGCGGATGCGCTCAGTCACGTTGGTGAGCATCATATTCATAATGCCGATACCGCCGACAAGTAGCGAGATGCTGGCGACAGCACCCATGATGAGCGAGAACGCGCCCATAAAGGAGTTGAGTGCGTCGATGGCGCTTTTCATTGAGGTCGCCGATACACTGTCGTGCTCATCATCCTCCGCGATGCCCTTTATCGCTCGCACCCTGGACTCGATGTTCTTGCAGAGCTCATCCATGTCCGTACCCTCGGCGGCAAGTGCCGTCACGCTGGGGAATGAAGGATTCTCGTCGCCAAACAGCCCGGATATGGTTTCGCGTGGCATATACAGCGAGAACGAGCCCATGGAGTCGCTGCCGCCATCAATCACGCCTACAATCTGAACCTCGCCGTTGGACACCTTGATGGTCTTGCCCAGCGCGTCCTGTTCGTTGCCGTACAGCTGGTCGGCGCCGCCGCGGCTGATGAGCGCCACGCGCGCGCCTGATTGAGACTCGGCGTCGGTATAGGTGCGCCCCGCGACAAGCTTGCTGGCGCCTACGGCGTCGAGCATGTTGCTATCGACACCCTGTGCCATGACGGTATAGCTTTTTTCGCCGGTCTTGTACTCGGTATACGCGCTGTCGACAATGCCGATCTGCTCTATCTGCGGCACCAGTTTTTGAAGCTTCTGGACGTCAGAATCGGTGAGCTCTTGGGACGAATAGATCTGCACCATGCGGGCTGCGTTGAGGCCCAGGCTGTTGACCAGGCTGTTTTGAATGCCTCCGATGAGCGAGGTCATGGCGATAACCGATGCGATGCCGATGACAATGCCCAGGATGGTGAGCAGGCTGCGCCCCTTGTTGGCCTCGAGCGAGTGAAGGGCTTCTTGGATGAGATCGCGGGTGCTCATGCCACCACTCCTTTCGGCGGGTTGGCGGAGGCGGAAATCATGGGCAGGCAATCTACGGCGCGGCGCAGGGTCCGAGGTGCATGTGGAATATACGCGCCGTCGTGAATGCGACCGTCGCGGATGGTCACGGCACGGTCGGCCTCGGCAGCGATGCCGGGGTCGTGTGTGATGAGCACGATGGTCTTGCCGCGCTCCTGTAGCCTGTGGAAGGTTTCCATCACGAGCGCTCCGGTGGCAGAGTCCAGATTTCCCGTCGGTTCGTCTGCCAGAATGATGGGCGGATCGTTGACGAGGGCGCGCGCGATGGCAACCCTCTGCATCTGTCCGCCCGAAAGCTCGGAGATACGGTGATCCCAGTGGTCGACCGGCAGCGTGACGGCTTGTAACGCGTGCACGGCGCGCATCTCGCGCTGGCTGCGGGGCACGTTGGTATACGACAGCGGCAGCATCACGTTTTCGATGACCGAAAGGCGCGGCAGCAGGTTAAAGCTCTGGAACACAAACCCGATGCTCAGGGCGCGGACTTCGGTGAGCTCGTCATCATCGAGCTCGGCTACGTTGAGTCCTTGCAGGTAGTAGTCGCCCGCCGTCGGTTTGTCCAGACAGCCCAGGATGTTCATGAGCGTTGATTTTCCCGAGCCCGAGGGGCCAGTGATAGCGACGAACTCGCCTGGATCTACCGCCAGGCTCACGTTGTGCAGGATATGGGCGCAGCCGGCTTCGCTCTCAAAAATGCGGTGCACGTTGCGGATGTCGATAACGGGGCGCATTACATGCCCTCGTCGGCAGACATGCTGCCGGAGTCGCCGCCGTCGGCCGTCATGCCCGCGCCGGTGTCCATGACGAGGGTGTCGCCGTCGCGTAGCTTAGTTGTAGGCACGCCCGGGTTGATCTCGTTGCCCTGGTCGTCTCGCTTGACCTGCGTTTTGCCGACTACGGCCTCGTTGTCATTCTGCGTCACGACGTTCACCTTCACGCGAAGGGTTTGCTTGCCATCGTCATCGGTTGCCACGTTGACGTAATAGTGTTCGCCGTCTTCGGTCATGAGCGCCATCGTCGGCACCATCACCACGTCGTCGATCTGCTCGGTCACCACCGAGACCTCGGCCGTCATGCCCGGCTTGAGGCGCGCGTCGGGCGCCTCGATGAGGATGTCGACGTTAAAGGTCACGCTGCCGCCGCCGTAGTTGGAGTCGGAGTTTGCCACCGAGGCGATGGCGGTGACCGTTCCCTGGCTCACAATATCGGGAAACGCGGGATAGGTCACGTTGGCGCTCTGCCCAACGGCGATCTTGGCGATGTCCTTTTCGCCCACCTGCACAGTCACCTTCATCTTGGACAGGTCGGCGATCTGCATGCACTGCTTGCCGCCGCTCGTATCGCTTTCGCCCATGATCATGCCGCCTGTTACCGTGGCGCCCACCTTGGCGTTAAGCTCCACGATGCTGCCCGAGCTCGGTGCCGTAACCGTGCGCCCGGCGGCCTTGGCGTTCGCCTGGTCGAGGTTTGCCTGGGCTGATGCGAGACTGCGCTGCGCGGCCGATACGGCGTTCGTGTCCGCTGATGCGGCGGAGATGCCAGCTGCTGCGGAAGCTCCATCGACGTCCGTCGTTGGGGTGGCCTGCGCGGCAGCTGCGGCTTTCTGCGCGTTGGCGAGGTCTTCCTGAGCAGCTGCAACTGCACGCTGCGCCTCGGCAACGTTGCGATCGAGCTCGTCGTTTTTAATGGTCATAAGTACGTCGCCCTCGTTGACGGATTGGCCCGGCTGAACGTTGATTGAATCGACCGTGCCGTCGACAGAAGGGGAGACCACTGAGGACGAAATGGGTTTGAGCTGGCCTTTCGCCTCGACCGTCGTGGTAAACGTGCCCTCGGTCACCATGTCGGTCACAGGCCCGCTAGCTCCCTGTGGCCGCGCATTGATAACCACGGTTGCGACAATGGCAATGAGCGCGATGGCACCCACGACACCGGCGGCAATACCGCGTCGAATCAGCTTTTTGCGTCGACGTTCGGCACGCTTTGCCTTGAGCTTGGCATAGGCCTCTTCATCGGAAATCTCGGCCGTATCGTTCGTGCGTCCGCTCTGCTTGTCGGCATGTACGTTTGTAATCAGAGGAATCGTTTCGGTGGCACCTTCGGGCGTGTACTCGGTATCATCCGGGTCCGGGGTGATCGTGGGGACATTCGACATAGCGTCTCCTTTATAGAAAGAACCTCGATAAGTATATGCGCCCACCGACTGGGGCGGGCGCATAGGACGGTTTCTTTCGGAACTGTTAGATTGGTCGTAGCGGTTCCACGTTGTATGAATGTGCGCGTTGCACTACGAGTGCACGACCACGCACAGGCCGACTTTGATGCAGTCGTGAAGTGCCTTGGCGTCGGCCAGGCGCAGGTTGATGCAACCGTGACTGCCGCACCACTTGTAGGAGTTGGGGTCGTCAAAGCTCTTGTCGTTTTGCCACGTTGCATCGTGGAAGCCGACCATGTTTCCCTCAAACGGCATCCAATAGCTTACCGGGCTCTCGTATTTGGGCTTGCCGGTCTCGGGGTCCTTGGCACCGATGAGTTTGCTGGCGCCGTCGTTGCTGTTGATCTGCCAGACGCCCTCGGGCGTGGCGTCCTCGCCCGGCTTTCCCGAGATAAAGTTGGCCTCCCACACGATATTGCCGCTCTCGTCGTAGTAGCGCGCGTGCTGCTCGGACAGATCGACATCGACGTATGCCTTCCAGTCGGGCTCTCCCTTTGCGGTAAAGGTGTCGGCTTTCTGGGAGTATTTGATCTCGATTTCGCCGGTCTGCTTGTTGTTAATGGCATCCTCGACCTGCTTTGCGAGCGAGCTGCTGTCGATGGACCAACCAAAGTAGCCGCCTTCGACGGCGCACTGCTTGCCATCGGCGCGCGTCCACCAGCGAGTGGAGCCCACGGTATTGAAGCCGTTGGCGAGCTCGGCTGCCCAGCTGCTGATCTGCGACGTATCGAGCGTGGGGTTTGCGGGATCGGCAAAGCTGATCCACTGCAACACGGAGCTGCCATCAACCTTGCCGGCATCCTCGCCGTTGAGCTTGAGGGTCACGTTGACGCCCAGGAAGTTGTTGGCGGCATCGCATGCAGCCTGAATCTGATCATCGGTCAGCGTTCCATTGAGCGGCTCATAGGCATCGTTGCCGAGCTTGGAAAGATCTACGGTCTCGGCCAGCGAGGCAAGCTCGAGCTCGGCATATTTAATGACATGCTCGCGGTTGAGTTTTTCGTTGGAGCGCGCCTTCTCGACGGTAAACTTGCCGGCCTTCTCGTCATAGGAGCTATTGGCCTCGAACGCGCCCGAACGGCCCTCGTTAAACTCATCGATGGCGGCGCCCAGATCCTTCTCAAACTGCTTTTGGTCAAAGGTGTCGGAGAGCATGGACAGGTCGACGTCTTGATCAAGATCGACTTCGTTGGAGCTAGCGGTTGTTTTGGTCTTGCCGCTTAAGGATTCTACAAGGCGGACTGGCCATACAAAGGCTTCGTTGTGGTCGATGATCTCTTTTGCGGCAGCTTCGCCGTCTACGATGGGCTCATCGGACTCGGGCTGATAGGTCCAGCTAAAGTCATCGCCCGTCACGGTGAGCTTATAGTGCTTCCATGCCGAGTTGACCTTGGCGGCGGCAGACGAAGCGTTGGAGAACGAGACGTCGACGCCGGCGATGGTGGTGTTGGGGTAGGCTACCTGCGAAAACGCTACGACGCCTACGATATAGACAATGACGATAAGACCCAGGACAACAAAGAGCGTCGTCTTTTTGCCCGACTTATTGTTCTCGGCGGGTTTGCGTGCGGGGCCGCGATCGCCTCGAGCGTGCGTGGGGGGCTGCTTGGGCGCATTGCCGTTTGCCTTGCGCTGCTGACGTTGCTGGTTCGGGCGTTGCGAAGTGTTTGTCGCACCACGCTGCTGACCGTGGCTCGGCGCGATAGGACGCGGCGACTGAACGCCGCCGGTGTGCCTGCTCGGCTGCTGCGGATCGGGAATCAGTTGAGTTCGATCGTTTTGCGACATCGTATGCATATCCTTCGAATTTCGCCTTGTGGCTCATCGTGTTTTTACTGGGCTTGCATTATAGCGATTACCCAGTTGTTTGTGGTATGGAAACGGTGGCATTCAAAAGAGGTGGGACATTTGTCCCACCTCTGAGTCGTCCTTTGTCGTTATCCGCACACACCGCATTTTGCACAGGCCGAAAGCGCGGCCGGAGCCTGCGCGATGCCGCCCTTTGCCGTCTCGCGCAGCGTGGCCGGCAACGCGTGGCCCACCGAGAGCATGACATGTGCCATCTGGTCAAACGGCACCAGGCTCTTAATGCCGGCGAGGGCGAGTTGTGCGGAGCTAAAGGCGGCTGCCACGCCGATGGCGTTGCGGTTTTGGCAGGGCACCTCCACGAGGCCACCGACGGGGTCACAAACGAGGCCCAGCAGATTACTCAGCGCGATGGAACTGGCGTCGAGCGCCTGCTCGGGTGTGCCGCCGAGCATCTGCACTAGCGCGGCGGCGGCCATGGCGGCCGCGCTTCCTACCTCAGCCTGGCAGCCGCCCTCGGCGCCGGCAACGCAGGCGCTCGTGGTGAGGTTAAGGCCGATGGCGGCGGCGCAGTAGAGGGCGTCCATGACCTGCTCGTCGTCGAGCTCGAGGTGGTCGGCGAGCGCCAGCACGCAGCCAGGTACGACGCCTGCGGAGCCTGCCGTGGGGGCAGCGACGATCACACCCATCGTGGCTGAGCGCTCGAGCACGGCCATGGCGCGGGCCACGGCGTCGGTCTGGACGGCGCCCATCAGGCTTGTGCTTAGATCGTTTCGGCTGCTGGCATCGACGAGCTTTGCCTCGCCGCCGATGAGGCCGCCGAGCGAGCGCTGCGGATTGGAAATGGGGGCTGTGGTCTCTTCGCGCATGACGTCGAGTACGCGGCGCATGGCGGCGATGGCGTGTGCCTCGCCGGTCAGACGTGCCTCGCGTACGGCCATGACGGCGCCGATGTTGAGCCCCAGTTCCTCGCACGCATCGAGCAGCTGCTCGCCGTCGTCGAAGATCTCCTTGGCCGAGACGCCGGGGGAGAGCGATGAGGCCGAACCGGGAAGCTCAATGAAGGTGGCGTAATCGACATTGTCGAGCTTGCGCAGCATGGGGACGACGGTGTCGTCGGGGGTGCCATCGGTTTCAAACACGGAGTAGGCCTGGCCGCCCACCTCGGTGCGGTAGGTACGGCAGAAGGCGATGTTCACATGCGCGTAGGCGAGCAGGTTCGTGAGCGCGGCGAGCACGCCGGGAACATCCTGGTGTGCCACAAACAGGGTGGAATACATGCCCGAGATATCGACGCCGACGCCGTTAATGCGGCTGATGCGCATCTTGCCGCCGCCCAGGCTCTCGCCACGGACCTGCGCCGTGGCGCCCGTGGCATCGACCATGTCGATGTCGACGGTATTGGGGTGGATGGAGGCGTCGTCGCCCTTGATGTCAAAGTGATATTCGAGGCCCTGCTCGCGTGCGAGGTCGAAGGCCTGCTTGATGTTCTCGTCATCGGTGTCGAGGCCCAGGATGCCTGCGACGAGCGCACGGTCGGTGCCGTGGCCGCGGTAGGTGTGGGCGAAGGAGTTCCACAGGCCAAAGGTGACTTTGGTGATGCGGCCTTCCAGCAGGCTGGCGGCAACTTGGGCGCAGCGCAGGGCGCCGGCGGTGTGCGATGAGCTGGGGCCGACCATGACGGGCCCCAAGATCTCAAATGCCGAGGTCGTAGCTAATGTTTGCGGCTTGCCTGCCATGGCTGCTCCTTTAATCTATCCCGTCGTCCCGAGGGGCGGGGCATAAGGTCGCCTGCTCGGACAGTCCTGCTCGCACGGAGAGCACATTAAGTGCTCTCCGGCTCGTGCGGAACTCGCGATCGACCTTATGCCCCGCCCCTCGGGACTAAGGATACATGGTTGGAGTGCCCGTGCTGCAAAATTCATTAGCTAGTGACGCAGCGTAGGTTCATATCGAAACATCTTCACTACCGGATTAATAAAAAAGAAGTACCGCTTGGGGGCGGTACTTCTTTTGAAAGCGTGTGCGCGTTGTGACCTTGGTGGTTCCCAATTACAGCCCGCAGGCTGCTTTGAGTTCTTCGACTCGATCGGTTATCTCCCAGGTGAAGTCGGCGTCTTCTCGGCCGAAGTGGCCGTAGGCTGCTGTCTTCTCGTAGATCGGTCGACGCAGGTCCAGGTCGCGGATGATTGCGCCCGGGCGCAGGTCGAAGGTCTTCTCGACGGCCTCGACGATCTCGTCCTCGGCAACATTCGCGGTACCGAAGGTGTCGACCATGATTGAGAGGGGCTTGGAAACGCCGATGGCGTAGGCAAGCTCGACTTCGCAGCGGTCGGCCAGACCGGCGGCGACCACGTTCTTGGCGACCCAGCGCGCGGCATACGCGGCGGAGCGGTCGACCTTGGTGCAGTCCTTGCCGCTAAAGGCGCCGCCGCCGTGACGGCCGTAGCCGCCATAGGTGTCGACGATGATCTTGCGGCCGGTGAGGCCCGTGTCGCCCATGGGGCCGCCTACGACAAAGCGACCGGTGGGGTTTACATAGATGTCCGCGTTGTCCCACGGCATGTTCTCGGCAGCCATGACCGGGGTGATGACGTGCTCGATGAGGTCGGCCTTGATCTTGCCCATGTCCTCGATCTCGGCGGCGTGCTGCGTGGAGATGACGATGGTCGTGACCTCGACGGGCTTGCCTTCCTCGTAGCGCACGGTGACCTGGGTCTTGCCGTCGGGACGCAGATAGGCGAGGGTGCCGTCGTGACGCACGGTGGCCAGGCGCTCGGCCAGGCGGCTCGCCAGGTAGTGCGGCATGGGCATGAGGGTCTTGGTTTCGTTGGAGGCATAACCGAACATCATGCCCTGGTCGCCGGCGCCGATCAGGTCAATCGGGTCGGTGGTGGCGCCGGTCTGGGTCTCGAAGGACTCGTCGACGCCCTGGGCGATATCGGGCGACTGCTCGTGGATGAGGCTCATAACGCCGCAGGTGTCGCAGTCAAAACCGAACTTGGCACGGTTGTAGCCAATGCGGCGGATGACGCCGCGGGCGATTTCCTGTACGTCGACGTAGGCCTGGGTGCGAATCTCGCCGGCGACGATGACGGTGCCGGTGGTCACGAGGGTCTCGCAGGCGCAGCGGACGTTCTCCACGTTGGCAGGCACGCCGTTGGGGGCGATGTAGCCCTGCTCCTGGAGCTCTATTTCTTTGGCGAGGATTGCGTCGAGGACGGCGTCGCTGATCTGGTCAGCGATCTTATCGGGATGACCTTCGGTCACCGACTCCGACGTAAAAACAAAGGACCCGTGTTGGGGTGGAATGGAACGAAGTTCTTCTGACATGATTGTCCTTTCAAAAACGTGTCCCGGCGACCGTTACCATTCCGCCGGGCTCTCTATGCAAGGGCACATCATAGCGCGTAAATCAAACATTCACACCCTTTCCGCACCTACTCATTGGGGACAGACTTAAATGACCAGTCGGGTGCTCATTGGGTAGTCATTTAAGTCTGTCCCCAATGAGTGGGTCGGTGCCCTTTGTGCGGAGGTTGCTTTGTTGCTTTATACTGATGCGGTTAGACATCCATCCTGCAATCGAGGAGATTTCCATGGCATCAGACGTTCGCGTCCGCTTTGCACCCTCACCGACGGGCAAGCTGCACATCGGCGGCGCCCGCACCGCTATCTATAACTGGGCTTTCGCCCGTGCTAACGGCGGCACGTTCATCCTGCGCATCGACGACACCGATCCCACCCGCTCCACCGACGAGAACACGCAGATCATCCTGCGCGCCATGCGTTGGCTGGGCCTGGATTGGGACGAGGGTCCCGAGGTAGGCGGCGACTTTGGCCCCTACGCCCAGACTGAGCGCCTGGACCTGTACAAGCAGGCCGCCCAGAAACTTTGGGACGAGGGCAAGGCCTATCCCTGCTTCTGCACCAAGGAGCAGCTCGACGCCGACCGCAAGGCCGCGCAGGAGCGCAAGGACCCCTTCCAGGGCTATCAGCGTCGTTGCCGCGATCTTGATCCCGAGGAGGCCCGCCGCCGCATCGAGGCCGGCGAGTCCTACGTCCTGCGCATCAAGGTGCCCGAGGACCGCGGCGATGTCGTCATCCACGACGCCGTCCACGGCGAGGTGACCTTCGACGCCAAGGAGCTCGACGACTTTGTCATCTTCCGCTCCGACGGCACGCCCACGTACAACTTCGCGACCGTCGTCGACGATGCCATGATGAAGATCACCCACGTCATCCGCGGCGACGACCACCTGTCCAACACCCCGCGCCAGGTCATGGTCTACGAGGCCCTCGGCGCGCCCGTGCCCACGTTTGCCCACATCTCCATGATCTTGGGTGCCGACGGCAAAAAGCTCTCCAAGCGCCATGGCGCCACCTCGGTGGAGGAGTACCGCGACGCCGGTTACCTGTCCGATGCCTTTGTCAACTATCTGGCGCTGCTCGGCTGGTCGCTCGACGGCGAGACCACGATCATCCCGCGCGATGTCCTGGCCAGCAAGTTCTCGCTCGACCGCATTTCCAAGAACCCGGCGACCTTCGACCCCAAAAAGCTCGACTGGGTCAATGCCGAGTACATCAACGGCATGTCTGATGCTCAGTTTGCCGACGAGATCATGGTCCCCGAGCTGCACGAGGCGGGTCTCATTGAGGGTAACGTCGAGTACGGCGAGGACTGGATTGACGCGCTTGCCGTCATCGTCAAGCCGCGCACCAAGATGCCGGCCGACGCCGTGACCGTTGCCGCCCCCATCTTTGCTACGGCCGAGACGCTCGAGTATGACGAGAAGTCCGTCAACAAGGGCCTGGCCAAGGAGGGCATGGGTGCCATTCTGGACGCCGCCAAGGCCGCGCTCGAGGGCGTGGACGAGTGGACCGCCGAGGCCATCGACGCTGCGCTTGAGCCGCTGCCCGAGCAGATGGACCTCAAGAAGCGCGTGGTGTTCCAGGCCGTGCGCGTCGCCGTCTGCGGCAACATGGTGAGCCCTCCGCTGGGCGAGACCATGGCACTCGTCGGCCGCGACGATTGCCTGGCGCGCATCGACCGCGCTCGCACGATGGCGCTGTAATCGCTGCGCAAACGTATGTATCCGAGCCCCGTTCACCCGAGCGGGGCTCTTGTTTCTGTACCGATGAGTGGGTTGCTGGGACAAATTAATCAGTAGTGTTTGTCCCATGTTCGAGCGACGCAACAAGCTCGACACTCGTATCGGTCATGGGACAAACACTACTGATTAATTTGTCCCACCCCTTTCAGGTCCGTTCGTTAGAGGTGGTGTATGGCTCAACAACTGTCGCTGTTTGGTTCGCCGGAACCGGAGGAGACTCCGGCGAAGCCCGTGCCTGCCGCTGCCTCGGCTCAGCCTAAGCCTGCACCTGAGCCCATCGCCGCCTACGCGAGCGTGGTCCTCGACATTCCCACCCGCGCGCTGTCCGAGCCGTTTGCTTACGGCATTTCGCAGTCCCTTGCCAACGAGGCGCAGATCGGATCCACGGTCCTGGTCCACTTTGGCAACCGTGCGGCCGCGGGCTATATCGTCGACATTGCGCCTGAGCTGGGCGACCTACAGGGCAACAACGCCCTCGACCCTTCGCGCATTAAGCCCGTCGAAGCCATCCTCAGCAAACCGCTCTTTACCGCCGAGGCTGCCCGTATCGCACGCTGGATGAGCCGCGAGTATGTCGCGACGCTTTCCGAGTGCCTGCGCCTGTTTTTGCCACCGGGCGGCAGTCCGCGTGTGGTCAAGGGCGACGACGGTGTGTGGACGGTTGAACGTCCCGCCGTCAAACCCATCCAAAACCGCTGGGTGATGCTTACGCCCGAAGGCTTTGACTATACGCCGCCCAAGACCGCGGTCCGTCAGCGTCAGCTCATCGAGGCGCTGCAGTGCGGCCCGGTCACGACGCGCGACCTCAATCTTCTCTATAACAGCATGTCGGCGACCATCAAGGCGCTCGAAAAGCGCGGCGTCGTGGTGGTGGAGGAGCGCCGTGCGTGGCGTGGCTGCAGCGAGCAGACCACGCTGTCCTCGGCAAGCGGCAAGGCGCCGGTCTCCCTTACCAACGGCCAGCAACAGGCACTCGCGCAGATTGAGCGCGCCCGCTTGGACACTCATGGCGACGTTGTGCTGGTCGACGGCGTTACCGGCTCCGGCAAAACCGAGGTTTATCTCTCTGCCATCGAGCGTGTGCTCGCAGCTGGTCGCTCTGCCTGCGTGCTGGTGCCCGAGATCTCGCTGACGGCCCAGACCGTCGGCCGCTTCCGTTCGCGCTTTGGCGAGACGGTCGCCGTGTTCCATTCGCGGCTTTCGGCCGGCGAGCGCCTGGACCAGTGGGACATGGTTGCCAGCGGTGCCGCCCGCGTTGTCGTCGGTGCACGTTCGGCGCTCTTTTGCCCGCTCAGCGACTTGGGCCTCATCATCATCGACGAGGAACACGAGACCAGTTACAAGCAGGGCTCCAGTCCCCGCTACCACGCGCGCGAGGTGGCGGCCGAGATGGCGCGGCGCTACCGCTGCCCGCTCGTGTTGGGCTCCGCCACGCCTTCCGCCGAGGCCCTCGACCGCTGCCGCCGTGGAATGTATAGCGGTGCTACTTGGACGCGTGTCGAGATGCCCGAGCGCCCGGGACACGCCGTGCTGCCCACGGTCCGCATCGCCGACCTGCGCCGTGAGTTTTCTCACGGCAGCCGCTCCATGTTCTCAAAACCCCTGATGGAGGGCTTGGAGCGCGTGGTCGAACGCCGCGAGAAGGCCGTGCTGCTGCATAACCGCCGCGGCTTTGCGCCTTTTTTGATGTGCCGCGAGTGCGGCTGCGTCCCCACCTGCAACCACTGCTCCACCGCGCTTACGTATCACGAGCGCACGCATACGCTGCAATGCCACACATGCGGTTCGTCTTGGCGCGTGCAGCCGTATCCTGCGCCCACGAGCCTTTGCCCCAAATGTGGCAGTCGCTATCTGGCAAAAATGGGTCTGGGCACTCAGCAGATCGAGGACGCACTGCACCAGATGCTTCCCGAGGACGTCGCCATTATTCGCATGGATGCCGATTCTACGCGCGGCAAGGATGCGCACAAAAAGTTACTCGAGCAGTTCGATGCGGCCGATTGCGCCGTGCTGCTGGGCACCCAAATGATCGCCAAGGGGCTCGACTTTCCCGAGGTCACGCTCGTGGGCGTGGTCAATGCCGACTTTGCGTTGAAGTTGCCCGATTTTAGAGCAGGGGAGCGCGCCTACGATCTGTTGGAGCAGGTTGCAGGCCGTGCCGGCCGCGGCGATCGCCCCGGCGAGGTCATCATCCAGACCTACCTGCCCGAGGACCCGGTCATTCGCGCCGTCGCTGAGCACGACCGCTCGATCTTTACCGACTACGACCTGGACCAGCGCCGCGATGCCCTGTATCCGCCGTTCGTGCGCTTGGCCAACATCTTGGTATGGTCGAAGAACGCGGATGACGCGCGGGACTACATCGGCTACATCGCGAAACTCCTCAAGCGTCGCTGGCATGCCGCCGCGCCCGACTTTTTGCGGGCGGGGAGCGCCGTGCCCCAGGTGCTTGGTCCGGCTTCGTGTGTAATCGAGAGAGCCAAGGACCGTTACCGCTTCCATCTGCTTGTGAAGTCGCCGGTAGGGTACCATGTCTCTGATGATATCGACGCCTGCCTCAAAGAGGTGGGCTCCGTACGCGGCGTGAGCGTGAGCGTTGACGTCGACGCCTATGATTTGATGTAACAACCCGAAAGGATGGCCATGGAAGCCAACGGAATCGTACTGTCGCCCGACCCTCGTCTGCGCCAGGAGTGCGCCGTCATCGAGGAGATCACCCCGGCGATCGAGGCGCTTGCCGAGAAGATGAAGAAGATGATGTTCGAGAACGGCGGTTGCGGTCTTGCTGCCCCGCAGATTGGCGAGCTCATCCAACTCGTTACCATCGACTGCGACTACAGCGACAAGAATGACTATGACCCCTACGTGCTCATCAACCCTGTCATTGTTGAGCAGAGCGACCATCTGGTGCCGTTTAGCGAGGGCTGCCTGTCCATTCCCGGCATTAGCTGCGAGATCGAGCGTCCCGACCATGTTGTCGTCGAGGCGTACGACCTGGATGCCAACCTGATTCGCTACGAGGCCACGGGCGACCTGTTCTGCGTGTGTCTGCAGCACGAGATCGATCACCTGCACGGCAACACCATGTTCGAGCGACTGAAGCCCATGCAGAGGATCAAGGCAGTCAAGGAGTACCAGGACGCCCTGGCCCGCGGCGCTCGTCCGGGCGAGACCGAGTAGGTCCCATCGTCCCCCGGGCAGGGCCCGCACATATCATCCCGTGCTCAAACATTCTCGCTTCGCTGCGAAACTGCGCGCGGGACGATATGTGCGGGCCCTGCTCGGGGGACTGCGTTGTCCTGGCTTCTTTTTCGCCCGGGTGCCGTTGGGCCAGGGAGGGGCGTCTTCGCTGATAATGCCTTTGTTGAGAGAGCTGCTTTTGATGCGGCTCTTTCTTTGGTTTTGGGTATATTTGTTCTTGTTGAACTGTTATTGCGGATGGGCTGGGGGACTGGCTTTCCGCTGTTATTTGTAGCCGTCTTGGCTCTGGTTTTGAGGAGACATTGGTTATGCGTATTGTGTTTATGGGTACGCCGGATTTTGCGGTGCCTTCGTTGACTTCGCTTGTTGCGGCTGGGAATGAGGTTACGCTCGTTATTACTCGTCCCGATGCTGTTCGTGGGCGTGGTAAGAAGCTTGAGCCTTCTCCTGTGAAGGCCAAGGCGCTTGAGTTGGGGCTGCCGGTTGTTGAGGCTAATCGTATGACGCCTGAGGTTGTTGAGGCGCTCCAGGCTGCTCAGGCTGATATTTTCTGTGTGGCTGCCTATGGCTGCATTTTGCCCGATGAGGTGCTGCAAATGGCGCCGCTTGGTATTGTGAATGTTCATGCTTCGCTGCTGCCTCGTTGGCGTGGGGCTGCTCCTATTCAGCGTGCGATTCTCGCTGGTGATGAGGTTGCTGGCGTTTCTATCATGCGTATTGGGCATGGTGTGGATACTGGTGCTTATTGTGCTCAGGTTTCCACGTCGGTTGCCGGTAAGCATGCTGAGGCGCTGACCATGGAGCTTGGTGAGCTTGGCGGCAAGCTGCTTGCCGATACGCTTCCTTCTCTTGCCGACGGCACCGCTGTGTGGACAGAACAGGATGAGTCGCTTGTCACCCATGCTGCCAAGATTTCCAAGCAGGAGATGCGTCTGGATCCGCACATGGCCGCGCTTGATTGCGTGCGTCATGTGCTGGCCTCGTCCGATACTGCGCCTGCTCGTTGCGTGATTGCCGGCAAGACTGTTCGTGTGCTCGATGCTGCGCCGGCTGATGTGTCGCTCGGCGAGGGTCAGGTTCTCGTTCAGGCCAAACGTGTTTATCTGGGCCTTTCTGATGCCTCGGTTGAACTGCTCGAGGTTAAGCCTGATGGCAAGCGTGCCATGTCCGCTTCTGCCTGGGCCGCCGGCCTGCAGGGTGCCGATCTTTCGTGGGGTGTTTTGTCATGAGCAAGCTGTCTCCCGCGCGCAAGCTTGCGCTCGATGTGCTGATGGAGGCCGATCGTCGCGGCATGTATGCGCGCGACGTACTGTCCTCTCGCGCATCGGCCAAGGCTATTGACCAGCGCGATTCCGCTTTTGCCGCCCGCTTGGCGCTGGGCGTGGCCGCCACGCAGGGTATTTTGGACGAGCTGCTCGATCAGTTTCTTGATAAGCCTAAAAAGGTTGCGCCGCGTGTTCGCATGGCGCTTCGTATCTCGGCCTTCGAGATGCTCTACCTGCATACGCCGGGCCGCGTTGCCGTAAGTCAGGGAGTTGAGCTGGTTCGCTGCGGTGCTAAGTCCGCCGCTGGCTTGGCCAATGCTGTACTGCATAAGGTTGCAGACAATGTTGAGGACTTTGCTACTGCGTCCGATGTGGATGAGCCTGAGCGACGCTTGGTTCGTCTGTCGCGCCTGATGGGTCTTCCTCGCTGGCTGTGCGCTCGCATTATGGCGTCGTTTGACACGCCAGAGGGTGCGCTTAACTTTGCCGGCAATCTGGCCCCCGCGCCGCTCGCTTTGCACGAGAACGCCTTTGCAACCAAACCTGATCCGTACCTATCGCAGCTTGTGGCGCCTGTGTTCCCTGGCTGCCATGCTCCGGTCGATGCTCAAGTTACCGTTGCTTCGGGTGTGTTTGAGCGTGCTGCTGCCGTGGCCTCGGACCTTAACGCCCAGCTTATCGCCACAGCTGCCACGCGCCCTGGTAGCTGCCTTGAGATTGGAGCCGGTCGTGGCACCAAGACCTATGTGATGATGTGCCAGGCCAAGCGTGCGGGCTATGAGCGTCAGCATACGGCGCTCGATCTGCATGATCGCAAGTGCGATCTGAATCTCGCTCGTCTGCATAAGGCCGGTATTCAGGGCGTTCGCACGGTTTCGGGTGATGCTTGCGAGCTTGATGAGGTGCTCACATCGTTTGATGCCATGCTTGGCGAGCCGGTTAAGTTCGACATGGTCTTTATCGATGCGCCGTGCTCGGGCACCGGCACCATGCGTCGTCATCCCGAGATTCCGTGGCGCCTAACCGAAAAGGATGTGACGGTTGAGCTGCCCAAGCTGCAGCTGACGATGCTCAAGGAGGCTGCTGCGCGCGTGGCTGCCGGCGGCGAGCTCATTTATGCGACGTGCTCGGTTTTCGACGAGGAGAACACGCAGGTCGTGGAAGCGTTCCTAAACTCTCCCGAGGGCACCGGTTTTAGCCTGGAGCCGCTCTCTCAGGCGCAGATTCTGCACCTCCCCGAGTTCGATCAGGCCAAGAAGCTCGTATCCGTTCGTCAGAACGATCGAGGCCTCTTCCAAAGCGTGCCGGTAAATGCCGATTCCTACGACGGCCACTTCTGCGCCAGACTAGTCCGCAAGTAACTACTAAGTTGCGGTGAAATAGGGATTGAATAGCGGCTTCTAGCCGCCAAACAGTCCTTATTTCACCGCAACTCATAGAGATGCCTGGGTAGCTAAAGAATCAGCCCCGCGATCGGTGTCGGTCGCGGGGCTGATTGGTTTCTAGTGGCTGTGCGGGCAGTTGGCGCAGCAGCCGCTCGTGGCGCTGGTGCTGGAGCCGCCGCTTCGCTGGTCGGTGTTGTAGAAACCGCTACCCTCAAATTTAATGCCGCTGGCCGAGAACGTCTTGGCCGCCGGGGCACCGCAGCTCGGGCACACGACCTCGGGAGTCTCGGACATGGGATGCTCAACCTCAAATACGTTGCCGCAGCTCGAGCATTTGTAATCGTAGCGCGCCATAATACTTCCTTTTCAGCACAAAGCGGGCAGATTACTCTGCCCGCAAAAATTCAAACGTCTGTAACTGTACCCTATATCGGGCGTTTTATCACGCTTCGCCCCAGAATCTATGCGTGTTGCGCAGGAGCTGTGCGGTTTTGCCCTCAGCGGCCGCAACGTCGGCCTCGTCAGCCTGCCAGGTCCAGTTGCCCGTGGCCACGCCCGGTACGTTCATGCGCGCGTCGTCGCCAAGCCCCAGGACATCCTGCAGCGGCATCATCACCAGGGGAGCGTCGCTTACCAGCGCGTCGCTCATCAGCTTGGCCGCCACCTCAACACCGCTCGGTTCGTCGCCGCCCGCAAAGGAACGCGTGCACCAACCGGCGAGCGTCGACGTATCGTGCGTCGAGGTGTACAGGATCTTGCCAGGCGTGGGATGCACGCCGCAACGGACGTCGTAGTCGCTAAACTCCAACACGTCCATACCGGGGAAACCACAGGTCGAAGCCATGGCGCGAACACCGGGCGTCAGGTAGCCCAAGTCCTCTGCGATAAAGTTGAGCGGCCCCAGCTCGTCATAGGCAGTCTGGAACAGATCCTTGCCTGGACCCGCCAGCCAGCGACCTTCGGCGCAAGCCTTGCCCGCGGGAATACTAAAGTAGCTGTGGAAGCCCAGGAAGTGATCCAGGCGCACGCGGTCGTAGAGCGAGAACGCACGACGTAGGCGATCCATCCACCAGCTATAGCCGTTCTGCTTCATGTGGTCCCAGCGGAACGTCGGGTTGCCCCACACCTGACCCTCGGGCGCAAAGTTGTCGGGCGGCGCACCGGAAATCTCAATCGCCTTGCCGGTATCGGACAGCCAGAAGTTCTCGGGCTCGCTCCACGCATCGGCCGAATCGTCCGAGACATACATCGGGATATCGCCGATGACTTCAATACCCTTCTTGTGCGCATAGTTCATAAGCTCGCACCAAGCCAGGTCAAAGCGGTACTGCATGTACGCCTGAAGCTCGGCCTCGTCGTGGAAGCGCTTGTCGTCGATCAGATGCTCGTTGTAGCGCGCAACATCTGCCGGCCAATCGTGGCGCGATTCGCCCTCAAAGTACTTTTTGACGGCCATATAGACGCAGTACTTCTCGAGCCAATCGGCATTCCGATGTTTAAACGCCGTGTAGAGAGGGTCTGCATCCTCGCCGCCACGGGCCTTCCAAGTTTCAAAGTCGGCCGCCAGCTCCTCTTGGCTTTCGGGCAGCAGGTCGATATTGCCCGCAAAAGCCGAGGGCCCGGCATAGGGGGAGCGGAAGAAGTCCGTGGGGTTGACGGGCAGGACCTGCCAGTAGCGCATGCCCATGGCGGCCAGATGGTCAATAAAGCGACGCGTGGGCGCGCCGATCGTGCCGGGCTTTCCGTCGTCGGTCGGCACCGAGGTGATGTGACAAACGACACCCGCGCCGTGATCGAGCGGCTCTTGCAGACGCTGCTCGGCGTGGTGATAGATGATCGACGATCCCAGCGGATACAGATCGAGCGTGACGGTGCCATTGTGAATCTCGCACTCGTGACCGCTAATCACATCGCTCGCACATTCGTCGAGCGCCGGAATCGTCACGCGGTGTGAATTTCGCAGGCTGCGGTTGATGATAACCGTCGCGGCCTCACCGTCTTTACCGGTGCGCGTATAGGCGAGTACCTCGTCGTTGAGCGCGAAGGCCTTGATTTCACCGTCGATCATAAACGGTAGCGCGCGGCGCACGGCAGAAGCGTTTTTAAGGATGGCGAGTGTATCGAAGTCGTGCAGGTCATCCTTCAAAGGCAGCGTGCGGCGATTGCCCGGATCGGTCAGGCCCTCAAGGCCGTACTCGTCGCCATAGTAAATCGAAGGCACGCCGGGGAACGTCATCTGCATGAGCGTCGCGAGCCAAAAACGGCTCTTGGCCAGGCCCATCGAGTTCTCGTCCAGGCGCCACTTGCTGCGCTCGCTCTCGGGTAGCTGTGACTCGTCGGGGCCGCCGCCGAGCACCGAGATGATGCGCGGGCGATCGTGGCTCGACAGTAGGTTGAGCGCGCAGGACAGGGCCTCACGCGGATAGTTCTCGCGCAGGGTCTCGATATCCTCGGCTGCCTGGTAGGCGTTCTTGTAGCCCATCAAAAAGCCGATGACCATGTCGCGGAAGGGATAATCCATGGCCGAGTCGAGCTCGGAGCCTTGCAGATAGCGACGCAGATGGCCGTAGCTGATCTTGTTGGAGGCATCTTCCCAGACTTCGCCGAGCAACAGTGCATCAGGCTTTTCGGCAAGTACGGCCTTCTTGATCTCGGCCAGGAAGTCGTCGGAAAGCTCGTCAGCGACGTCCAGACGCCAGCCATGAGCGCCGGCACGTAGCCATTTACGGATCACGCCGTCCTTACCCAGGAGCCGCTCGCGTACCAGCTCGGAGCTCTCATTGATGGCGGGCATGTTGCCCACGCCCCACCAGCAGTCATACGAACCGTCCTCATGGAAGTAAAACGCATCGCGCCACGGCGAGTTCTCACTCTGCCACGCACCGACGCCGGGATAGTTGCCGTAGCGGTTGAAGTAGATCGAATCGTCGCCCGTGTGGTTGAAGACGCCATCCAGGATGATGGAGATGCCGAGCTTCTCGGCTGCCTGGCACAGCTCGGTAAAGTCCTGCTCGGTGCCCAGGATCGGGTCGATCTTGGTGTAGTCGGCCGTGTCGTAGCGGTGGTTGCTCGCGGCTTCAAAGATGGGGTTGAGGTAGATGGCCGTAAAGCCCAGCTCGGCAATGCGGGGCAGGTCTTCCTGGATGCCCTTGAGCGAGCCGCCGTAGAAGTCCCAGGTCTTGATGGAGCCATCCTCGGCGCGCTCGTATACGGGCGGCTCGTTCCAGTCCTCGACCATGCGGCGTTGGATTCCGTTACGCGGCTTTTCGACCTGAGCCAGCGTACGCTCGCGCCAGTGCTCGTCGCGAGCATAGCGATCGGGGAAGATTTGGTAGACCATGCCGCGCTCGTACCAAGTGGGGCGGTTGTCGCGGTGCTTATAGACGGTGATCTGGAACGACGGTACCTCGGCGTAGTCGTAGGTTACGCCCTCGCCGCCGGTGCGGCCCTGCGGTGCGCCCAGTCGAACCTCGGGCTGGCCCTCGATATTGCAGATAAAGCTGTACCAGATAAGACAGGGCTCGGTACACTCAAGCTCTACGGAAAATATGCCGTCGCCTTCGTGCGTCATGGGATACCGAGACTCGCCGATCTCATCGACCCAGGTGCGCAGGGTGAGCGTTGCCTGGTTGGGGTCGGCATCCTCCAAGATCACCGAGAGCGAAACGGAAGTGCCAGTGGTCACAGCGCCAAACGGAGTGCGAAACTGCGGCAGGCGGCTGTTGTGTATCAATCTCATAGTATGGTCCAGTTCAATAGAATCATGGCCTGCTGGCCATGGGCTTTACGCACAGGATGTAAGTATATCTGTTGTACACAGGCTGTATAAACAACATCCGTTTACCATCGGCGAACGGTTGTCCTAGAAAATCGTTTTACCTCATCTATAGAACAAGGGGTGTCGCACTAAACGACACCCCTTGTTTATTGAGGATTAGATTGTGGATCGTCCGGACTAGCGGCGCTTGCGGGTGGCCGTTGCCTTGCGGACGGAGGTCTTCTTGGTCGGAGCCTTTTCCTCGGTCGAAGCGGCGGGGGAGTCCGGGGCCTTCTTGGCGGGCTCGGCCTTAGGCTCGGCCTTTGCCGTAGCCTTCGGAGCGGTCTTGACCTCATCGGGCTTCGGTGCCGGCTTGGCCTTTACTGCGGGCTTGGGCTCCTCTTTGACAGCGGCGGCCTTAGCCTCTGCCTTGGAAGCGGCAGCCTTGGCCGTGGTCTTTTTGGCCGTCGTCGTTGCGCGCTTGCGCGTGGTGGTCTTGGCGGTCGGCTTGGCCTCGACAGCTGCCTCGGCCTTGGGCTCGGCGGCTGCCTCCTCGACCTTGACGGCGGGCTTTGCGGCAGCCTTCGGAGCGGCCTTGGCCGCAGTAGCCTTGGCGGCCGTCGACTTCGTTGCCGTGGTCTTCTTGGCAGCTGTTGCCTTCTTGGCGGTTGTGGTCGTCTTCTTGGCAGCGGTCTTTGCCGGAGCCTTGGCGGCCGGCTTGGCCTCAGCGACCTCGGCCTTTACCTCGGGAGCAGCCACGGCCTCGGCGGCCTTCTTGGCAGCGGCGGTCGTGCGCTTGCGCGTGGTCGTTCCCTTGGCAGCCGCCGTTTTAGTCGCGGCAGCCTTGGTCGTCGTAGCCTTCTTGGCGGTCGTCTTACGGGCCGTGGTCTTCTTAGCTGCGGGCTTTGCAGCGAGCTTGACCTCGGCCTCTGCCTCAGGAGCAACCTCAGCCTTCACCTCAGGCTCGGCCTTTGCGGGCTCAGCCTCAACCGGCTTCTCCTCGGCCTTGGGCTCCTCAGCGGCCACCGGCTCAGCAACAGCCTCGGGCTCGTCGACAACAGCCGCCGGCCTCTCAATCTCCGGGTGCATAAAGAAGTACAGGTCCAGATACTTATCGGCCGAGCGTGTCCAGCTAAAGTCCTGGCTCATGGCCTGCGTGACCAGCTGATCCCACGCCTCACGGTTATCCCAGAACAGACGCGCCGCGCGGAAAACCGCATCGCCCATCTCGTCGCCGTTAAAGTTACTAAACGAGAAGCCCGTGCCCTCGCCGGTAAACTCGTTATACGGGATCACGGTGTCCTTCAGACCACCGGTCTCGCGCACGATGGGCAGGGTGCCGTAGCGCATGGCGATGATCTGCGACAGGCCGCAGGGCTCAAACTTCGAAGGCATCAGGAACATGTCGGCAGCGGCATACATGCGCTGCGACAGCGCAGGATCGAACTCGATGCGTGCGGCCATGGTGCCGGGGTACTTGTCCTGGAAATAGCGCAGGCCGTCCTCGTAGTCGCGGTCGCCGGTGCCCAGCACCGCCACCTGCACGCCGCCGGCCAGAATGCGGTCGAGCGCGTACATGACCAGGTCCATGCCCTTCTGGCGCGTCAGGCGCGTGACCATGACCATGAGCGGACGGTCGTCGCGCACCTCGAGCCCCAGCTCTTCCTGCAGCTTGGCCTTGCACACGGCCTTGCCGGAACGGTCTTCAACCGTGTAGTTGGCGGCAATGCGCTTGTCGGTCGCCGGGTCAAAGCCCGCCACGTCAATGCCGTTCAAGATGCCCTGTAGCGCGTAGGAGCGCTCGCGCAGCACGCCGTCCAGGCCCTCGCCAAACTCGGGCGTCTGGATCTCGCCGGCATAGGTCGGGCTTACCGTGGTGATGGCGTCGGCATAGCGCAGCGCGCCCAGCATGTAGTTGACGCTGCAGGCGTCGCAACGCAGCTGCGAGGCGGCCGCCGGGATGTGCGCCACACCCAGGATGTCCTCCATCACGGTGTCGCTAAACTGGCCCTGGAACGCCACGTTGTGGATCGAGAACACGGTCTTGACGCGGTCGTACAGCGGCAGGCCCTGGTAGAACTCGCGCAGGAACACGGGCGCCAGTGCCGTCTGCCAGTCGTTGCAGTGCAGGATGTCGCACTCAAAGCCGGCCGGCAGGTGCTGCAAGCTCTCGGTGATGGCCTTGGAGAAGAACGCGAAGCGCTCGCCGTCGTCAAAGAAGCCGTATGGATAGTCGCGCGCAAAGTAGCGTTCGTTGTCGATGAACATATAGGTGACGCCGTCGTGCTCGAGCTTCTCCAGCCCGCAGTACTCGTTGCGCCAGCCCAGACTCACGTAAAAGTCGGCAAAGTGCTCCATCTGCGCCTTGTACTCGTCCTTGATGGTGGCGTACTTGGGCACCATCACGATGACTTCGGCGCCGGCACGCACAAGCGCTGAGGGCAGCGAGCCCGCCACATCGCCCAGGCCACCGGTCTTAACAAACGGTGCGCACTCGGCCGAGGCAAACACGATCTGCATCTTTTTGCTGGTTTCTGCCATATTGTCTCCCATGTTGCAATTCGAGAATAGCCGCCAGGCGCTAACCGGGCGGCTATTCTTACGTTTACGTGCGATTATGCGACGCCAATGTTAACGAGCGATGGTGGTATCGGAAGTTAACGGAGCCTTGCCCAGCACCAGGATGTTCTCGGGCGTGCCGCGAAGCTCGGTGTTGGTGGGCACCACGTTGTTCTTGTCCAGGATGGCGTTCTCGACGCGGGCGCCGCTCTTGATGATGCAGCTCTGGTTGATGATCGAGTTGGTCACCGAGGCACCTTCCTCAACCACAACGCCGCGCGACAGGATCGAGTTGCGCACGGTGCCCTTGATGATGCAGCCGGCCGAGATGATCGAGTTGCACGCGTGGCTGCCGGTCGCATAGCGCGAAGGCGGCACGTCGTGGGCCTTGGTCAGGATCGGGCGCTCGGGGTCGAAAAGCTGGTCGGCTACGGTCTGGTCGAGCAGGTCCATGCTGCGGCGATACAGCGACTTCTCGCTAAACACGCCCACGACCTCGCCCTTGTACTCGTAGCTGCACACGTCGATGTTGCCAAAGTCGCCCTGGAGCGCCTCTAGCAGGTCAAGATAGTCGGCAGCCTGGTAGTGATCGATGATCTCGAGCAGCGTCTCGCGGTTGACGATGCAGCAGTCCATGGACGCGTTGTCGCCGTACACGACACCGGCGCTCACGCCCGTCAGACGGCCGTTCTCGTTAATCTCGAGCTTGGTCTCGTCATCAACGTTGCGCGTGGCCTTGCAGTACACCACGGTCATCTGGGCACCGGAGTTCTCGTGCGCCTCGATGATGGTGTTGAGGTCCATGTTAAAGATGATGTTGGTGCCCATCATCACGACATAGGGCTTCTCCGAGCGCTGGAACAGCGTCTTGTTGGAGATGATGTCGCGCAGCAAGAAGCGCATGCCGCCCTTGGTGGTGCCATACGCGTTGCCGGGCACCATGAACAGGCCGCCCTTCTTGCGGTCCAGGCCCCAGTCCTTGCCCGAGCCTACGTGGTCGATCAGCGAGCGGTAGTTGCCCGGCATGACGACGCCGACGGTCTTGATGCCGGCATTCATCATGTTGGACAGCGGAAAGTCGATCAGGCGGTAGCGGCCTAAAAACGGGACGGACGCGATGGGGCGGTCCTTGAGCAGCACGCTGCCGTAGGTCGAAGAGTAGTTAGCGGTGATGTAACCGATGGCCTTGCGATTGATCATCGGATCATTCCCCCTTCCCGATAACGACGTCATTTCCAACGACGGCCGTATCCTTGGTGGTATCGACAGAGCCGAGCTTCACGCCCTCTTCGACCGTGGAGTTCTCGCCCAAAATTGCGCGGCAGATGTGCGCACCGCTCTTAACGTGCGCACCCGGCAGCAGCACGGAGTCCTCGACCACGGCGCGCTCCTCGATGATGACATCGGTCGAAAGGATCGAGTGGCGAGCGGTGCCGTAGATCTTGCAGCCGTTGGAGACCAGGCAGTCGTCCAGGCGGCCGTCCGGTCCAATGTAGTGCGGCGGACGCGTGGTGATGTTGGACATGATGGGGAAGTTCTTGTCAAAGAGGTCGAACTCGGGGTTGTTGCCCAGCAGGTCCATCGAGGTCTCGTGGAAGCTGGCGATGGTGCCGACGTCCTTCCAGAAGCCGTGGAACTCGTAGCTGTACAGGCGCTTGTCCTCGCCGAGCAGCTTGGGGATGATGTCCTTACCAAAGTCGTGGCTCGAGCGCTGGTCCAGAGCGTCCTCCTCGAGGGCCTCGATCAGCACGTCGGCCGAGAAGATGTAGATGCCCATGGACGCGAGGTTCGAATCGGGCTTCTCGGGCTTCTCGGTGAACTTGGTGATACGGCCGTCCTCGGGGTCGGTGGTCAGGATGCCAAAGCGGCTGGCTTCCTCCCACGGCACGGGCATAACGCTCACCGTAAGATCGGCGTTGTTCTCAATGTGCGTCTTGAGCATCTTGCGATAATCCATGCGATACAGGTGGTCGCCTGAAAGAATCAGGACGTATTTGGGATCGTTGGCCTTGATGTAGTCGAGGTTCTGCGTAATAGCGTCGGCCGTGCCCGCATACCAGGCGCCGCCGGTCTGCGTCTCGTACGGCGGCAGGATCGACACGCCGCCGTCACGGCTGTCCAGATCCCAAGCCTCGCCGGAGCCCACGTAGGCATGCAGCAGGTAGGGACGATATTGCGTCAGAACGCCCACCGTGTCGATGCCCGAGTTGGAGCAGTTGGACAGCGAAAAGTCGATAATGCGGAACTTGCCACCAAAGCTAACCGCCGGCTTAGCGATTTTTTGGGTGAGTGCCCCCAATCGGCTGCCCTGTCCTCCTGCGAGGAGCATCGCGATGCATTCTTTCTTACTCATCGATTTCTCCTTCTGTCATCGATGTTCCTTAATTCATTAGCGGTGGGCACGGAGCCTATTCGCGCCCACCGGGTAATGCCGTGCTGGCAAAGGGAGCCCGTCGCGCCTATGCGTGCCAGATCTCGTCGCGGTACTCGCGAATGGTGCGGTCGCTCGAGAACCAGCCGCTCGATGCGGTGTTGAGCAGCGCCTTGCGGTTCCAGGTCTCGCGGTCGCCATAGCTGCCGGTAAGCTTCTCCCACGCATCCACGTAGCTGCGGAAGTCTGCCATGACCAGGTCGGGGTCGTTGTTGTTCATGAGCTCGTTGTAGATGCTCTCGAAGTTGCCCGAAAGACCCGCAAAGGTGTTGTCCTTGAGCTCGTCCATCACGCGGCCCAGACGCTCGCGATCGCCGTTGAGGGTATCCCACGCAAAGTAGCCGTTGGATGCCCAGAGCTGCTCGACCTCGGGAGCGGTCAGGCCAAAGATGGCCTCGTTCTCGCGGCCGGCAAGATCGGCGATCTCGATGTTGGCGCCGTCGAGGGTGCCCAGCGTAATGGCGCCGTTCATCATGAGCTTCATGTTGGACGTGCCCGAGGCCTCCTTGCCGGCCGTGGAAATCTGCTCCGAGATCTCGGCGGCAGGGTAGATGAGCTGGGCGTTGCTCACGCGGAAGTTGGGGATAAAGCAGACCTTCATGACCTCGTTGACACGCGGGTCGTTGTTGACGACCTCGGCGACGGAGTTGATGAGGCGGATGGTCTCCTTGGCGAAGGTGTAGCTCGAGGCCGCCTTGCCACTAAAGATGAAGGTCGTCGGCGTCACGTGGAAGTTGGGGTCGGCGATGCGACGGTTGTAGATGTCCATCACCTTCATGATGTTCATAAGCTGACGCTTGTAGGCGTGGAAGCGCTTCACCTGAACATCAAAGACGGTGTTGGGGTCGATGACCAGACCGGTCTCGGCCTTAACGTAGGCGGCCAGACGCTCCTTGTTGGCGCGCTTGGAGGCACCCACGGCCTTCAGGAACTCGCAGTCGTTCTGGAACTCCTTGAGTTTCTCCAGCTCAAAGGCGTCCTTGAGCCAGCCGTCGCCAATGGCCTCGGTCACGAGCTTGGCGTAGGTGGGGTTGGCCTCGGCAAAGAAGCGACGGTGCGAGATGCCGTTGGTCTTGTTGTTGAACTTCTCGGGCGTCAGGGCATAGAAGTCCTTGAGCACGATGTTCTTGATGATATCGGAGTGGATCTTGGCCACGCCGTTGACGCTGTGGCTGCAGATCACGG
This sequence comes from uncultured Collinsella sp., assembly GCA_958405565.1. Classification (GTDB taxonomy): domain Bacteria; phylum Actinomycetota; class Coriobacteriia; order Coriobacteriales; family Coriobacteriaceae; genus Collinsella. The sequence goes on along the minus strand of CATYEN010000001.1, from coordinate 16,837 downwards.
ACAGGTTGGCCATGCGGATCTCGCCGTCCCACAGAATGGCGGTCTGGCGCAGACGCTCCTGCCAGCCCTCCTGCGTGGTGTCGAACGACTCGTGCCAACGACGGCTGATCTCGTCGATGATCTGGTACACGCGGGGGAGGAGCTTGGAGAACGTGCCGATGGGCCACTTCTCCAGAGCCTCGGGCAGGATGGTGTGGTTGGTGTAGCTTACGACCTGCGTCACGATGTTCCAAGCGTCGTCCCACTCGAGCTTCTTCTCGTCGATGAGGATGCGCATGAGCTCGGGGCCGCACATGGCGGGGTGCGTGTCGTTGGTGTGGATGGCAACAAACTGCGGCAGCAGCTCCCAGTTCTCGCCGTGCTCCTTCTCAAAGGTGTCGAGCAGGCTGTAGATGCCGGCCGAGACAAACAGGTACTCCTGCTTCAGTCGCAGCAGACGGCCGTGCTCGCCGGCGTCGTTGGGGTAGAGGATGGCGCTGATGGCCTCGGCCTCGGCGCGCTCGGCGTCGGCCAGGGCGTAGTCGCCGCGGTTAAAGGCCTCCAGATCGAAGTGCTCCTCGACCGGCTCGGCGGCCCAGACGCGCAGCTTGTTGACGGTCTCGCCGGCATAGCCAACGACGGGGATGTCGTAGGGAACGGCCAGGATATCCTGCGTGTCCACCGTGCGGTAGAACGTGCGGCCGTCCTCCTCAAAGCCCTCAACATGGCCACCAAACTTGATGGTCACGGCCTTGTCCTGACGACGGACCTCCCAGGGATAGCCGTGGGTGAGCCACTCGTCGGTGGCCTCGACCTGGCTACCGTTGACGATCTCCTGCTTAAACAGGCCGTAGCGGTAGCGCATGCCGTTGCCGTAGCCGGCAATGCCCTCGGCTGCCATGGAATCCAGGAAGCACGCGGCCAGACGGCCCAGGCCACCGTTACCCAGAGCCGGATCGGGCTCCTGGTTCTCGATGACGGACAGATCGAAGCCCATATCGTCGAGTGCCTCGGCAACCATGTCGCGCACGCCAAAGTTGAGCAGGTAGTTGTCGAGCAGTCGGCCGATCAAAAACTCGATTGAGAAGTAGTACACGCGCTTCTTGCCCTCGCCGGTGACGCGGGCGTCACTGGCGGTGGCAACGGTGCGGGCCTTCTCGGCCACGAGCTTGGCCAGGGCGTTAAAGCGGTCGAGGTCGCTGGCGGCCTCGACGCTCTTGCCGCTGATGCTCATGACGGCATCGCGATAGAGCTCGGTAAACTCCTGCTTGTTGTCGAAGATCTTATTCATACGTTCCTTTCCCCCGGGGATATCTCCCGGAACGGTTATGACTTACATCCTACGCCCCAGAGGGGCGGGTGATTACAGTGGTAACGGCTTTGTTACGCATCCTTGGCGGTCGACTTAACAGTCGCTGACTTGGCCTTGGTAGTTGCCTTTTTGGCAGCTGGCTTCTTGGCCGCAGGCTTCGCGGTAGCTTTAGCGGCGGGCTTAGCGGCAGCCTTAGCCTTTGCCGTCGCAGCCTTCGCCTTAGCCGGTGCCTTCTTGACCGCAGCAGTCTTGGGCTTCACCGAGGACGTGCGCTTACGCGTAGCCTTCTTCGGCTCCTCGACCACCGGCGGCTTATAGCTGCTGGGGCCACGGCGCTTAAGCACCACGCCTGCCAGTCCGGGCACCTTGATCTCGATGGAGTCCATCTGCCCGTTCCAGGGATAGGGCTCGCTCGAGCAGGTGTAAGGTTCCTCGCCGGCATAGCCGCTGCCGCCAAACTCGGGACGGTCGGAATCGAAGATGACCTCCCAGTCACCCTCGCGCGGCACGCCCACGCGGAAGCTCTCGTAGCTCGCCGGGTCAAAGTTGATCAGGATCACCAGGTCGTCGTCGACGTCCTCGCCCTGGCGCACAAAGCTCACGATGGACTGCTTGGAGTTGTCCGCGTCGATCCAGGTAAAGCCGTCGTCGGTGTAGCCGCGCTCGTACAGGGCGGGCTCGGCGGTGTACAGGTGGTTGAGCGCCTTGATGAACGCCTGGTGATGCTTGTGGGTCTCGTACTCCTCGGTCAGGAACCACTGGATGGACTCATAGTAGCGCCACTCGATAAATTGGCCGATCTCGTTACCCATAAAGTTGAGCTTGGCACCGGGGTGCGTCATCTGGTAAAAGGCCAGCGTGCGCAGGCCGGCAAACTGGCGCCACCAGTCGCCCGGCATACGGCCGATGAGCGAGCACTTGCCGTGCACGACCTCGTCGTGGCTCAACGGACAAATAAAGTTCTCGGTAAAGGCGTACATGATGGAGAACGTAAGCAGGCCGTGGTTGCCGGGGCGCCACGGAAAATCGGTCTGCATGTAGTGCAGGGTGTCGTTCATCCAGCCCATGTCCCACTTGTAGTGGAAGCCCAAGCCGCCGTCCTGCGGCGGATAGGTCACGAGCGGCCATGCGGTGGACTCCTCGGCCATCATCATCACGTCGGGGTAGTGTGCCTCAACGGCGCAGTTGACCTGACGGATAAAAGCGCTGGCGTCCAGGTCCTCCTCGGTTCCGTACTTGTTGAACTTCTTTTGACCGGGGTCGTCGATGCCAAAGTTGAGGTACAGCATGCTGGATACGCCGTCCATGCGAATGCCGTCAACGTGGAAGTTCTCGAGCCAATACAGCACGTTGGAGACCAGGAAGGAGCGGACCTCGCCACGGGCGAAGTCGAACTTGTGCGTGCCCCAGTTGGGGTGAATCTCGTGCTCAAACAGCATGTGGCCGTTAAAGGTGGCAAGGCCGTGGGAGTCGGCGCAAAAACCGCCGGGCACCCAGTCCATGATCACGCCAATGCCCGCCTCGTGGCATGCATCGATAAAGTGCATGAGCTGCTGCGGGTTGCCGTAGCGCGACGTGGCGGCGTAGTAGCCGGTCGTCTGGTAGCCCCAGGAGCCGTCGAAGGGATGCTCCATAAGCGGCATGACCTCGATATGCGTGTAGCCCATATCGCGCACGTAGTCCACGAGCTCCACCGAAAGGTCGTCGTAGGTGTAAAACTCGCCGCGTTGCGCGGGGAAGGGATCCATGGGACCGGGGTAGTTGCCGTACTCGTCCGGCTCGCCCTGCGGCGCATCGCCGTGGCGCTTCCACGAGCCAATATGCACCTCGTAGATGTTGAGCGGCTGCGACATGTGGTTGTGGCCGGCACGGCGCTTGAGCCATGCGGCGTCGTTCCACTTGTAGCCATCGAGGGTCCACAGCACGCTGGCGGTACCCGGAGGGCACTCGGCCTTAAAGGCATACGGATCGGCCTTATAGAGCTTTTCGCCCTCGTTGGTCTCGATGAGATATTTATAGAGCTGGCCCTGCTCGGCACCAGGAATAAAGCCTTCCCAGATAGCGCTCGTATGCACGGGCACCAGCGGGTTGGCTTCCTCATCCCAGTCGTTAAATTCGCCAATGACATGCACACTCTTTACATCGGGCGCCCAAACGCAAAAGCGCCAGCCGCGCGTACGGTTCTGCGCGTCGGGGTGCGCGCCCATCTTTTCCCAGCTGCGCTCCCACATGCCAATGCCAAACAGATAGACATCGTCCTTAGAGAGCTCCGGTGCGTGCGGGGCGGCTTTACGGGTTGCGGGCTTTTTAGCCGTTGGCTTTAGCTTTGTATCGCTCACGTTTGATCCCATCATGACGCGGCAGCGTGTTGCCTTGGTGACTAGATGCGAAAGGTCCAAGGCTGCACGAATCGAAGGGACGGCGATAGTTCTATGATTCGTTCCACCTCGCGTGCTCGGTGGAACTTTCGGCAGAAACTACGATAACACCTGTACGTTACTTTTATGAAGGAAAGTAGTTTTGGGGCGGCGTTTAATCGGTAAGCGCCATGTTTAGACCACTGGCAGAATTGCCGTGGTAAAACTCTTGACAGTTTTACCAATTAGGGTTTCTAAATTGTTAGTCAGACGTTTGGTAAAACGTTTTTAGCAGGATGTTTACCATTTGACATCGAAAGGTACGTTTATGTCCCAGACCGCCGCTCCCAATGTCGCTTTTATTTTCGATTGCGACGGTACACTGGTTAATAGCACCCCCGTTTGGGCCTATGCCCAGCCCGAGTTATTGCACCGCCACGGGGTTGACGTTACACCCGAGGACTTTGCCGATTTTGGCCCCTTGTCGCTGGAGGACGAGTGCCAAGCCTACCACGATCAGTGGGGTGTTAAGGAAGAGGGTCCCGAGCTGTACGAGGAGCTGTGCGGCATTTTGCTTGAGGGCTACTCGAAGGTCGCACCGATTGCCGGGTTGCTGCCTTTTTTGCAGCAGGCCCAGAAGGCCGGTATAGCCATGTGCGTGGCAACCTCCACGACGGCTCATTTGGTGCAGGCCGCGCTAGATGGCTCCGGCGTGGCACCGTACATGGACTTTATTACCACCACGGGCGAGGCCGGTCGCTCCAAGCACTTCCCGGATATTTATGAGCTAGCACTGCGTCGTTTGGAGGAACGCCACGGGCATGTATTTGATAACGCCTGGGTTTTTGAGGACGCCGCATTTGGCCTGAAGAGTTCTGGTGCCGCCGGCTTTAAGCGCGTGGGCATTTACGACCCGCTGGGGCACACGGATCGCGACGACGTGTGCAACAACTGCGAGATTTTTATCGACAGTTATGAAGAGCTGTCTCTAGATCGCATTTTTGAGTTTGAGGGCTAGGCGATGGCCGTGGCTTGCAAAGTATTAGTAGTCTGCGGCTCGCCCGTTGTGGCGAGTGCTGAGCTGCTGCGCCAACTGGCAGGGGAGTGCGACCACATCGTCGCCGTGGATCGCGGACTCGATGCGCTACTGGGCGCGGGGCTGAGCTGTGACGTCTACGTCGGCGACGCCGACACGGTAAGCGATGAGGGTCGCGCCTTGGTCGACGCCGCCAAAGACTTCGAAGTAGAGCGCCACAACCCCTACAAGGACTACACCGATCTGGCCTTGGCGTTGGACACCATCCGCCGCCGCTGGCCAGCCGCCGAACTATACGCAACCTGCGCCACCGGAGGCCGCCCCGACATGGCGCTTTCCGTACTGGGGCTGCTCGCAGGCTACGATGACGCCCCAGTATGGATTGCCGAGGACAAGGTGGTTTCCCGCATCCTTCGCGCAGGCGAGTCGTGGACCATCGAAGGCGCCGAAGACAAAACGTTCTCCATCATCGCCATAGCCCCCGGGACGGTAGTAAGCGAACACGGACTAGAATGGGAACTAAATCACGCCCCGCTGGGCTTGTTGGCCGACACCGGCATCAGCAACGTCGTCAGGTCAACAGCCACGATCCAAGTCCACACCGGCACCGCCATCGCTTACCTCTATGAGTAGGGATTTTCGGGACTGGCCATAAAATTGCGCACTGGCCAAAGGCCAGGGTGAAATTTTAGGACCTGTCCCAAAAATCCCGTAAGTAAAAAGACCAGCCAAAAAACCTCTTGCACAACAAGAAACATTCCCCTATAGTATCTCCTCGTCACGGGGGCGTAGCTCAGCTGGGAGAGCGCTTGACTGGCAGTCAAGAGGTCAGGGGTTCGATCCCCCTCGTCTCCACCATCGTGAATTTTAAGGTCTTCGGTATATCGAAGACCTTTTTTCATGCCAAAATACCTCGCACCATAAACCCATACCCACATCAACAAAAAGTTGCACAATTTATTTCCCATGTCTGTACATAGTTTGTTGTCCATACGCAATTACCAGTGCAGCTCGCTGCTCCAGTTGGGCTTCAGGAACGCTCCCAATTATTTCCAGCACCACAATAACCTGCGCCAACGTGAACAACATCCCAAAACAACCCCCTTAAGCACGTCAAATGAACGATATGTTGTCCAACGCAGCCCAAATCAGTTTCACTAACAGCTTGTGCTAGGATACCTAACGTTACATGAGTTCAACTGTGCTCACGGCTCCAGCAAGTCACAAAGCGCAGGGTCAATCAGCATCCGGCCGTAACGGCGGTGTTAGAAAAACCACGAGCTCCAATATCGATTGCCATGCACGTTTTGCACTTGCTTTTGCGGCTATTTATAAGTTCGCATTAGAAGGTGCAATAAGTTGTTACGGCAAACCACGGCAGTCCTTCAGCTGTTTGCGTGCGGTCCAGTTTTGTACCCGCTTGACTGGTTCGCACGCAGCCAGCTGGAGTCGCGGTCATTTTTGCGATACACGCCCGCGTCTCTAGCAACTGCACTCATACATACCGTTCACGGTGGGGCAGAGCCACGTGCTTGTCTGACTGGGCTCAGGGTTTGAATATGGAGCGCCTTCGCGCACAAGCGCCCTGGCGAAGCCATACCCAAACCCCGTGAGCCACACGTAAGACAGCAAGGGGGTGGTGCTCGTGTGGTATGTGATCCAGGTCATTAATGGTCGCGAAGACGTAATGCGCGAGCGCATCGAGCGTGTGGTGCCGGATAACGCCATGCAAGAAATCTTTTATCCCCAATATCAAACCGAGATCAAGGTTCACGGCGAGTGGGTCAACACGACCAAGCCGCTGTTTCCCGGCTATCTCATCTGCGATACGGCAGACCCCCGCACCGTGCAACAGTATCTGCTGCGCATGGACGACTTTGCCCGGGTGCTCTCCCAGGACGGTCAGTTTGTGCCGCTGGCAAAAGAAGAGACCCAGCTTATTGGCAGTTTTACCCATAGGGGAGACCGTGTAGTGCCCATGAGCGAGGCCTTAAAAGACGGTGACCAGGTCATAGTGACGGCTGGTCCGCTGCTGGGCCACGAAGGCCTTATCAAAACCATTAACAGACGCAAGAGCACTGCTTTTTTGGAGCTCAACCTGTGCGGCCGACGCGTAACTACTCGCGTTGGCCTCGCTGTGCTTTCAAACGAGCAGCGCGTCATGCGCAACCTCAAAAAGGCGATCGCCTAGCTGCTGGCGGTTGCCGTACAGAACAGGGAGGATCCCCAACCCGGGGTCGAAGTGTTGGAAGAGAACGTGTCGGATAAAACTCAATATGCAACAGATGCGCCCGTGGGGGCGGCGCTGATTGGTCAAGTTATGGATCGGCAAACAGCCTTTCAGACAGTTATGGCGACGGAATTTCCTCCTCCTGTCGAGAACCCTGCTCCGGCGCAAGGTTTCGTAGCGACAGGAAGCTATAGGGCACCGGCTGCCGATCCCAATGCTGCTGCACCCAAGAAAGGTGGGCCGGGCTACTTTGCCTTCAAGCGAGCCTTCGACATTTTGTTCTCTGCTGGCGTCTGTTTGGTATTGGCCATCCCCGTCGTCGTCGCATGCGTCGCTATAGAGATCGATTCCCCCGGCAAGCCTTTCTTTCGCCAAAAGCGAGTCGGTAAGAACGGTAAGCCCATCTATATCTTCAAACTCCGAACCATGGTCTCTGACGCTCATGAGCACCCTGAGAAGTACATGACTGCTGAGCAGCTGGTGCAATGGCAGCGTGAGCAAAAGGTTGACGACGACCCACGCATTACTCGCGTTGGTCGTTTTCTACGCCACACTTCACTCGACGAATTGCCGCAGTTCATCAACGTACTTACTGGTGATTTGTCCGTTATTGGACCAAGGCCTGTGACGCTCGAAGAAACCTACGAGTACGGTGACGCCCGCGATGAGGTGCTCGCATGTAAGCCGGGCATCACCGGCTGGTGGGCCGCAACAGATCGTAATGACTCGACTTGGGGGAGCGGCCAGCGGCAGGCTCGTGAACTCTTCTACGTCCGCCACCAGTCGTTTGGACTTGACGCCCGCGTGTTCGTCAAAACGTTCAAGGCAATGAGGAGGGGAAAATAACAATGCAATACCCTGCCTACACCGTCCTTCTGAGCCTGTACGCTAAGGAGCGCCCAGAGTACCTTAAAGAGTCACTCGACAGTATGCTTGCCCAGACCGTGCCGCCCGCCGAGATTGTCATGGTTGAGGACGGCCCGTTGACGGATGGCTTGGAGGATGTGCTCCGGGAGTATGACTCTGCCCATCCCGGCCTATTCAACTTTGTTGCCTATGGCGAAAACCGCGGCCTCGGCTACGCCCTGCGTCAAGGCATGATTGCTTGCTCAAACGACGTCGTTGCTCGTATGGATACCGACGACGTTGCCCGACCCGACCGCATGGAGAAGCAGCTCGCAGCTCTTGAGAGTGGGCTTGACATGGTGGGCAGCGACGTCGTGGAGTTCATCGAGTCGCCTGACAAGCCCGTCGCCACCACTGATCTTCCCAAGGGATTGAACGCTATCCGCGCCTACTCCAAGAGGCGCAACCCCTTTCGCCACCCGCCCATGACGTTCAGGAAATCAAAGGTCATGGAGGCAGGCAACTACAGCTCTGATTTCCTCTATTTCGAGGATTGGGACCTCTTCAACAGAATGCTTGCATGCGGCTGCCGCGCGGACAATTTGGGAGAGCCTTTAGTCGCCATGCGTGTTAGCGAGGACTTCTACGCCCGCAGGGGCGGAGTTCAGTACCTCAAGTACGCCAAGGCCTTCAAGAGAGCACAGGTAGAGCGGGGTTATTTCACTGAACGCGACTATGTCTGCTCATACGTGCCGCACGCGCTGGTCTGCCTTATGCCCAATTCGCTGAGGTCACTGATCTATCGAATTCTTCTCCGGAGGGCGTAGCAAAATGGCTTCCAAAGTCGATAACCCACTGGTAAGCATTATCGTCCCCATGTACAACGTGGGAACGTTCGCACTTCCTTGTGTGAGGTCGCTGCTCAATCAGACGTATCCGAACATCGAGATCCTTATCGTGGACGATGGCTGCACAGACGATACTATCGATTTGATCGAATACACCGTCGGAGACGACCCACGCATCGAGATTCACCATAAGAAGAACGGGGGGCTCTCTTCCGCTCGCAATTATGGCACGCAACGATGCCGCGGCAACTATCTCATGTATGTCGACGGAGACGACCTCATCGACCCGCGAACCGTTGAGCTTATGGTTGAAGCTGCCCTGAAATACCAGGTGACTCTTGTTGCAGGGTCTTTCGCTAAGACGCCCCTTCTTGAGAACTACGAGATGGAGCAGACTGCTGAGTTCAAGGTGGAGTCCGGTGCCGAGCGTTTTAGGAAGCTGCTTTTATTCAACGGAGAGAGTGGTTCTGCATGCGGCAAGCTCTTCGCCCGGTCCCTGATCCCCTACCTTGCCTTTCCTGAGGGGCAGCTTTTCGAAGACATGGGCGTGATCGCCTCTATCTGTTCGCGTGTCGGGGAGATCACCTTTTCTGATGCTCCTTTCTACGCGTATGTAACGAGACCCGGCTCCATCACCACGTTTAAGAAGCAGGGGCCCAAGCAAGCGCAAGACATGGATGAGACTATTGAGACCGTGCGGCAAATTGCCGGGGGCGGCCTTAAGGACGAGTTTGAGTGCTTTCGAGCGTACTGTACGCTGCGCGTCGCTATGCGCGTCGATCTCAATACCTTTGGCGACAGGGCTGAGGGGCGGTCGTATCTGAGACGAGCTCGCAAGCTTGCGGGGCAAGCCTCGCGGAGCCGTTTGGCATCCCGCACCTGGAGGTTGCGGTGCATGCTATTCGCGATTTCCCCAAAGGCGCACAACGCCTTCTACGCCCTCTACGCAGCAGTTTCGGGCAAAGCAATTGGATAAACCCCAAGTAATAAGGGTTGATAAGGTGAGATTTTCTGTAATCGTTCCCGTATACAACGTTGAGGACTTCCTTGGCGAGTGCCTGACTAGCATCGCACGCCAGGACTACTCTGATTACGAGGTCGTTATTGTCGACGACGGCTCGACTGACGGCAGCGCTGCTATCTATGAGCGTTTTGCCTCGGAGGTAGATGTTCCCGTTCAGATAATCAGACAGAAGAATAAGGGTCTGCTTCAGGCGCGCCGTGCCGGAATCATGGCCGCCAAAGGCGACTATTTCTGGCACGTCGACGGCGATGATGGGCTTGCGCCCCATGCCTTGCTGGCAGTGAGCAAGGCTATCGAAGATACGGATGCGGACGTTGTAATTGTCGGCAATAGCAGTTCCATCGACTTCGACTCTATTCTTCCGGGAGGGGTTCCCGGAAACCAAAATTTTTTCCGGGCTGAAGATGTGAATTTCATCCGTTCTTCCTTTCTGTCTGGAGCTATACCGAGTATCACCCTGAAGATTGCAAAGAGATCATGCGTGGATCGTGACTGTGATTATTCGGGGTATGGGAGGCTCCAGCTTGGTGAGGACCAGCTTCAGAGCCTTTACATCCTTGACAGTGCGAACAGTGTGGCCTGCATACGAGAGCCCCTATATTTCTATAGAACGAACGCGGACAGCATCACCTCTCGCTATCGCGAAGGCCAGACCATGCAATATGCAAGAGTTAAAGAGGAGGTCTACCGCCAGGCTGTTTTGTGGGATGCGAAATGGCCCGGAAACCGTTTTGCCGAAATCTCGCTTACTGGTTATCTCTCTAATGGGTTCTACGACATGCGCAAGAACGTCGGCGCGAAGTGGTATCGACGTCAGTTTCAGGAGTTCAGGAACACGCCTTTGTATGCGGAGGCCATCAGACGATGTAGTTCCCTGAGGTTTGAACAGCGTATATTCTTCGTATTATTGGAAAAGAAAATGAATTTGCTTGCTTACTGGTGCCTTCTCGGCTGCCGCGTGGCCACCCCGTTTGCCAGGAGGATGTCGCGATGACGAAAACGACAGGGGCCGGTCTGGGCATAAGCAAATTTGGGCTTTCTGACGATGGCGGTAACGCCTTTGGCATCGCGTTTTTCCTCGCTACCACCGCCTTCGTTTCGCCTTTGCTGGCGCTTTGTCTATCGACTATCTTGTTCGCCGGTTGCCCTTCGAGAAAGATGGCGGTGTCATGCGCTTTTGGTATCGCGCTTTCCATGTCCCTGGTAGTTTCGGGAATTGAGTATCGGCACCCCGTAGACATGACACGGTGGATGGCTGAGTGCCAGTTTTATACCGGCAAGAGCGTCTTGTCTGTTTTGTCCAGTTCAAACTCCGACCATGACGGCCTTATTGTTTGGAACGTTTGGTGTTGGCTTGTTGGGAACAGCGGGAGTCTCGCCCTCCTGCAGGTAAGCGGGGCTTTTGTGGGATTTGGCCTGACCTCTTGGGTAGTAATGGACGCCTGCGCTCGTGAGAGGACTGATGCTGCAGCTTTTCTTGCGCTATTCATTTTCGTCGTTCTTGCTGTTCATATGCAGGCCATCGTTGCCTACATGAGGTCGACTTTGGGCTGCATTCTGTGCGCGACCGCATTCTATATTCGTCGTTCCTATGGCATTAGAGATTCCATCCCCTCGTTATTGCTGATTCTGCTGGCGTGCGGGATCCATACGTCGATGGTGGTTGCGTTCGCCCTGTTAATACTCCAGCCGTTCATTGCGAAAAATCCAAAGAGCGGCGCTCTGATCTGTGCGCTCGCCTTAGCAGCAGTTGCCTCTGCCGCCACAATCTTGATTACGTCGCATGTACTTGACGGCTTACCTTTGGTCGGAGACGCAATTAAGAAAGCGAGCATTTATACAGAGGGGACTGGATGGGATCAACAGCAGGCCAAGGACAGCCTCGCTGTTGCAGGTCATGCGCTGTCTATGGTCCTTCTGGGGATGCTTCTCTTGCGAACGTTTTTGACGAGCCAGGATGACTATCGGTTTCCTGTCATGCTCGTAATGGGTTTCTGCGTCTTTGCCATGGAGGCGACCTTGGTCAATGTCGGGAACAGGCTCATCTATATTCCCTTGCTTATCGGATCTACTTTATGCCTCAACAATGAGGAAAGAAAGGCACTGTCCAAGCTACGATGGCCCCTTCTTTTGGACTTTTGTTTATTTATCGTCTCTGCTCTCGTCTGCCTCATTGCGTTGAGAAATTTTATTCCCTCCTTTAACTACATTGGAGTTGCGAAATATGCGGTTTTCTATCCGTCGATTCTTTTTTAATAGACTGGCTTACGCCTTCTACGTCTTGAATGGGGGATGCAGCCGGTGAAGCACAGCGCATTCTACAAGAACACGCTTTGGCAGTATGGGCTTCAGATACTCAAGTATCTCTTTCCGCTGCTGCTTATTCCCTATCTCACTCGCGTTCTCGGGACTGAGGGATATGCCGTTTACGCCTATGTTCTCTCTTTCATGGGCGTGGTCCAAACCATCGCCGATTTTGGCTTTACGCTCTCTGGAACCAAGAAGGTGGTTGATCTCAAGGGGGATACCGCAGCTCTCTCCCGCCTCGTGGGGGCGATTACGGTCGCACGCCTCATGTTGCTCTGCGGTCTTTTCATCTGTGTTATGGTCATAACACGCTTTATTCCCATTTTGGCCGAGAACACTGTCTACGTCATCTGGGCGTTCTTTGCAACAGCGGGTCGTACAGTGCTGCCCGACTTCATCTTTCAGGGAAACGAACATATGGGGCCTTTGACGACCCGGTATTTCGCATCCAAGGGGGTGCAGGTCGTGCTCACGATCCTTCTCGTGCGCGGACCGGAGGACCTTATCCTTGTTGCCGTGGCTGACGTACTGTCGGAGATCGTTGACATCGCATGGAGCTATCGCGCCCAAATGCGCATGTTCGGCATCGGTATAGCAAGGCCCACCTTTAAGGAGAGCTTCGAGGAGCTACGTGTCTCCGCTATCTATTGCGTTTCGAACGTCAGCTCCTCTCTTTTCTCTGGATTCACCACGGTGATTATCGGGTTGGCAATCACAAGCAAGACGGACATCGCCTTCTGGTCGCTTACGCTCACGACCGTGAACGCCGTGCAGTCGCTCTACACGCCTATTGCCAACAGCCTTTACCCCCATATGATTAAGAACAGAGACTTCGGGTTCGCACGAAAGTTGGCGCTCGCTGCGCTGCCCGCCCTTGTCCTGGGTACCGTTGCGTATTGCGCCCTCTCCGAGCCGATTATGCTCGTCCTCGGAGGACCCGAGTACGTTGGTGGTGCCCATGTCATGTGGATGATCTCACCGATCTTTATCTTCTCATTCTACGGAATTCTGATTGGCTGGCCGGTTCTTGGCGCCATGGGGCACGTAAAGGAGCTGACCGCTTCGACGTTGTTCACCGGGATCGTTAACGTGGTCTCTCTTTTGGCACTTTATCTTGCCGGGCTGATAACCCTTGATGTTATCTGCGTTGTCCGCTGGGGTTGCGATGCCTTGTTGCTACTAGCAAGAGTTTTCATGCTCTGGTGCGCGACCCGGTCGGAGACAAACTCCCATAAGAGTACTAAGGAGTAATGATGCGGTATCTCGCCACTATAGAAATCCAAAAACTGCTGCTTGCTATGCTCGTCAATTTTGACAGGATGACAAACGAGCATGGGCTTCGCTATTCACTTGATGGCGGCACGCTTCTAGGTGCCGTGAGGCACAGGGGATTCATTCCTTGGGATGACGATATCGATGTCATTATGCCCAGGCCAGATTTCGATGAACTTGCATCTCATCCTGAGTGGGTGCCTGCTGGGTTGACGCCCAATATTCCTGGACGCAAGGGGTACATCTATCCCTTCATGAAACTGACCAACCCTTCATGGAGGGCTCAGGAACCGCACTTTGAAGAAGTAATCGAAGAGTTTCTCTGGATTGACATTTTTCCCGCCGATGCCATGCCTGACGAAAAATCTGAGAAAGCGACCCTAATGGCGGCTCAGGAAAAGACATTCTTCAGAGCATCGCGGTCATACGTAAATATCAAAACGTCCACTTCAAATCCGTTGAAAAAGGTCGCGAAGCGTTTCCTTTTTCCGATTCATAGGGCGGTATTTCCTGCGGAAAAGCAGTTTTCCGAGCTAGGGGAGAGGGCCCGTGGCCTGCAGTTCGGCGATACGCATGAAGCAGGAGATGTTGTTTGGGGGCCCTACAAGCCTGATAAGCCCGGTTTTCCCGTCGAGGACTTCGACAACTTGATCGATATGGAGTTCGAGGGTCGCACTTTCAAGGTGTGCCCGCACTGGGACGCGTACCTAAATGGGCTCTATGGCGACTACATGCGGCTTCCGCCCGAAGACCAGCGGGTCACTCATGGGATGAAGGTATGGAAGGCAAATTCCGGGGAAGGAAAGTAATTCATGAACGTGGCAATAATCATAGCAGGCGGCATAGGCTCGCGTATGGGGCAGGAGATTCCCAAACAGTTCATCAATGTAGGCGAGAAGCCTGTCATTGTCTACACGCTCGAGGCTTTCCAGGAGCATCCGCTTGTGGACGCCATCGAGGTCGTGTGCTTGGACGGCTGGGAGCAGGTCTTGCGCGCCTATGCGAGGCAATACAAAATTGACAAGCTAAAGTGGGTCGTCAAAGGCGGCGCCTCTGGTCAGGAGTCTATCCGCAACGGTGTGTACAACTTTGAGGGCGTGCTTGCCGAAGACGACATCTGCATCGTCCACGACGGCGTGCGCCCCATGCTCGACCCCGAGGTCATCACCGACGTCGTTCGCGTTGCCAAAGAGCGTGGCAACGCCGTCACGAGCATGCCTTACAACGAGCAGATCTTCCTTGTGGACGAGAAGGATTCAGCCACCACTACGCAGTACATCCCCCGCGAAACGCTTCGTCGCGTATCCACGCCGCAGGCGTACCGTTTCGGGCTGCTCGACTCCAAGTATCACGAGGCTTTTGAAAAGGGTGTCGGAATCGACGGCTCCAACTACACGAACACAATGATGGTCCAGTTGGGCGTGAAGCTAAACTTCGCCGCTGGGTCGGACCGTAACATTAAGCTCACCACGCCGGAAAACCTCGAGTTCTTCCGCGCATGGGCGGCGGAGAGGGATGCTCGCGATGAATAGGCTCAATTGCCCAGAGTATATCGCCGACCTTGACAAAGTTTGTTCGCTTCCCCTGCCATGGGAGAAGCTCGCGAATAAGACGGTCGCCATCTCCGGTGCAACCGGTATGATCGGGACCTTCCTCATCGACGTTCTAATGCATAGGAACGACATTGACGGGTCGAATTGTAGTGTCATCGCTTTGGGGCGCAGCGCCGAGAAAGCGCGCTCGAGACTGCCGTACTTCGGGCGAGACCATTTCTCGTTTGAGGAGGGCTCCGTCTCTGCGACAGGTTACAGCCCCGCTGCCCCCGCGGACTACGTTTTGCATCTAGCGAGCTCCACGCACCCGCGCCAGTACGCCACCGATCCCATCGGCACCATCCGAGTCAACGTGGACGGCTTACAGAACCTCCTCAGCTACTCCGTCGATTGCGGTGCTAGGCTGCTCTTTGCCTCGTCAGTCGAGATTTATGGCCAGAACCGCGGTGACGTTGAACGTTTTGATGAGAAGTACTGCGGGAATATCGACTGCAACACTCTTCGTGCCTGTTACAACGAATCGAAACGACTGGGCGAGGCTATGTGTCAAGCCTACCGTTCGCAGAAGGGTGTCGAGGCCGTTGTCGCTCGCATTGCGCGCGTCTACGGGCCTACGCTATTGCCCGATGATTCAAAAGCGCTCTCCCAGTTCATACACCGCTCGCTTGTCGGCGAGGACGTTGTCCTCAAGAGCGAGGGGACGCAGAAGTTCTCCTACCTGCACGTCGCGGACGCTGTGTCTGGTCTGCTGCATATATTGCTCCTTGGTAACGACGGGGAAGCCTACAACCTTGCAGATAAAGGATCCGACGTAATGTTGAGGGATCTTGCTGGACTTATAGCCAAAGCCAGCGGTGTTAAAGTTGTATTCGAATTACCTGACGCCCAGGAGGCGGCAGGGTACTCTAAGGCCACGTTTGCGCTGATGGACGGAAACAAGGCGCGTGACGAACTTGGTTGGTCTGCACGCATGGGCATCTCCGAAGGCATATCAAGAACGCTATATGTTCTCCGCTCACTCAACAATGCCGGAGGATGCTGATGGGCGCAAAGGCGATTTGGCATGGCTTCAAAAATGCGGTTTTCGGTAGGTACGATGACGATAAATTTTGGAGAAGGCGACACGCCCTGCTTACCGGAAGCGCCCGGGGCATCCACAAAATATATTATTCGTTGTATGTTGACCATGAGATGCGCAGGAGTTGCGCGGATATCATGCCTGGTTGGAACGACGAGACTTCATGCGTGTGTGAGAATTTTTTGGCGCCCCCCAATATCACTGCGCACGGCATCAACGGTATAGTCATTGCGGGGGGGGCGACTATCGGGCGAAATGTGACCATCTTTCACCAGGTAACTATAGGACGAAGCAGAGGGAAAGCCCCAATTATAGGTGACAACGTCTTCATTGACCCCGGTGCCAAGATTTTCGGAGGAATTCGCGTTGGGAATAACGTCAAGATTGGAGCAAACTGCGTCGTATTCCAAGACGTACCCGATAACTCGACGGTTGTTCTCGGTAAACCGCGAATTATTGAACATGCGCAGCCTTCACCTTATATCATTGCCGAGGAAGGCGAATACAAACCTCGCGAGTGGTAGACATATGGAGGGCTGTATGCCAATGCCATCTCGCCCCGATGCGACTGTGGGCAAACACGCCTTCCTTGTTATGGCTCACAAGGACGACGAGGTTCTTCACACCCTGATGAGGGTCCTCGATGATGAGCGAAACGACATCTTTATCCATATGGATGCAAAAATAGGTGGATGGGATGAAAAACGCTTGTTGGCTTCTGTCGGTAAGGCTGGGATCTATTTAGTTCCTCGCATTAGAGTCACTTGGGGCGGGTATTCGCAAATCGCCTGTGAACTCAGCCTTCTCAACTCCGCAGTTGCAAAAGGGCAGTATTCCTATTATCACCTTTTAAGCGGTCAAGATCTTCCTATTAAAAGTCAGGACCAGATTCACTCATTCTTTGACTCTTGTGGTAATAAAGAGTTCATTCGCTTCGAAAAGGTTGATTTCCGATCTCAGCCGAACACATTGAGCATATAGGCCGTTCCCGCAGT